>CASFOT010000060.1 GCA_949296305.1 uncultured Erysipelotrichaceae bacterium
GGGAATAGAAACTCTCATAAATGGAGAGATAAAGACGATCACCGCGCAAGGTTTTCTTTAAAAAGTAGGCCAAGAGAAACACCTCCGAACAATTACACATTTACACCATTATTATAACATAAAACACAAAAAAAGTAAAAAAATTTTTACCATAAAAAAACCCGATAAAATCGGGAATATCGGCATATAGGAGCATAAGGCTCTACCAAAGAATTATGGTGCAAACTTCTAAAGACGGGTATAGCAGTTATTTTTTTATATTTGCTTGTGTTAACTAAGAGGGATGATCATCAAAGATAAATGTGTTTTGAGTAACAATTTATAAAAACTTTGATTAAGTTATGCTATAATGTATAGGAAGCGGAGGCTTTTATTATGGAAAAATTATCTCGTGTCGAAAAATATAAACAACTGCGTGAGTCAGTAGATCAAAATACGGTTTCAACAAAACCAACAATTGAACCAGTCGAACTGCAAAAACATTTGCTTGATATTGAATCAAAAGATTCTGCACAAGAAGAAGAAAACAAACATTCTCATAAACCATTACGCTTTTCAAAAGAAATCGACGTCAATCGTACTTATGATACTGGAAAAGAAACATTTCATAATGAATATTTAGACGATTTTTTAAATGAAGTAAAAGAATATAACTTAGAAAAAGGAACGCGTCTTAGTGATAATACTCAGATTGATATTCTTCTTCATTTAGACCCTGAAAATCGTCGCCGCAGGACACAGCATTATGACTCAATTCGTGATGAAACATTTGAGCAAAAAGAAAAAGAAGAAGATGCTGATGTTGCTTATACAGAGTCGCTTTCTCATGAAGAATTACAGGCGGAAATGGATAAATTGTTTAACGAATATGAAAAATTGGAAGAGAATGAAAAAAAGGATCATATGGAATCGAATGTTCAAGTAGAAACATACGCTTCTTTATTGCAAGAGACTCCTTTGAAACGAATCAATCCTGTAACACCTCTATCTAAAAAGGAAGCTGTGCCAGAAACTGAAGAAGAACCGGCTGAAGAAGCAAAAAATACTGAGGAAACAAAAATACTTGAAACAAAAGACTTTGTTGAAGAGGAAAAGAAAGAAGATTTACCGAATCTTGATGATACATTTGTAAATGAAGAACGCTTGATTGCAGAGACTTCACAAATCCGTATGCAGATGGATGATTATGAAGACGAACTGAATGATTTACATGCAAAGGTATCAAAATCGAATCGAATTTTAAATGTTATTTTGCTTGTTTTGATCATTGCATTGATCGCAGTTATTGCAGTCACTATTTATTGGTTGAAAGAAGCTGGAGGGTTCTTTTAGAAAAACAATGTATTTTAAAAGATGAAGTAGAAAGGAATATAGATAACTATGAAGATTAATATTGCAATTGATGGACCAAGCGCTGCTGGGAAAAGTACAATTGCTAAAATGCTTGCAAAAAAGTTAGGTTATTCACATTTGGATACAGGCGCAATGTATCGTTGTGTAGCATATCAATCGGTTCGTTTAGGGATCGATCAAAATGATGAGGCAGCATTAGCAGCGATGATTGATTCGATGAGTATTGATTTTGATAGCGATGGACATGTATTTATCAATCATGAAGATGTATCTACACAAATTCGAGAAAATCAGATATCAATGGTTGCTTCCAATATTAGCGTATTTCCATCCGTTCGTGAACGATTAGTTCAAATGCAGCGAGAAATCGCTAAAAATAAAGGATATATCATGGATGGCCGGGATATTGGAACAGTCGTATTACCTGATGCTGAATTAAAAGTTTTCATGATTGCAAGCGTTGAAGCAAGAGCAAAGCGCCGCTATGAAGAATATCTGCAAAAAGGAATCGAAGCCGACTTTAAAACGATTTCTGAAGATATAGAAAAGCGAGATTATCAAGATACGCATCGTTTAACATCACCGCTGAAAAAAGCAACAGATGCAGTAGAGATTGATACATCTGACATGAGTATAGAAGAAGTTCGTTGTGCGATCGAGCAGCTGCTTGAAGCGTTAAATAAATAAAGGAGGGGTCCGATGAAAAAAGGAACGTTAGCAATTGTCGGACGGCCAAATGTAGGGAAGTCTACCATTTTTAATCGTTTGATCGGAGAGCGTAAAAGTATTGTAGAGGATACTCCTGGCGTAACTCGAGATCGGATTTATGGAAAAGTAGAATGGCTGACAAGAGAATTTCAATTGATTGATACAGGCGGTATCCAAATTGATAATCAGCCTTTTCAGCAAGAAATACAGATGCAGGTGGAAATTGCAATTGATGAAGCGGATTGCATCTTGTTTTTAGTCAACGGAAGAGACGGCGTTACATCCGACGATCAATTTATTGCTCGGATGTTATTAAGAGCAAACAAACCGATCATTTTAGGTGTAAATAAGATTGATGATCAGTCTTTATCGTATAACTTATATGATTTTTACAGCTTAGGAGTTGGTGAACCTATAGCGCTTTCTGGTATACATGGTATTGGGATCGGTGATATTCTAGATCAGGCAGTAGCATTATTACCAGAGGATAACAAGAACGATTACGAAGGTATTACCAGCTTCTGTTTGATCGGCCGTCCAAATGTAGGAAAGAGTTCGTTGGTGAATGCAATCTTGAATCAAGATCGGGTTATTGTTTCTGATGTGGAAGGCACCACTCGGGATGCGATTGATACACCATTCCGCAGTGATGGAAAAGATTACGTGATTATTGATACTGCAGGAATCCGGAAACGTGGCAAGATCTATGAAAATGTTGAGAAATATTCTATCATGCGCGCTATGAGCGCCATCGAACGCAGTGATGTGGTTTTGGTCGTATTGGACGGAGAAAGCGGATTGCGTGAACAGGATAAGCATGTTGCTGGTTATGCGCATGAAGCTGGAAAAGGTGTTATCCTCGTCTATAACAAATGGGATACAGTAGAAAAAGATACCCATACAATGGCAGAAATCGAAAAGAAATTACGGGCGCAATTTCTATACCTATCTTATGCACCGATTGTTTTCGTATCTGCACTAAAACGACAAAGGATCGCTCAGTTACTGCCTTTAATTGATCAGGTGCATGATAATTCAGCATTGCGTATTCAAACGAACATCTTAAATGAAGTGATCATGGATGCGCAATTGATGGATCCGCCGAAACCGCATAATGGAAAACGTCTGAAAATCTATTATGCATCGCAAGTCAGTGTTTGTCCGCCGACAATCGTTTTATTTGTCAATGATCCTGAGCTGTTGCATTTTAGCTACAAACGATTTTTAGAAAATCGATTGCGGGAAGCTTTTGGCTTTGAGGGAACGACGATTCGCATTATTGCTAGAGAAAGAAGTTAGGTGATACAGATGAAAACAGTAGTAATAGGTAGTGGTAGTTGGGGTACCGCATTAGCACAGGTACTTTGCGATAATCATGAAGAAGTGATGATTTATGGAAATTGCAAAGAACAGATTGATGATATCGAACAAAATCATAGAAATTCAATGTTTTTCGAAGGTGTGGAATTAAATCCAGATCTTCATGCAACGATGGACGTTAATGTCGTAGCTGACGCAGATGTTATCGTTTTAAGTGTTCCGACCATTGCAATTGAATCTGTATGTTTGCAGATAGATCCATTGTTGAAAAAAAGCGTTATTTTCGTTAATACATCTAAAGGATTTCATCCAACAACAAATGAGCGCATTTCGGAAGTGATTCGAAAAAACATTTCACCGGATCACCTACACAGTGTGGTTTCTTTGATCGGACCTAGCCATGCAGAAGAAGTCGTTATCCGATTACTGACAGCAATCTGTGCAGTTTCTTTAAATGATGAGGATGCAAAAACGATTCAGCATCTGTTTTCTAATGAATATTTACGCGTATACACCGGTAACGATGAGATTGGCAGTGAAACGGGCGTTGCTTTAAAAAATGCGATCGCTCTCGCTAGCGGTGTACTTAGTGGATTAGGGTATGGTGACAACACACGTGCAGCGTTGATGACACGTGGTTTAGCAGAAATGATCCGATTTGGTGTTGCAATGGGTGGTAAGAAAGAAACATTCAATGGTTTGACTGGAATTGGTGATCTGATCGTTACATGTTCCAGTGTGCATTCCCGTAATTTTCAAGCAGGTTATGAAATTGGAAAAGCGAATGATGCACAGGTTTATTGGAAATATAACAAGAAAACAGTTGAGGGAGTTCGGACGGCAAAAGTTGCTCATGAACTAGCACAAAAGATGGGTGTAGATATGCCGATCATCAATGAGATTTATAGCGTTCTTTATGAAAATAAAGATCCTAAACAATCTGCTCGAGATCTTATGTTGAGGGATCTTAAAGCTGAGGAATAAGTTTTGTATATCTGCCATAAGTAAAAGGAGCTTATGGCATTTTTTATTGAACTTCATCATAAATCATTTAATTTTGTTGTGGTGTTTCGTTGATGATGTTATAATTTTTATCGTTATGATTTGGAGGGGTTTTGATGAATTTCGCTGAAGAGATCCAGCGTCGTAGGACATTTGCCATCATTTCACATCCCGATGCAGGAAAAACGACGTTAACTGAAAAACTATTGTTATATGGTGGTGCCATTTTAGAGGCTGGTTCAGTAAAAGGAAAGAAAACGAATAAACATGCAGTTAGTGATTGGATGGAAATTGAGAAGAAACGTGGTATTTCAGTTTCGAGTTCTGTAATGCAATTTGAATATGACGGTTTTTGCATCAATATACTAGATACGCCTGGCCATCAGGATTTTAGTGAAGATACCTATCGCACATTGATGGCTGCGGATTCTGCTGTAATGGTAATTGATGCCAGCAAGGGTGTAGAGGCTCAAACCAAAAAGTTATTCAAAGTATGTTTGCTGCGCCATATCCCGGTTTTTACGTTTATAAATAAGATGGATCGTTCAGCGATGGATCCGTTTCTGTTATTAGAACACATCCAAAGTGAATTAGGCATCGAAACATATGCTATGAACTGGCCAATTGGCTCTGGTAAAGAATTTCAAGGTGTTTATGAACGTGATCATCGCCGCATTATCGCTTTTCATGGTGGTGATCATGGTATGCAGGCTGCAAAAGTAACTGAAGGATCATTAGATGATGATTCATTTATAGAAGTTATCGGTGAACATTTTTTTGAAAAACTGAAAGAGGATAGCGAATTATTAGATATAGCAGCAACTGAATTTGATTTAGAACGTGTTTCTAGAGGAGAATTGACACCTGTTTTTTTTGGCAGTGCACTGACAAACTTTGGCGTTCAGCCTTTTTTGGAACATTTTTTGTCAATGACAACTTCACCTTTACCAAGAGAAACCATAGATGAAAAAATCATCGATCCATTACGTAATGAATTTTCTGCATTTGTTTTTAAGATTCAAGCAAACATGAATAAAGCGCATCGAGATCGAATTGCATTTATGCGTATATGCTCAGGCCGTTTTGAAAAGGGCATGGAAGTATACCATGTACAGGGAAAACGTAAGATCAAACTGGCTCAGCCGCAACAATTCATGGCACAGGAACGAGAAATCGTTGAGGAAGCTTATGCGGGTGACGTGATCGGTGTCTTTGATCCTGGAATTTTCTCTATTGGTGATACATTATGCGATTCTTCAATGTCGATTGAATTCCAAAAAATTCCAACTTTCGCACCGGAACATTTTGCTAGAGTTACACAAAAAGATACTATGAAACGAAAGCAGTTTTTGAAAGGCATCACCCAAATCGCTCAAGAGGGGGCCATTCAGGTCTTTCAAGAAATAAATATAGGTATGGAAGAAATTATCGTTGGAGGCGTAGGCGTTTTGCAGTTCGACGTTTTAGAGCAACGCTTGAAAAGCGAATACAACGTAGATATTAAACTAGAGATTTTACCATATCAATGCGTACGCTGGATCTTAAATGAAGGATTAGATCCGAATACGTTGAATCTGACTTCCGAATCAAAGCGCGTACGTGATTTAAAAGGAAGAAATTTGATTATTTTTGCAAATAATTGGGGCATTAAATGGGCAACTCAACAAAATCCGCAGCTGCAACTTGCTGAAGTAGGGAATATACAATAGGTCCACTTTATTATTCTTGTCATAATCTTTCGATTTCTCTCATAAGTTACAAATGACTAAGGGAGGAACGTTATGGATACGAGTGACTTACTCAAGAATATTGGAAAACGTACGGGTGGCGATATATACTTAGGTGTGGTAGGACCAGTACGTGTAGGGAAATCTACATTTATCAAAAATTTTATGCAGCAGGCAGTCATCCCATATATACAAGACGAATATGAAAAAGCACGTATGATCGATGAATTGCCTCAAGCGGGCGTTGGTAAAACGATCATGACGACGGAACCCAAATTTGTTCCCAATACTGCAGCCAATATCACCTTCGATGATGGCTTTCATGCGAATGTGCGACTAGTAGACTGTGTTGGCTATGTAATTCCTCAGGCAAAAGGCTATAAAGATGAAGATGGCATTCGTATGGTGCGGACACCATGGGATGATGAACCAGTACCTTTTAATGAGGCTGCAAAAACGGGCACACAGAAAGTAATCAGCGATCATTCGACCATCGGCATCGTAATTACTACTGATGGAACGATTACCGATTTATCCCGTGATGCATATATTGATGCTGAAAACGAAGTCATAGAAGAATTACAGCAAATCGGCAAACCTTTTATCATCTTGGTGAATAGTGCGACACCTCATGCTGGCCCAGCACAAATGGTGGCAGAAAAATTAAAAGAGCGTTACGATGTACCTGTTTTAACGCTTGCAGTCAATCAGATGACTCAAGAAGATGTGCATCATATTTTACGAGAAGCTCTTTATGAATTTCCTGTATCACAGATAAATATTAACATGCCTAATTGGGTATCCATCCTTGATGAAGATCATTGGTTGAAAAAAAGTGTAAATGAAACATTGGCAACCAGTATATCAAACATCGAGAAATTACGCGAAGTAGAAAATATTACCCATTTGTTAAATGAAAATGAGTTCATTGAAACTAGTAATATTGCAGATATTGATACAGGTGAAGGAATCGTTAATGTGGAGATCAATACCATCAGCGGTCTTTATCAACAAGTATTGAAAGAAATCATTGGAATAGAAGTAAAAGATAAAGGCGAACTTCTATCACTGATGCAGGATTTCAGCAAGGCAAAAAGAGAATATGATACGATAGCAAGTGCTTTACAAATGGTCAAACAAACTGGATATGGATTTGCTAGTGCCTCTCTTCATGATATCTCATTAAGCAAGCCTGAGATTGTTAAGCAGGGAAGTCGTTATGGTGTTCGCTTAAAAGCAATCGCACCGAGCATTCATATGATTAAAGTAGATGTAGAAAGTTGTTTTGAACCAATTATTGGGTCAAAAGAACAAAGTGAAGAATTGATTCGATATCTTTTACGAGATGACGGAAAAGATGAAGAAGCAATCTGGGATTCTGATATCTTTGGCAGAAAATTATCAGATTTGATACGCGATGGTCTCAATGTGAAATTGTCATTGATCCCTGAAGCAGCAAGAGTAAGATTACAAGATATTTTGACTAAATTAGTAAATAAAGGGAAAGGAAATGTAATTGCAATCGTGCTGTAACTGATGGAAAAAGAAGTAAAATGACAGCTTTTGGCAGACCGGAAAAAAGGGTAAAAATCTATTGAAATCTAAAAATGATAATGATAATATATTCATGTATTTACAATACATGGAGGTAATAAACAATGGACAAAATCATTAACAAAAAAGCATTAGTTGAATGTGTTGCAGAAAAGTTAGATATCAGCAAGAAAAACGCAACAATTGCTGTAGATACTGTTTTTGAAGAAATTGCGAACGTCTTAGCAGAAGGCGGTAAAGCAGATATCAGTGGTTTTGGTAAATTCGAAGTAACTGAGCGTCCTGCACGTATGGGGATCAATCCAGCTACAAAAGAGAAAATGCCGATTCCTGCATCAAAAGCGCCTAAGTTCAAGGCTAGCAAATCTTTAAAGGATGCTGTAAAATAAGTTTTAATTCTAAGCCTGTTTGTAATTCAAGCAGGTTTTTCTTTTTTAGATGATTTTGTCTTCCTAGTTCTGATAGAATCAATCATTTTTGGTAATCCACAATAACTAGGGGTTTCCAAGTTATAGGGTCTAGATTACCATGGGGTGAAGACAACCCCACAAGTAGTAAAGATGTAAACAGGAAGTATGGGTATTCCATCTTATGGACAACCATACTTCTTTTTACTATATCTTTATCGATATATCATCATTTAATGTATATAGGACCCTGGCTCTGAATCTTTTCCAGTTCGTATAGCCATTGCTGCTGTGTTTCAGTAATTTGATTGTTTTGTTTCTGTTTTCAATCAATGCGTTATTC
>CASFOT010000061.1 GCA_949296305.1 uncultured Erysipelotrichaceae bacterium
TCATATCATGACAAAATGACCGTGAGGTGGTCAGATGGAGATTCGAACATTACGTTATTTTTTGGAAGCAGCACAGGAGAAAAATATGACCAGAGCAGCACAACGTTTGCATGTATCACAATCAGCTTTGTCAAAACAGCTGAAAGGTCTAGAGGAAGAATTAGGAAAGCGATTGTTTATACGCCATAGTTTTTCCATCGAATTGACACAAGAAGGTGCGTTGCTGCAAAAACGGGCAGAAGATCTGATTGCGATGAGCGATAAGATCAAACGAGAATTCCTGACTATGGATGATCTGGTTGGCGGGCATGTGTATTTAGGGTGTGCAGAATCCTATCAGATCCGCTTCCTTGCACAGGCCATCAAACAGTTTAAAGAATCGTATCCCGGGTTTCATTATCATATCACCAGCGGTGACAGTCAGCAGGTGCTGGAACGATTAGACCGCGGTCTGTTGGATCTCGCACTTGTCGTAGAAGAACCAGATCATCAAAAATACCATGCGTTAAAGATGCCTGGCAGCGATCGCTGGGGCGTTGTCATGCCGGTGGATTGTGCATTGGCAAAAAAAGCAGCAGTCTGCTTTGAGGACCTGATCGGCTTGCCTTTGTTTTGTTCACAGCAAAGCTGGGAAGGAGATTTGCCTCGATGGTGCGGCGAAAAAAGGGAACAGCTGCTTTTGGAAGGATCATTCCGCTTGGCCTATAATGGCTCAGTGTTCGCAAGAGAAGGTCTTGGTTATCTTTTGACATTTGAACACTTGATCGATACCAGTGATGAAAGCGGTCTGGTTTTCCGTCCGCTCATGCCTTGTTTAGAGAATGATCTCTATTTGTTATGGCTGAAACATCAGGTTTTTACACCGATCGCAAAACGGTTCCTTCTGCATTTGCAACAATTTTTTCATCTGAGGAATGAGCATTGAAAGAAAATGATGAAAAATCACGATAATTTGATCTTTATCTGATGTTTCTTTTCAAAAAATGCTTTATAATAAATCAGGTTGTAAAAGTGAGGGATGATGATGTTTACAAGATTTCTTGAAAAATTAGGGTATACAAAAGAAGAAGCCAGCTGGATCTTATATGACGTGGGAAATTCAGCGCAGGTATTGACGACGTGTACGGTAATCTTCCCATTGTTGATAGCGAACATCACACCGGGAGATTCCAGTGTCTATGTGGGCTGGGCAAATACGGTCTACGGATTGTTGCTGGCTTTGATGTCTCCGATCTTGGGAACGGTCGCGGATTATCAAGGGATGAAAATGAAGATGTTCCGCTTTTTTCTCTATATCGGAATCGTCGGCGGCTTTGCACTGGCTCTGCCATTCATTGATTATCGAATGGCATTGATCATTTTTGTGATTGCAATGATCGGCTATAATGGCTCAATTATTTTTTATGATGCATTCATTGTAGATGTGTGTGAAGATGATGAACGGGTCGATCGTGTATCGGCGGCAGGTTATGCGTGGGGGTACATCGGTTCTACAGTGCCATTTTTGGTTTTTGTGATTCCGTTTGCGATCGTTACCTTGTTTGGAGATGTTCAAATCGGACCGTTCACATTGACCTATCGATGGGGCTGCGGATTGACGATGGCCATGGCTGTGCTGTGGTGGCTGGTCTATTCTCGTCCGATGCTGAAAAATGTGCGTCAACGTCAATTTCATGATCCAGTTGATCATGTGGTAAAAGCATCTTTCCAGCGTTTATGGGCGACATTCCGAAATGTGCGGCGCAATCGGAATATCTTCTTGTTCTGTTTGTCCTATTTTTTCTATATAGATTGTGTCAATACAGTGATCAAGATGGCGGTATCCTTAGCAACGGATATGGGTGTCAGCGATGTCATGAGCCTTGTATTGGTCATTGTTATCAATTTATTCTGTTTTCCATGTGCGATCTATTTTGGAAAATTAGTCAAACGATTTGGATCGAAAGCGATGCTGTTTGTCAGCATTATAGGCTATATTGCAATCATTGTGTGCGGCTCTTTGATTCCTGTTAATGTGAACTTCATCTGGGTCGTAGGAATCTTGATCGGTATGTTCCAGGGTGGGATCCAGGCAACATCGCGTTCGTACTTTACGCGATTGATCCCGGATAAAGAAGATAGTAATGAGTTTTTTGGTTTCTTCTCTGTCTTTTCTAAATTCTCTTCCATTTTAGGGCCGATGATGATCTCATTGATCATCATGATCAGCGGACAGACCAATATCGGGATCTTAGGCCTGATTCCGATGATGCTTGTTGGCGGCGTCTTGTTATTGTTTGTAAAGGATCCGCAATAGACCGCAGAATTCTGCGGTTTTCTTTTTCATTTGTTTCGAATGGATGTATAATGAAAGCAAAGATAAAGGAGCAACGAATATGAAATTAGAAAATGAGCGTTATGAAGTGACTTTTACGACAAAAGGAGGAGAAATTGCGTCTTTCACGGATAAACAGACAGGAATTCAGTATATGTATCAAGGAGATACACCTTATTGGGGAGGGAAAAATCCAACACTGTTTCCGCTGGTAGGAAATACATTCACGAAGGATTATGTGATCGATGGGCAAACGTATGCGATGAAGAATCACGGATTGATCCGCTATCTGACCTTGACAGAAGCTAAAGGCGATGCTGGAGAAGTAGTCATGGAAATCAACAGTGACGAAGAGACGCTGAAACAATATCCTTTTGATTTCCATTATGAGATTCATTATGCGTTAGACGGAGCGACATTGGCCATTCGCTATGTCATTACGAATACAGGTTCGAAGGATATGCCGTTTACTTTTGGTTTGCATCCAGGATTCTTGTGCCCATTATGTGAAGGAGAAACATTTGAAGATTATACAGTAACATTTGCGGATCCAGAAACATTGACACAGATCATACCGGATCCGGAAGGCAAAACGCCTTACAGTGAAAAAACGGTAGAGATGCAGAACTTATCTTTGGATTATGGGACATTTGAAAAATATCCTACATTGATCTATAAGGGGATGAAAAGTGCTTCTGCTGTCTTGGCTGGACCAAAGGGGCATGGCGTGAAGATCTCTTTAACAGGATTTCCATTGTTTGCCATCTGGACGCCAAAAGAGAGAGCACCATTCGTATGTTTGGAACCGTGGTTTGGACATGGCGATTTTTCAGAAGTAAAAGAAGACTTTTATCACCGTGAAGGAACCATGCTGCTTTCACCAGGAGAGCGTTTTGCTTGCGGTTATACAATAGAAGTCTTCTAGTTGTTCTTTTGCAAAAAAAAATGAAAAAAAAGCGCCTTCTAAATAGAGGTGTGATATAATAAAAAAAGAGGGAAAATAGGAGGAAAATCACATGGAAGTAATTATTGTGAAAGACTATGACGCAGTCAGCCAAAAAGCGTTTGAGGTGATGAAAGAAGTAATCACTGGTAAAAAAGCACCTGTATTAGGCCTTGCAACTGGGTCTAGTCCGATTGGTTTGTATCAGAACATGATCAAAGATCATAAAGAAAACGGAACAAGCTATGCGGATGTTCAAACATTTAATTTGGATGAATACGTAGGTATTCCACGCGATCATGAACAATCGTATTGGACATTCATGCACGAAAATCTGTTTTCTGGCATTGATGTAAAAGAAGAAAATGTACACGTACCATACGGTGATACAAAAGCAGATTGTGAAGCATATGAGAAAGCAATGGAAGATGTCAGCGTAGATATTCAGGTGTTAGGCATCGGTGCTAATGGACACATTGGTTTCAATGAACCAGGTACACCGTTTGATGAAGAGACACATATCGTCACATTGACAGAAAAGACTCGAGTAGATAATGCACGTTTCTTTGAAGGTGATATCAATAAAGTGCCGACACATGCAATTACAATGGGTATTGCAACGATCATGAAAGCAAAGAAAATCTTGTTGGTTGCAACAGGAGAAAATAAAGCAGATGCTGTAAAAGCAATGGTTGAAGGTGATGTTACACCTGAATGGCCAGCTTCTGTATTGCAAAATCATAAAGATGTCGTTGTCATCGTAGATGAGGCAGCAGCTTCTAAATTGACTAAATAAGAAATGGTTTCTGATGTCATAGCTTCACTTTTGGGTGGAGTTATGACTTTTTTTATGTTATAAATGATAATACGAGAGGTATTATATGAAAAAAAAGAAAAGAAATTGGATATATAATCTGGCAATTTTGTTTTTTTTAGGTATCATGATCTTTTCCTTATGGAATTTGATTCCTTTATTGATCCAAGAGAAAGAAGATCATGATACACAGAAAAAGGTTGAACAAATGGTATTGGTCGAAGATAAAAAAGAGGAAGAAACCGTTATCACGCTACAGCCAGATTGGGAATCATTACAAAATGCAAATTCAGATATCGTCGGCTGGATCTATGTGCCGGATACAGTGATCAATTATCCGATCGTTCAAGGGAAAGACAATGATTTTTATCTTGATCATTCTTCGCTGGGGGCTTCAAATTTGATCGGTGCTATTTTTTTGGATGCAAATGCATCTTCCGATTTTTCGGATTTTCAATCGATCATCTATGGGCACAGTGTCATAAGCAGTTCAGAAATGTTTACGCAAGTGGCATCATTTGCGGATGCTTCATTTTTCGAATCGCATCCATACTTGTATATCTTGACACCAGAACAGACGTATCGTTGTGATATTTTGGCACTGACAAAGACAACTTCGGATTCAGATCTGTATCAGACGTGGTTTGGGAATGATGATCAACGTTTAAGTTATTTGCAGCTGCTTTATGCACAAGGAGACCTGACCCGTGAGGTGGAAGATCTAAATGTGCATGATCCGTTGATCGTGTTGAGCACATGTGATCTGGATTATGGTTTGAACTCGGATCATCGTATCCTGCTTCATGCGCGATTGAAGGTATGGGATGAAACGATTATTCTTGAGCAATGAGATGGGATGCTGATGAACGATCAGCATTCTTTCTTTTTGCAGTGTTGAAATGAGGTATGAGAAGTCTGCTGATCTACATATAGTGAAACGAAGGTGATAAGATGTGGACACGGAGATGCCGTCTATTGACATTAGAAGTTTTTTTGTTAACGATCATAGGTCTTGTGATGGTCGCAAGCAGTTCTCGCATTTGGGCAGCGTATAAATTTGATGATCCTTGGTATTATCTGTGGAGGCAAGGGATATTTGCTTTGCTGGGTTTTGTTGCCATGTTTGTCTGCTCTCATATTTCAATTCGGTTTTTACGGCGTCATGCCCGAAAATTATTTTGGCTCAGTGTGGTGACATTGATCCTTGTCCTCATTCCCGGGATCGGTGTATTGCGTAACGGAAGCCGAAGCTGGTTTGGCGTTGGCAGCTTTATGATTCAACCAAGCGAGTTTTTTAAGATTGCGATTATTCTTTATGTTTCCGATTTTCTTGCGAAAAAATACCGGATCAAACATTTTTTTCAAGATCTGTTCATTCCTTTTTTATTGCTAGGGATCGGGTTTGGCTTGATTTTACTGCAGCCAGATTTTGGCAGCGGGGTCGTGATGGCTTGCTCGGTAGTGGTGATCCTTCTGGCAGCGGATGCACCAATCAGCTATTTTATGCGGATGGCCGCAGCGGCTTGTATGGGACTCGCTGCATTGATTTTTTCTGCGCCTTATCGAATGGCTCGGATCACTTCTTTTCTTGATCCTTGGAAAGATCCGCTGGGAAGCGGATTTCAGATCATACAGTCATTATTTGCAATCGCGCCGGGAGGTGTTTTAGGGAGTGGTTTTGATCAATCGATGCAGAAACATTTCTATCTGCCTGAACCGCAAACCGATTTTATTTTTGCTATTTTTGCAGAAGAATTCGGTTTTATCGGTTGCGCCGGTTTGATGGCGCTCTTCGCGGCAATTATTTTTCAAGGAGTGCAGATCGCGCTGTCCCAGCAAGATTCTTTTTTATGTTATACAGCGATTGGTTTAACAGCATTGTTTGCCATTCAAGTGCTGATCAATTTAGGTGTCGTAGTAGGCCTGCTTCCTGTGACAGGAATCACACTTCCATTCATTTCTTATGGAGGAAGCTCGCTTATTGTGATGATGTCGAGCATGGGCTTGCTGATGAGCATCGCTAATGACAGAGACCGTATCAGATAAGATGAGAAAGAAGAGCAGATGACAGGCTCTTCTTTTTTCGATATTTGCACTGCCATTCAAGATGTTCTGTGGTATAATACGAGTGCAATCTTTCGCAAAAGATAAAGACGATAAAAAAAGTGGGCAAATGCTCGCTGATGAATAGACTGATATGAGGAGAGTTAATTATGAAAATGATGATTGCTACCGGTGGGACCGGTGGTCATATTTATCCTGCACTGGCACTGGCAGAAGGCGCAAAACAACGTTATGGAAAACAGGCGGAAATCATCTTTGTTGGCAATGATGATCGCATGGAGTCAACGCTGATCCCAGAAAAAGGATACTTGTTTCTTCCTCTGCATACCAGCGGACTCGTTGGAAATGTGGTCAACAAAGCGAAAGCGGTTGCTTTGCTATTGCGTGCTTATCGCAAAGCAAAACGATATATAGAAACTTATCAACCTCAGATTGTGGTTGGTTTTGGAGGATATGTAAGTGCACCAGTGATTTTAGCAGCGCATCATCTGGGTGTTCCAACTATGATCCATGAACAAAATTCGATCATTGGAAAGGCAAATCAATTAGTGATGAAGAAGGCAGATGCGATCGTCTGCTGCTATGAAAAGTGTCTATCACAATTTGATTCAAATAAAACACGATTATTGGGGAATCCGCGTGCGACATTTGCTGCACAGGCAGCATTTGATGAAGCGTATTTTCGTTCGCTGGGATTGGATCCTCAGCGCAAGACGATTTTGATCGTGATGGGCTCTCTAGGTTCTAGCTCGATCAATGAATTAATGAAAGATGCGCTTGGAAAAGTGAAAGAAGATTGTCAGATCTTATATGTATGTGGGAAAAATAATCCTATGGATCCAGCAGTCTTTAAAAATTATCCACATATACATGTCGTGGATTATGTAGATCAGTTAGCGATCTTATCGCATATCGATTTGATCGTTTGCCGTGCAGGCGCTACGACGCTTGCTGAAATTACGGCTTTGGGCGTTCCTGCAATCTTGGTGCCAAGCCCGTATGTCGCTCATAATCATCAGTTTTATAATGCCTCGGTATTGGTCGAACAAGGTGCGGCCGTGCTGATCGAAGAAAAAAATCTGAGTGCAGATACGTTGCATGATGCGATTTCTTGCGTCTTGCATGATCCGATCCGCATGGAACATATGAAACAATGTTCCCGCCGATTAGGGAAACCGAATGCGTGCTGGGACATCTTGGATTGGTGTGAGCAATTAGAAGGTGGAATGAACTTATGAATTTATTCAATCATTTGCAACAATATGGTGATGTGCTCTGCAATGAATCTTTAGCAAAGCATACGACATTTCGTATCGGAGGCGAATGTGACTACTTTGTTTATCCAAAGAATATCATTTGCTTTCTGCGTGTGATGCAGTTATTAAAAGAAGAAGGAATCCCTTATCGTATTTTTGGAAAAGGCAGCAATTTATTGTGCAGCGATGAAGCGTATCATGGGGTGATCCTCTGTTTGGATCGTTATTTTAATAATTTCTATTTTGAAGAAGATGGAACCTTATTGGCAGAAGCTGGGTGTTCTATTATTTTATTAGCACAGGAGGCAATGCGCCATTCTTTTTCCGGCTTGGAATTTGCCAGTGGAATTCCCGGCACCTTAGGTGGCGCACTCTATATGAATGCTGGCGCTTATAAAAGCGAAATTGCTTCATTTGTAAAAGAGGTGCTGGTTTATCGAGAAGAACGCTTAGAATGGATCCCTAAAGAAGATCTGGAGTATGCTTATCGTCATTCAATTTTTCAGATGCACCCGGATTGGCACATCTTAGGCGCCAAATTAAAGCTAGAAAAAGGGGATCAAAGAGAAATACGGACATTGATGGATTCACGGCGTGTGCGCCGTATGGAATCGCAGCCATTGGATAAACCGAATTGCGGCAGCGTATTCCGCAATCCTGACATGTATCAGGCATGGAAGCTGATAGAGGAAATTGGATATCGGGGCAAAAAAATAGGCGGTGCAATGGTAAGCGATAAACATGCAAATTTTATTGTTAATATGGGCGGAGCAAAGGCAAGCGAAGTGGATCAGCTCATTCATGAAATCCAAGATGCGATCTATGAACGCTATGGCGTACAGATGATCACGGAAGTAGAGAAGTTTAATTGGAAGGATTAAGCAGAGAAGAACTTCTCTATGATCCACGTGCGGAACGTTCGAAGCAGATTCGTGCTCAACGCGAACGAAAGATGCGCAAACGCCGCCGTTTTCGCCGTTTGGTTTTGCTTGCTTTAGTTGCTATTGTATTTTTCTATTTTGCCAGTGATCTGTCGAAAGTACGATCGCTCAGTGTAAAAGGAAATTATTTTTACAGTGATGAAGAAATATTTGAACTTGCTGGCGTAAGCTATGACACCCGTTATTTGTTGAAACCTGCATTTTTGATGGAAAGTTCATTAAAAAGCGGTTCATTGATTGAAAGTGTTTCTGTGCAAAAAGACTTTAGCGGCGTAATCCGTATCGAGGTGCAGGAGAAGCTCGTAGTTGGTTATTTGGTCAAGGATGATGAATATTATCTGCTGACTAGTGAAGGTAAAGAAATCAAAGTGAGTGATCAGCAAGTATCCGCTGCTAAAAGATATCCGTTGCTGAGTGGATTTGACGACGAACAGCTGAGTGCTTTGGCAGCAGCGTTTGATGCGGTTAAAGATCAGATCAAAGCCGATGTGCTGATGCGGATCTCTGAGATCATTCCTTACGAAACGTCATTTAATACGGACATGATGCGTGTGATCATGCGGGACGGCAATACATTGTATGGCAGTTATGAGTCGGTAGGTGTTTTGCAGATTTATGAAAATGTATTAACAAAGCTAAAAGGGAATAATGTGTGCCTCTATATGGATGAAGAAAACGGAGCGATGTCTAAAATTTCATGCAGCGAGTTTTCATCATCAAAAGACGAAGATGAGGATAAAAAGTAAAAGAAAATGGTTTTCATATGAGGAAAAACGTGCAATCATTGCTTTTTTATAGGGAGTTGTTATATAATTAATCTGATATGGAGGAGGTAATCGTATGTCAATCTCTAAGAGTACCGAATTTGGAAATATCAATATTTCTTTAGATGCTGTTGCTTCATTAGCTGGCGGTGTAGTTACGGAATGCTATGGTGTGGTAGGTATGGCCAGCCAGAAATTTGTGAAGGACGGCATTGCAGAGCTGTTGAAAAAGGATAACTATGCAAAAGGGGTAGTTGTTCGCCAAGATGAAAAAGGGTTGGAACTTGACTTGTATATTATCGTCTCTCATGGAATCAAGATCAGTGAAGTGGTTCATGAGGCTCAAAAGAAAGTGAAATATATGATGGAAAAGACGCTAGAGCTGAAATTTAATGCAATCAATGTTTATGTACAAGGCGTCAAAGTAATGAAGTAGGATGATGGATATGGAAACAATCAATGGAATATTGTTGAAAGAGATGTTGGAGAGCGGAATGAACCTGTTGTCTAACAAATCCGGTGAAATTGACGCGTTGAATGTATTCCCTGTACCAGATGGAGATACAGGAACGAATATGTCTCTAACGTTTAGTGCGGGGGTTAAAGATGCATTGAACGTGCAGAGCAATAGTGTGAGTGAAATCATGAAAGTGCTGTCTAAAGGATTGCTGATGGGTGCACGCGGAAACTCAGGGGTCATCACATCACAGATTTTTCGAGGAATCTATCAAGGCGTAGAAGGCTTGGATGTAGTCAATGGAGCTCAGCTGGCGAAAGCGCTGGTTAATGGTTCTCGCGTTGCTTATCGTGCGGTCATGCGACCTGTTGAAGGGACGATCTTGACTGTTGTCCGCGAAGCAGCAGATTATACGTATGCATATGCAATGGATGTGGAGGACATCACTTGTGAGCAGGTCATCGCAAAGATGCTGGAAGAGTCGAAAGCTTCTTTGGAACGTACACCGGAACTTTTGCCAGTTTTGGAAGAAGTTGGTGTTGTTGACAGTGGCGGATGTGGTCTCTGCACGATCTTCGAGGGCTTTTTATCAGCTATGCGCGGAGAGGTCATCCAACCGCAGGCATCCGAAAAACGAAGTGAAACGGCAGGCGCCGGCATGGAAAGCGAAGAATTCGGTTTCTGTACAGAATTTATCATTCGTCTTTCAGAAATAGGTGCTCGTAATTTTGATGAAAATAGCATGCGTGAGGAATTAGCTACGATCGGTAATTCGATCGTTTGTGTTCGCGATGATGATATCGTAAAGGTACATGTTCATACATTAGAGCCAGCAAAAGCAGTACGCATGGGAAAACGTCATGGTACTTTTGTAAAGCTGAAAGCTGAAAATATGCAGGAACAGCATGATAATCTCATTGACGATGATGCAATGAAACAGGCTGCACAGAACAGCTCGAGTGCACCTAAAGCAGAACGGAAGCCATATGCGATCATTACGGTAGCTGCTGGTGACGGTTTGAAAGAGATGTTCAAGGAACTGCGCTGCGATTACATTATCAGCGGTGGACAGACGATGAATCCTTCTACAGAAGATTTTGTTGAAGCAATCCGTCAAGTAAATGCAGACCATATTTTCATTTTGCCAAATAACTCAAACATCATCATGGCAGCGCAACAGGCAGCAACTGTCTGTGAGGAAGAGCATGTACAGGTAATTCCTAGCAAGAGCATTCCTCAGGGCTTATGCGCTTGTATCATGTTTAATCCGGATGTTGATTTTGAAAGCAATCTGGCAGAGATGAGCGATGCAATTATGACGGTCAAGACCGGGCAAGTAACGTATGCAATCAAAGATACGACGTATGAAGGATTAGAAATTAAAGCTGGTCAATTTATGGGCATAAAAGAGAAAGAAATTATCGTCTCTGTTGAAGATAAGGTGGAAGCCGCTTGTGCTCTGGCTGATGCGATGATCGATGAAGACAGTGAAATCGTAACCTTGATCTATGGAGAAGGAACAACGGAAGATGAAGCAAACCAAGTTGCGGCGCATATCCAGGAAACCAGTGATGTTGAAGTCGAAGTCAATAATGGGGAACAGCCTGTTTACTCATTTATATTGAGCGTAGAATAAGCGCAAACTAAATAAGCAGATGAGAATTGGATTCATCTGCTTTTTTTATGCCGATAGGAACGACGCTTCAAAATGCCGGAAAAAAGACAAACAAGCGACATAAACAAAAGATCTTTTATCAAACGAATGCTGGCTGCAAGATGAAGTTCTAGCAGAAACGATCATTCGTGATAAAAGATCATTTTTAATGTTTTTTTAACATTTGATAATAGGTTTTCATATAGATGACAAATGAATAAAAAAGGAAAGCGGCAGTGACCGTCAAAAGAATGTTTGCAAATGATTGCTGGATGGAAGGAAAGAGAATCAAAATGACCATACAAAGGTAAAAGACCGTCGTTGAGACCTTGCCGCACCATAATGCACCATCTAGTTTGCATTTTTTGTGAATCGATAACAAACCGCAAATCGTCATACCAGTTTCTTTGATTAAAAACAGGATCAACACGATTGCAGCCATCGGATAATGGTAAACGAGCAGGATCAATAGGGTAAGCTGAAGGAGCTTATCTGCAATGGGATCGATGATCTTACCGGCCTCCGTTACCATGTTGTAATGACGAGCGATGAAACCATCTAAGAAATCAGTGATTTCCATCACAGCGAGTATGCATGCAGTAAAGAGATAGTCGATCGTCTGTTCGGCATGCAGGTATGTATAGATAAAATATGGAATAAGTGCTATGCGGACATAGCATAGAAGATTAGGGATTGAAAAAAACTGTTTGAGTTTCATGCTATTACCTCGCATTTCATTCGATTTGTAAAAGAATATCGGCACTATTATAGCATGTTTAAAAGACAATGCAAGAATAAGAGGGCCTTGTGCAAAGTCGCTGCTGCATGAGTTAACGATAAAAAAAGAAATTGACATAACGGTTAGTATATGCTAACCTTATAGTTAGCTATAGATAACTAACGAGGTGGAAACAATGATGATCAATAAAAAGCTGATTCTTGAAGTAAGGTCTTCTATACAATACATAAGAAAGAATGTCTTGTATCAGTGGGGAATGCTGATAGCAAATATCTTATTGACATTTATAATTGCAGGGGTCATTTCAAATGCGCTGGCAGGTGTGAATATGAAACTGCAGAGTCTTTTGTCAGCAGGTGTTCTGGCTGCAGCAATTCTACTTTTGCGTTATTGGTTTGGCTGTCGTGCGGCAATCAATAGCGAACGTTCCAGTCATGCGATAAAACAGCAGCTGCGCACAAAAATCTATCAAAAAATGCTTTCCTTGGGAAGCAGTTATCACGAACGTATATCGACGAGCGAAGTTATACAGGTGAGCGTAGAAGGGGTCGATCAGCTAGAAACGTATTTTTCAAGTTATCTGCCACAGTTTTTTTATAGTATGCTTGCGCCCTTGACACTGTTTGCTGTGCTGCTGTTTTTTAACTGGAAAGCAGCAACGGTGCTCTTGCTCTGCGTGCCGCTTATTCCTGTTTCGATTGCGGCCGTACAGACGTTCGCAAAAAAACTGTTAGCAAAATATTGGGGAAAATATACTTCGATGGGAGATCGCTTCTTGGAAAATCTGCAAGGATTGACTACCTTGAAGATCTATCAGGCAGACGAGCGGCAACAACAGATCATGCGAGAAGAAGCAGAGCAGTTTCGACGTATTACGATGAAGGTATTGACGATGCAATTGAATTCGATTACGATCATGGATCTGGTCGCATTTGGTGGTGCGGCATTAGGGACTGCAATAGCAATCTTGGAATATCAAAACCAGGCAATTTCATTGCAAGCAGCGATCATGACAATCATGCTGGCTGCAGAATTTTTTATTCCGATGCGCCTGCTTGGCTCATTTTTCCATATTGCAATGAATGGGATGGCTGCAAGTGATAAAATCTTTCAGCTGCTTGAATTGTCAGCGGATGAAACAGGCGAAGAAAGACTTGTTGAAGATCCGTTCCCAATTCGGTTTTCGAAAGTTGGGTTTTCTTATGATGAAAAGAAAAATGTATTATCCAATATAGATCTGACTTTAGAAAAAGGAAGTTTTACTGCAATTGTTGGTGAAAGCGGATGTGGGAAAAGCACAAGTGCTGCTTTATTGATGGGGGACCGAAAACGATACAGCGGCAATATCTTTTTTGGCAGACAAGATGCAAAAGAATTGACAGATAAGGAGCGCCTTCGATTTATAACGCGTATTACGCATCAAGCGTATCTGTTTTCTGGTACCGTAAGAGACAATTTGTGTTTAGCAAAACCTGATGCAGCGGATGAAGAATTATGGCGTGTATTGGAACAAGTACAATTAGCAGCATTTTTAAGGGAAGAACAAGGGCTGGATACGATCTTAAAAGAACAAGGAGCGAACTTTTCTGGCGGACAGCGTCAGCGCTTGGCGCTTGCCAGAGCGTTGCTGCATGATAGCGAAGTTTATATATTTGATGAAGCAACAAGCAATATCGATGTGGAGAGCGAAACATTGATCATGAAACAAATTGAAGCATTGGCTAAAACAAAGACAGTATTATTGATCACACATCGATTAGCGAATGTTATGCAAGCTGATCGTATTTATGTGATGGAAGCAGGAAAGATCGTTGAGGAAGGAACGTTTGATTCGTTGGTGAAAAAGGAAGGCGCATTTGCTCGGTTATGGTCTGCTCAGCAATCGCTGGAAAATTATGGAAGGGAGAATGATGATGAATAAAAGTGGAATCCGTATCATGTTTGAATTGATCACGATGGTACGCTCTTTATGGATCTGGATGATCGTTGCGATCGTTCTAGGTGTTTTGGGCTTTTTATGCTCAATCTTGATTACGGTCTTTGGGGCGATCGGCATTGTTCAAGCACTTGGTCTGAATGATTGGATTTCTTGGCATTGGCTGTTTGGTCTGCTTGCTTTTTTTGGCATTGCCAGAGGGATCTTCCGTTATGGAGAACAAGCGAGCAATCATTATATTGCTTTTCGCTTGCTGGCCTTGATCCGGGACCGGGTATTTACGGCTTTGCGTCGTCTTTGTCCGGCAAAATTGGAAGGAAAAGGAAAAGGGAATCTCATCCAAATGCTGACCAGTGATGTGGAATTATTAGAAGTATTTTATGCGCATACGATTTCACCGATCTTGATTGCAGTGATCATGAGTGTTTTGATGAGCGGTTTCGTGGGTATTTGGCATCCGTTGCTTGGCTTATATGCATTCGTTAGTTATGGAATCGTTGGAGCGCTTATTCCATTGTATCTGTCTGGCCGCTGTCAGAAATTAGGGATAGAAAGCAGAAATTGTGCTGGTCAGTTTGCCAGCTATCTATTGGAATCCTTGCGTGGTGTTACGCAGACATTGCAATTTGATGGGGGATCGAAGCGTTTAGCATCAATCACCAGACAGAGCGAGAAACTTTCAGACTACGAAGGGAAATTACGCATTGCCAATGGGAAAGGGCTTGCACTTACGAATACGGCAATTTTGTCGCTGAGCTTAGGCATGCTGGTAATCTGTCTTGTGATGCATGAGAATGGAATGCTTGCAAAAGAAGGAATCTTGCTTTGTTTCCTTACGATGATCTCGTCTTTTGGTCCAGTGAGTGCATTGGCAAATTTAGGTACGACATTGCAAAGCACATTAGCCAGTGGGAAACGGATTTTAGGGCTTTTGCAGGAAGATGAAGCCGTGAAAGAAAATAGGCAAGGCCTGTCAGCATCACAAGGGGATATTTCTTTTGATCACGTGGATTTTGCTTATGAGAAGGAACCTGTGCTGCATGATGTCTCATTACAGATCCAGAAACACCAGATGACGGGTATCTTTGGAGCAAGCGGCAGCGGAAAATCAACGCTGCTGAAATTATTGATGCGTTTTTGGGATGTTCATAAAGGCAGCGTGATCATCGATGATAAAAATGTTGCACACATTCAGACAGCTTCTCTTCGAAAGCATGAAAGTTATATGACACAAGAGACCTATTTGTTTCATGATACGATCGAAAACAATATCCGTTTTGTCAAACCGAATGCCACAAGAGAAGAGGTCGAAGAAGCTTGCCGGAAAGCCAGTATCCACACATTCATCGAACAGCTTCCGGATGGATATCAGAGCAATGTTGCTGAATTAGGCGATTCGCTTTCTGGTGGTGAAAAGCAACGGATCGGTTTAGCTCGTGCATTCTTGCATGATGCAGAGCTTCTTTTGCTGGATGAGCCGACCAGCAATCTGGATTCGTTAAATGAAGCTGTTATTTTAAAAGCCTTGCACGAACAAAGGAAAGATAAAACGATCCTTCTGGTTTCGCATCGTCATTCTACCCTTCGGTTATGTGATCGATGCATTGAGGCATCTTTTGGGAGAAATCAGACATGAAACGAACTATTGAACGTAAGCGGGAACGCGAATGCAAAGTTGTAGAAGAGATGATCTCGTTTTATTGCAAAAGGCATCCTAAGGGATCGACACAAGAAATCGATGGCAACGAATTGCTGAGTTATGCACGGATGCGGATTGAAAAATGTCCGTTCATGGAGACAAAAACATTTTGTTCCAATTGCCGTGTGCATTGTTATGATGCGTTGCATCGAGAACAAATTCGACAAGTCATGCGTTATAGCGGACCACGAATGTTGTTTCATCATCCCTTCATGGTCTTTTCCCATCTAATCGAATCTAGAAAAGAACAACAAAAATCAATAAAGGAGGAAAATAAAAAATGAGAGTGATCTATTGCTTGATCGGAGTGGTTGCTTTTGTGCTCGGGACAATTGGCGCATTCTTGCCGGTCTTGCCTACGGTTCCATTTTATCTTTTAGCAACCTGGTGTTTTGCAAAAGGGTCTGAACGTCTTCGTCTATGGCTTAACGCAAAGCCGCTCTATCAAAAACATATGGCACCCTTTTATAATAAAGAGGGACTGACGATCAAACAGAAAGTTACGATGATGAGCATTACTACCATATTGATGTTGTTTGCGTTTTTTCTGATGGGCAATGTGATGGTTGCTCAGATCATATTAGTGCTGGCATGGCTGTTTCATGTGTTTTATTTCATCTTTCGCATTAAGACGCGTTCACAGCCGACGATATGAAAAAGAGCTGCTAAGCTCTTTTTTTTAGTGAGGGGAAGTGTATAATGAAGAAGGTGATGGCATGCGTACATTTGTTATATTTGATTTAGATGGAACACTTTATGATTTGTTTCAACCGTTTGAAAAAGCTTGTAAATTAGTGCTGGATGAAAATGTACCTGAGCAAGATGAATTAAAGAAGCTTTTTTTGACAAGTCGGAGATGCAGTGATGAGTTTCGAAGAAGAGGTTGCATAGATACACAAGAATTGGTTTTTTTGCGAAATCGACAGGCGTTTCATGAACATGGCTTCTTTTTGACGGATCAAACGCATCGAAAACTGCAAGAAGCATATCTTTATTTTCAAAAACACCTGACAATGGAAATAAGGATGGAAAATCTGCTGAAAAAGTTGTCGGAAATGGGCGTATGCCTAGCATTGCTCAGCAATGGGGAAAGCGCTCATCAGTATGAAAAGACAAAAACACTGAAGCTGGAGCGTTTCATAAAAAAAGAGAATCAGTTTTTTTCAGGAATGATCGGTCTTGATAAACCAGATGTGCGATTGTTTCGCTGGGTGGGAGAACAGTTAGGAATCAAATCGGACGATCAAGTGTTTTTTGTGGGGGATAGTTATACGGCGGATATGGTCGGCGCGCACCGGGCAGGATGGATAAGCGTATGGAGCCGGATCTATGTAAATGAGCAGCCAGATGCAGACCTTGCAGCGGCAGACCGTGTTATTTATGATTATGATACATTAGAAGCGTTTTTGGTGAAAAGCTGTAAAGGGGAGAAAATGCATGAGAATGGATAAAGAGCAATATGGCTTGATCATTAAAGGTTTTTTGGTTGGCGGATGTGCAGGGATCATCACGATCATTTATCGGCAAATGCTTTCTTGGAGCGAACAGGTGGTAGAATGGGTGAGTGCCTTGGTCCAAAAGCAATTGATCTGGCTGCTTCCTGTAATTTTAGCATTGTTGCTGATTGGTTTTCTTTTGGTAAAAATGCTCCGGTTTGAACCGATGATCAGCGGCAGCGGGATCCCGCAGATCGAGGGGGAAGTTCAAGGGCGTATCCATCAGAATTGGCGCCGGGTGCTGCCTTGTAAGATCATTGCAGGAACGCTTGCTTGTCTGGGAGGCCTTTCTTTAGGCAGGGAGGGACCCAGCATTCAGCTTGGCGGTATGTGCGGGAAAGGAATTGCGCAGATCTTGAGTGAAAAGAAATACGCTCATACTTTGATTGTATGTGGTGCAGGAGCCGGCCTGGCAGCTGCTTTTAATGCGCCGCTTGCAGGCGTGCTGTTTTGTCTGGAAGAGGTGTTGAAAGATTTTCGACCATCGATCTTGCTCAGTGTGATTGCTGCAGCAGCAACAGGAGATTTTTTATCACGCATCGTATTCGGCTTTTCACCGTCTTTTACCTTTTTGCTTTCTTCTTCTCTTCCATTAGAAGCCTATGGTTGGGTGATCGGTTTAGGAATTCTTTGTGGTGTTGCGGGAGCTTTTTATAATGCTTCTACTTTACGCATGCAAGATTGGTATGGGAAGATTTCCTTTTTGAAAGATCGAAAAGCGGTTTTTGTTCCATTGATGATGAGCGCAGTATTTTTTGTTGCTTTGCCACAAGTGTTGTGCGGAGGACATGCGATGATCGCTTTGCTTCAACAAGAGCAGATGCTGTGGACATTAGCGTTTTTATTGTTGATGAAATTTTTGTTTTCCTTATTTAGCTTTGGCAGCGGTGCTGCTGGGGGGATCTTTTTTCCGATGTTGGTATTAGGCAGTTATCTGGGAGCAATCTATGGAAATGTCGTGTTCTCTGTCAGCAGTTTGGATTCTGTTTTTTTGAATAATTTTATCATTCTTGGCATGGCTGGGTTATTTAGCGGGATCGTTCGTGCACCATTGACCGGTGTCGTTTTGATCATGGAGATGTGTGGAGGGGCTCCACAAATGCTTTCGTTAACGATCGTATCTTTATTGGCTTATCTTGTGGCACAGCTGCTTGGATCTAAGCCGATTTATGACAGTTTGCTAAAACGTATGTGCAAGTGAAGAACATCAAATATGCAAAGGAAGTGAGACGAAGAAAACTTCGTCTTTTTTTGTATGAAAAAGAATGGATGAAATATGTTGGAACGAACCGGAATTTGGATAAATGTTGAATGTTTCATGGAAGGATGGGAGAAAATGTAAATGAAAAAAGCCGTTAATTCTCTATACAAAACGAACAAAAAAGTTTATAATTATGGTGGAAAGTTCCAAAAAAAGGTGGAAAGTGGTGGCTGTGCAGTGCTGATCGGAGAATTCGAACACAATATAGATAAAAAAGGACGAATGATCCTTCCAGCAAAGTTTCGTGAAGAGCTTGGAGATCGTGTCATCGTCAATCGCGGATTAGATGGATGTTTATATGTTTATACCAAGGCACAATGGGAAAAGGTTTATCAGCGTTTATCCACACTCCCAAGCACGCGAAAAGACGCTCGTATGTATGCTCGTATGATGCTGAGCAAAGCGGCAGAATGTGAGTTTGATGCACAGGGCCGTATATTGATTCCTGCCGGTTTGGTAAAATTGGCAAATTTGCAAAAGGAATGCAAAGTGATCGGTGTTGGTACCCATGTGGAAATTTGGAATAAGGAAACGTGGCTGTCTTTAGAAGAAGAACAGAATGCATGTTTTGAAGATGTGGCAGAAAGCCTGACGGAGTTTGATCTATGAATGCTCATGTAAGCGTGTTATTGGAAGAATGTATCGAAGGACTTCAAATTGATCCAGATGGGATTTATGTAGATGCTACTTTAGGAAGAGGCGGACACAGCAGTGCGATCTTACGAGAATTAAAGAAAGGTCATCTATATGCGTTTGATCGCGACCAAGAAGCTATCTTGCAAAGTGAACAGCGCTTGGCAGCTATTTCCGATCATTTTACTTGCATACATTCTCGTTTTTCACAAATGAAAGAACAATTAAAATTATTTGGTGTGGAACAAGTGGATGGCATCTTGATGGATCTAGGTGTATCCAGCCCGCAACTCGATGAAGCGTCGCGAGGGTTCTCGTATCGATTTGATGCTCCTTTGGATATGCGGATGGATCAGCAACAGGAGTTGGATGCTTGGAGAGTTGTAAATACATATTCCTATGATGAATTATGCCGGGTGCTGTATTCGTATGGTGAAGAACCCTTTGCCAAATCAATCGCCAGGGCAATTGAGCAACGGCGCCAACAGCATTCGATCGATACGACTTTAGAATTGGTGGAAGTGATCCGAGGAGCCCTGCCTGCTCGCGTTCTTAATAAGAAAGGACATCCGGCAAAAAAAAGTTTTCAAGCGATCCGCATGGAAGTGAACAGTGAATTGCAGGAATTGCAAGCAGCTTTAGATCAAGCTTTCGACTTGCTGGCTATTGGCGGACGATTGTGCGTGATCAGTTTCCATTCCTTGGAAGACCGCATGGTAAAAGAAGCGTTTGCGCGGGCGGGAAAGCCTGCGAAGGTAAATAAACGGTTACCAGTTTTAGAAGAAGAACAGTTACATTTCCGATTGGTGACAAGAAAACCGATCGTTGCAAAAGAAAGTGAGCTTCAGGAGAATAATCGTTCTCATTCTGCGAAGCTGCGTATTATTGAGAAGGTGAGGTAGAGGATTATGGCAAAGGCAAGATTGATCAAACGGAGAAGAAGGGTCCGTATCGAAGGGGTTTTGGTTTTGGTGCTTGTATTTTCAGCAGGTTTGTACGCTATGTCAAAAATCTGTTTGGCATCTTATAATATCGTATTGTCAAATGAACGTCAGCAAACTGCTGCGAAACTTAGCGATATTCAAAACAGTGTCAATGTATTAAAAGCGGATGTAAATGAATTGCAAGATCGCAGCCGTGTGCTAGCAGTGGTAAAAGAGGACGGCATCAATACAAATCAAGAAAATATTTATGTAGTTGATGGTGGCAATAACGAATGATAGGTGATGAGGATGCGGCTGAAACGAACGAATCGAAGACTGCTGAATTTGATGTGCATAATAGTAATTGCAGGGGCATTGGTTGTTATGAATGTCCTTTTTACAATGTTTACCCATCGTCATTTATGGAGCCAGCAGGATGTGCTGATGGCACTGAATGGAACAGATATATATAAGACAACGACAACTGCGCAAAGAGGGACGGTCTATGATCGCAATGGCCAGGTGATCGCGCAAGATAAAACAGCTTACACCATCATCGCTTACCTCGATGAAGAGAGAGAACTGAATGGGCAACCTGCTTATGTTGTCGATATCGAAGATACCGCTGAACAACTGGCTGATGTGCTTGGCGCCAGTGTAAAAGCGCAAAACTTAATAAATACGATGAAAACCGCTAAAGAAAATGGACGTTCGCAGACAGAGCTGGGAACAGGAACCAAACGGATCAGCAAAGAGAAAATGGAAGAAATCCAGGAATTGGGATTACCAGGCATCGGCTTTCTTGAAACTAGTGACCGGGACTATCCGACGGGAGTATTTGCTTCACATTTGATCGGCTTTGCCAGTTATGATGAAGATGAACAGAAAATTCTTGGAAAAATGGGGCTAGAATACGCATTGAATGATTATCTCAGTGGAGAAGACGGCTGGATGCAGTATCAGCGTGCGGCTGACGGAACTGAACTGCCAGGAACCCGTTATGTGGGTGCTCAAGCAGTAGACGGCAATGATGTCTATTTGACCTTGGATGCAAACGTTCAATCTGTTTTGGATACCAGCTTACAGACAACGATGAAGAAAAGTGATTGTGAAAGTGCCTGGGGCCTGGTAGTTGAAGTAGAAACGGGAAAAATTCTTGGTTGGGGTTCCTATCCGAGTTTTGATATGAATGAACATGATATTACACAATATTTGAATATGGTGAGTGATAATGCATATGAACCAGGTTCGGTCATGAAAGGAATCACTTATTCAGCTGCCATTGACTCAGGAACATATCCTTATAATCAGACGTATCGAGCAAAGACTTTTAATTATACTTACAATGAGGAAAAGAACAAGATCACACGTACTTCTGAAAAAACGGTATATCCAAGCATCAGCGATGCCCAGGGAAAAGATTATGGAGTGATCAGTTTTGATGAAGGCTTTGTTCGATCTTCAAACGTAGGTATTTGCTGTTTATTGGCAGATTATCTGCCAATTGATACATACGAGGAATATTTGACCCGTTTCGGTTTTTTTGAAAGCGTAGATATTCCTTTCGTCTCCAATGTGACGGGCGTAAAAAATTATTCGCATCCAAGCGATATTTTATCTACGGGCTTTGGACAGTCATCTTCTGTCACTGCCTTGCAGATGGTACAGGCATATACGGCAATATTCAATGATGGGATCATGGTTCGGCCATATGTGGTTGATCGTATCGTAGATAGTTACAGCAATGAAACGATCGAATCATGGACAACTGAAAAGGTCGGGCAGCCGATCAGTGCAGAAACCAGTGAATATATGCGCAATTTGATGGCCAAGGTCGTTTCAGAAGATTTTGGTACCGGACACCGCTATGAGTTGGATGATATTGCGGTCATTGCTAAAACAGGAACCGGACAGATTGCCGGGGAGCACGGATACACCGATTCAAAATATACATCCAGCGTCATGATGGCTGCACCTGCAGAAGATCCGAAAGTGATGCTGTATTACGTGTTTGTATCAGATGATATCATTTATTTTGATGATGAACCAATTAAAAATGTATTTAAGGAAGCCTTGGTTGCCGTTGGTGTAACAGGCGACAGCGAAAATACATCAAATCAAGAAAACAGTGATGCATGGAGCACTTATGAAACGCCAAATCTAGTTAATCATTCAATTGATTATGCAAAAGAAAAATTAGACGGATACGATGTCGACACCGTGATCATCGGAGATGGAAATAGCGTTGTTGCACAATATCCGACCCAGAATGAAACGGTAACTTCAAATGATCGGATCTTATTATTAACTGATGGATCTTCGCTCACCATGCCAAATATGATCGGTTGGACAAGAAAAGATGTTGAAGCGTTCTGTTCATTGAGCGGGATCAATATCATAATTGAAGGAAATGGAAAAGTCTCTTCACAAAGCGTGAAGAAAGGAACGACAATCAGTGCGGAAAGTGAGATCACCGTAAAACTTAAATAAGAATGCAGAAATAGATCAAGAATTAGGAAAAAAGGCACAGAATTGCTGGAATTTCCTATTCTGCAACCATATGATTTATGGTATGATTATAAAGTATTATAAAGAAGTGAGGAAAGTCTATGGGCAGAAAGGAAATCTACGCGGCTTTGGAAATCGCTGACCATGAAGTCCGCCTTGTTATTGGGGAATTGTTCGAAGCAAGACTGAATATCCTTCGTGCAGAGAGAGTACAAACCAGCGGGGTTTGTAATAAAGAAATCACAGATGAAAAAGCAGTCGTATCTGCAATACGAAAAGCAGTATCAAATGCGACCATCGCATTGGGATGCCGTATTGAACGAGTATTGCTGGCTATTCCTTCTTTGGAAGTCACTCGACAGAATCAAAAGATCCAAGTAACGATCGAAGACGGGACACGTACCATTCGCCTGTTTCATATTCAAAGCGGTTTTAATAAAGCAATCAGTTACCGCGCTGCGTCACATCTAGAACTTGTGAATGTGGGATGCATTAAATATAAAGTAAATGGAATTACATCACGAAAGCTGCCATTAGGTGAAACTTGTGACAGTTTCGTCATGGATATGGATCTGCTGTTCGCACAGAAGAAAGCTGTATATGCTTATGCGCGATGTGTGGAACAGGCTAATTTAGAAATATTGGATATTTGCTTAGATTCATATGCAATGGCACAGGAAGCAGCTGTGTTTGAACAAGCAATTGATCGATATGTAGTGCAGGTAGATCTCGGCCGTTTTCAAACGAGCCTAACATTATTTGCGCATGGAAAACTGATGAAATGCATCTTGTTGAGCGAAGGATATGCAAAATGGTATGCAGAGCTGAAAGATCGTTATCAATTGAGCGACAGTGTTTGTTATCGATTGCTGCAAAATATTTTCAGCAAAGATCCTCAGGAAAATGATGACCATATCATTTTCTTGGATAATATCAATGATACACAAGTGCAGCTGAGCGCAAAAGAAGTCTATGCGTTATGTTTTGAAAATATCGAAGATTGGATACAGGAAATAAATGAAACTTGCCGTCCGATCACGCAAGGTGGAAATACCCGTTATGTGATCAGCGGAGAAGGTATGAATATCCAGGTGCTGGAACAAATGATGGATCAATTCAGTGCAGCAGCATCTGGTTATGTCCCACAGACCATTGGTGCCAGAGATGGGGCATTTACGACGACCATTGGCATGATCTACAATTGGAAAGAAATTCAAGAAATTCGCAAGGATGAGCGTATTAGCGTCAATCGAAATGAAATGGAAGAAAGCGTTGAGGCAATTCGGAAGATCGCTCGTGATGGCGAAGGTGGATTTACTAGAAAATTAAAAAATATGTTGTTAAATGATAAGTAGGAAAGAGGGACATACGGTATGAATGAATTTAATCAAGTAGCGAATATCAAGGTGTTTGGAATTGGCGGCGGCGGAAGCAATGCTGTTAACCGCATGGTGGCTGATGGCGTGAAAGGCGTTACGTTCTATATTGCAAATACGGACGTACAGGTGATGCGCAATTCTGATTGCGAAAATAAGATCGTTTTGGGCCGCGAGACAACGAAAGGATTAGGTGCTGGCGGAAATCCGGAAATCGGGCGTAAGGCTGCAGAGGAAACAGAAAACGAGATCCGCGAAGCGATCAAAGGAAGCGACATGGTATTTTTGACTGCTGGTCTTGGCGGGGGAACCGGAACTGGTGCTGCACCGTTATTTGCAAAGATTGCAAAAGAAGAAGGGGCATTAACAATCGGAATCGTAACCAAACCATTCATGTTTGAAGGAAAACGCCGTGAACGTAATGCAATGGCTGGATTAGTTGAATTGCAGAAATATACGGATTCGTTGATTATCGTTTCTAATAACAATTTGTTGGAAGTGATCGGACGCAAGCCGATCGAAGAGGCATTCCAGGCTGCAGACAATGTGCTTCGTCAAGGTGTGCAGACCATTTCTGATCTGATTGCAGTTCCTGCACTAGTCAATCTGGATTTTGCTGATGTTCGCAGCGTTATGCAGAATCAGGGAGCTGCTTTGATTGGTATCGGCATGGCAGACGGTGAAGACAAAGCTATCAATGCTGCAGAGAAAGCGATCCAATCTCCACTGTTGGAAGCACAGATCACTGGCGCGAAGAGTGCGATCATCAATATTACCGGTGGTGATAAAGTGTCTCTTTATGATGCACAGAGTGCAGTTGCGGTAATTCAAGACGCCGCTGGCGGAGAAATTGATACGATTTTCGGTATTGCGATCAATGAACAGCTCGGCGATGCAATCATCGTAACAGTCATCGCTACTGGATTTGAACAGAAAGAGGATATTCAGGAACCTTTAACAAAAACACCGGTTCGCAGCGCTCAAACGGCTAAGCCGGCAGCAAGCACACAAACGGAAAGCAATGATGAGGATGATTTTGATAAAAGCATTCCTAGCTTCTTCTTTAATCGTTAAAAACAATGATCTGAGTCGTATGATCAGCAAAGATGGTTTAATCAAAAATAACCATCTTTTTTGATGGACCGCCTGCATAGGAGCAATCGGGATCATTGGGAAAACAAAGATTTCCAGTGAATTGATGCTTCTTTTTTACCTCTAGTTTAAGGTAATAAAAATCAATTTCAGGCATTTGTTTTTAGTTGAATCGAATTGAAAAACAAATCAATTTTTATTATGATAATACTAAAGGAGAGAGACTATGGAAAACGAAAGATTAAGAAAATATGCAGCAAATGTCAGACAAAATATTCTGACCGAAATCCATGCAGCCCAAAGCGGACATCCAGGCGGAAGCTTAAGTGCTGCTGATATTGTTACTACTTTGTATTTTGATGAAATGGGCATCAATGAAGAAAATGTAAATACGATCAATCGAGATCGTTTTGTATTAAGCAAAGGACATGCTTCTCCATTGTTGTATGCTGTTCTATGTGAAAAAGGATTTATTTCTAAAGAGGAGCTTTTGACATTTAGACGGATCAACTCACGTCTGCAAGGACATCCAAATATGAATTATCTGCCAGGCGTCGATATGTCGACGGGTTCTCTTGGTCAAGGAGTATCTACTGCTGTCGGAATGGCAATGGCCAATAAATTAGACAAGAATGAGCATCGTGTCTATACGCTGTTAGGAGATGGCGAGTGCCAAGAAGGACAAGTGTGGGAAGCGGCAATGGCTGCTGGTCATTATCAGCTGGATAACCTTTGCTTGATCGTTGACCATAATCGTTTACAGATCGATGGCGATGTAAAAAAAGTCATGAATGTAGATCCGTTGGATGAAAAGTTTAAGGCATTTGGGTTTCATGTCTTAACAATCAACGGCCATGATTTTGATGAAATCAAAGCTGCGTTCAAAGAAGCAAGAGAGACAAAAGGCATGCCGACAGCAATTATTGCTATGACGACAAAAGGACAAGGCGTATCTTTCATGGAAAATCAAGCAGGCTGGCATGGAGTTGCGCCAAATGATGCGCAGTTTGAACAAGCGATAAAAGAGCTGGGAGGAAACGATCATGAGTAAATGTGCAACAAGAAATGCGTATGGAAAAGCGTTGGCTCAGCTGGCGCAGGAAGATGAACGTATTGTTGTGTTTGATGCGGATCTAGCTGGAAGCACCAAAACAAGCGAAGTGAAGAAAGTTTGTCCTGATCGTCATTTTGATATGGGTATTGCAGAGGCGAATATGATCGATGTTGCTGCTGGTTTTGCAGCTAGCGGAAAGATTGCTTTTGCTTCGACTTTTGCAATGTTTGCTTCCGGCCGTGCTTATGAACAGATTCGCAACACCATTGGATATCCGCATTTAAATGTGAAAGTATGTGCTACTCACGCCGGACTGAGCGTTGGAGAAGATGGTGCAAGCCATCAATGCATTGAAGATCTTGCGTTGATGCGTGTGATTCCAGGCATGACGGTCGTTCAGCCTTGTGATGCAAAAGAAACAGCACAGGCAATTCGAGCCGTTGCTGAAATGGAAGGACCATGCTATGTTCGTTTAGGACGTTCAGAAGTAGAAGATATTTTTGATGACAGCTATACGTTTACATTAGGCAAAGGTGTAACTCTTCACAAAGGAAGCAAAGTTGCGATCATTGCAACCGGCTTGATGGTACAGGAAGCATTACATGCATGTGAGCTGGTCGAAGCTGATCCAACCGTGATCAACATTCATACGATCAAACCGATTGATGAAGAACTGATTGTTGAAACGGCCAAAACACATGATGTGATCATCACTGCTGAAGAGCATTCAGTCATCGGCGGTTTAGGCAGTGCTGTTTGTGATGTGCTTGCTGATAAAGGTCTTGGCTGCCGTGTGTATAAGGTTGGAGTGAAGGATACTTTTGGCGAAAGCGGAAAGCCAAACGAACTCTTGCGTAAATACGAGATTGATGCCCAAGCAATTGCTGACAAAATAAAAGAGATTTTATAAAATATACAGAAAAGTGTCTGAATTCCGGACACTTTTTTTGTCTGCTTTTGGCGTAGAACGCATATCCGTTTTTTCTCAGCATACGTTTTGTTGAAAGGATGGTGGATATGCCATATCGAATGCCTACATACAAAGTGCTGAAAGAGCTGCATGTGGATGAAAATGTCGGGGTAAGAAGCGAGGAATTAGAAAGAAGGCGTGCACAGTTTGGCGCAAATGTCTTTGAGGAGACAAAACACGTGTCTTTGTTTCAGTTATTTTTGGAACAAATCAAAGATCCGATGATCATTATTTTGCTTTGTGGAGCCAGTGTTTCCTTTTTCTTGAAAGAAGTTATTGATGCGATGATCATACTGGTGGTGGTCTTGTTGAATGCGATGATCGGTGTTTTTCAGCAATATCGCAGTGAACAGGCATTACAAGCGTTAAAACGATTAGCTTCTCCCAAAGCACAAGTGCTGCGTGATGGCGAATATCGAAGCATTGATGCAAAAGAACTTGTCGTGGGTGATCTTGTTTATCTGCAGTCTGGAAACATCGTTCCTGCTGATCTTCGATTGATTGAAAGTGTAGCTATGCGTTGTGAAGAAAGCTTATTAACAGGAGAGAGCGATCTGGTTGATAAAGATGCTACGTTGCTGTATCAAAAACAGATGCCGATCGCAGATCAACATAATATGGCGTTTATGTCAACTACGGTGGCTGTGGGCCATGGTTATGGCATTGTGGTACGCTGCGGTAAAGAAAGTGAAGTGGGGAAGATCGCTTCTCTTCTCAAAGAAGAGAAGGAAGAGAAAACGCCATTGCAAAAACGATTAGCGTTTTTATCTAAATTATTAGGAATCGGTTCTTTATCGATCTGTTTCGTGATGTTTTTGGTTGGCTTGTTACAAGGAAGAGATCTATTTGGCATGTTATTGCTGTCGATCTCATTAGCAGTTGCTGCAATTCCGGAAGGATTGCCTGCTGTCGTTACGATCGTGCTGGCGTTTGGTGTTACGGTCATGAGCAAGAAGAATGCCATCGTTCGTCATCTCCATGCGGTAGAAACGCTAGGATCGGTCAATGTGATTTGCAGTGATAAGACGGGAACATTAACGCAAAATCGGATGCAAGTGGTCGATGCTTATTGTGATGGCGCGTTCGGAAGGCCAAATTCAGCGCTATTGCAGGCAGCAACTTTATGCAATCATGCACATTTAGGAAGTTCTCCGGTAGGGGAACCGATGGAAATTGCCCTGCTGAGCTATGCACAAGAACAAGGAACAGACATTGACCGATTGCGTCAGGAGAGCGTATGCATACATGAAATTCCGTTTGATTCAAACCGAAAACGGATGAGCGTGGTATATCAAACACCACAAGGAACGTATATGTATGTCAAAGGCGCGCTGGAGCAAGTTTTGCCACGCTGTAATCGGCAGATCGTGCATGGGGCGATCCAAAAATTGAGAGCGAGTGATCGATCAGCAATTCAATCGGCATGTGGAGAACTTGCGAAGCAGGCAAAACGTGTATTGGTTTTTGCTCAGCGTATTGAAGATGGTTCATTTGCTGAAGAACAATTGGTTTTCATCGGCTTCATCGCTTTTATCGATCCATTGCGGGAGGATGCAAAAGCAAGCGTCGAGACAGCAAAGCAAGCAGGCATTGATGTTGTGATGATCACAGGCGACCATCCATTGACTGCTTTCGCTATTGCACGTTCTTTAGACATTGCGCAAAATGAAGATCAAGTCCTTACCGGTGCTGAGCTGGATGAGATCCGTGAAGAGGAGGTACTGCTGAAAAAGATTCAAACAGTTCGTGTTTTTGCCAGGGTAACGCCAGTTCATAAAGTGCAAATCGTAGAGGCGTTTAAAAAGAAAGGAGCCATCGTTGCTATGAGCGGGGATGGAGTGAATGATGCACCATCGCTAAAACGGGCTGATATCGGAATAGCGATGGGGGAAAACGGGAGCGATGTATGCCGGCAGGCATCAGACATCATCCTGACGGATGACCGTTTTCAAACGATCATGGATGCAGTGAGCGAAGGACGTCATTTATATATGAATATACAAAAGGCGGTCCTTTATCTGCTAAGCTGTAATCTTGGCGAAATCATGACTTTGTTTTTTGCCATTTTATTATTACCTGCGAGTGCATCGCCATTAGCTGCTGTACAGATCTTATGGGTGAATTTGATCACAGATGCATTTCCGGCGCTTGCGTTAGGTGTCGATCCAAAAGAGCGTGATGTGATGAAACAGCCGCCACGCAGCAAGAAAGAAGGGTTATTTGCACATGGAATGGGCTTTTTTACGATTTTAAATGGATTGTATATCGGTACGATGACATTGGTTGCATTTCGGTATGGATTAGAAAGAGATGTCGCTCATGCTCAAACCATGGCTTTTATGGTTTTGTCCATGACACAGCTCTTTCATGCATTGAATTTGCATTCTATGACTCATTCGATCTTTCATAAAGATCTACTGAAGAACCGTTGGCTGCTGTTGACATTTGTATTTGGGATCATTTTACAGATTTTGGTTAGTGCACTTCCGCTTTTCCAAATGCTTTTGCATACGGTTGCATTGGATATGAAAAGCTGGTGTGTCGTCTTTGTGTTGAGTGCCAGCATGATTTTTATCAATGAATTTGCAAAGTGGTTTCATACAGAGAGTGAAATATGATAAGATTACCACGGTGATAGAATGAAATTTAAGCGTATCTATGTTGAGATCTGTAATACATGTAATCTTTCTTGTTCGTTTTGTGCTTCACGGCCGGCAAAGCCTCGAGTCATGACGCTGAAACAGTTTGAGAAGATCTTGGCACAGGTGCGCTTCTATACTTCCTATCTTTATCTGCATGTTTTGGGCGAACCATTGATGCATCCGGATCTAGCCGGTATTTTGGCAGCATGCAGGCAAGAAGGCGTTCATGTTCAGCTGACGACCAATGGAACATTGTTAAAAGAGCGTTTACCGGTTTTAAAGCAATATCCTCCTAGACAGATCAATATTTCAATTCATTCGTATTGGGAACAACCGGCGTGTTTCTCTGAAAATTATTTGCAGGATGTATTGGCTTGCGGTGATGTGCTAGCAGCAAACAGTTATATTTCTTATCGTTTGTGGCAAGTGAAGAAAGGCGAAAATGATCCGAATACGGCGTATTTGTTAAAAATGATCGTTGATCATTATGCTCAACCGTTTCCAGAGCGATTAGACCGGGGCATGACATTGGCACCGCAGCGGTTCTTGAGCTTTGATTCCTCATTTGTCTGGCCTTCCGTACAGAATCCTTTTGTTAGTGAGACAGGAAGATGCCGCGGATTGCTTGAAATGGTTGCTATCTTAAGCAATGGAAACGTTGTTCCTTGCTGTCTTGATGCACACGGTGAAGAAGTGTTGGGCAATATCTTTGAAGAGTCATTTGAAACCATCCTGTCTAAACCGCATACGGAAATGCTGCAAGATGCCATGAGGCAAGGAAAACTGCTTTCACCCCTTTGCCAGCATTGTTCTTATCGGCTTCGTTTCGATAAAACAAGAAGATAATGCAAGGGTTTCGTAGGCAGAAATCGGATTTTCTGTTATCATAGAAGCGTTTAAGGGATGATCATATGTTACATGTTTATATAGATAATGAGTTTGATGCGGTACGGATGCACGGAAAGTATTTACAGCAGGTCATTGCCATCGGCGCAGTTTTATGTGATGAACAGTATCGTTTTATGGATACCTTTTATGCGTTGATCCGTCCTGCAGGATTTCAGCGATTATCTCATCATGTCCGCAAAATTACACATTTGCGCGATGAAGATATTCGAAAGGCAGAGAAATTTCCTGCAGTCATCGACCATTTGATTGCCTGGCTTCAGGATTATGACGATACTTTTCAATGGGTCATGTACAGCTTTGGACCAGATGATCGGCGTACCTTATGTGCGAATGCAGCTTTTTATCATCATGATAGTGAACGTTTGTTTGCACAGATCATTGATTTGCAGACATTGTTGTCTTCTCGCATCAAATGGAAAGGAACCATCTTTCAAAAAACACATTCACTTGAATCATTAAAACAGATTTATCAAATCCATGGAGATGTAAATCACAATGCATTGAGCGATGCGCGTGACCTTTATTTGATTCATCAAGCATATCGTGAAGATGCAGTCTTAGATGAGGATAAAATAGCAGCTTCTTATGAACTTTTGCAGAAAAAGAAAAGAGAAGGTATCCGGAAAAGACAACAACATCAATTACAGCGGTGTCAAGCGCTTATCAAAGAACAGATGGGAATTACGTTGCAGCTTCCTCCAGCTGTTTTGAATGAATGGGCATCTTTTCATAAACAATTGATCTTGTTAGCTGAAAAGAAGCGTTTTTTGATGATTCGCTCTTTGCGGAAACGAACAGCTCCGCTTTGTTTAAAAGCAGCTTATTCTGTTAACAATGTATCTCTTTGCTGCTGGTTTCGTTTTTATTATCAAGATCAGGCGATCTTTTATCGAATCACGTGCGAATATCACAATATTGAAGCGATTCATCATTTTTTAAAACAATGGTTTACTGAACAAGAAAATGTAAAAAAATGATTTTTTGTTCGAATGCTTGTATTATTTTAGTGTT
>CASFOT010000062.1 GCA_949296305.1 uncultured Erysipelotrichaceae bacterium
CACGATCGTCATTCCCTGATCAGCTAATTCTTTGATCACTTCCAGCACATCTTTTACCATTTCTGGATCCAATGCGCTCGTCGGCTCATCCATCAAGATCACATCAGGGTTCATTGCTAATGCCCGAACGATCGCCAAACGCTGTTTCTGTCCGCCAGAAAGTTTTCTTGGATATTCATCTTTCTTATCCAGCAAGCCCACTTTTTCCAGCAGTGAACATGCTTTTTTCTCTGCTTCTTCTTTGCTTTGTCCTAGCTCCAGCGTAGGTGCCAACGTAATGTTCTCTAAAACCGTCAGATGAGGGAAAACATTAAAATGCTGAAAGATCATGCCCATTTTTTGGCGGTGTTTGTCAATATCGATTTTTTTATCCGTAATATCTACCCCTTCAAAGATGACCTGTCCCTGATCAGGCGTCTCTAACAGGTTCAAACAGCGTAAAAAGGTTGATTTTCCGCTTCCGCTGGGACCGATGATCGAAACGACCTCTCCCTTATGGATCTCCTCGCTCACTCCTTTGAGTACTTCTAGATCATGAAAACTTTTATGCAGGTTTACGACCTGAATCAATGCATCCTTAGTCACTGACACTCAATCTCCTTTCCATAAACTTCACACCTTTTGATAAAGTAAACGTAACGATGAAATAAATCAGACCGACGATCACCAGTGGTTCGATCGATTTATAGGTTGCTGATTTGATCACTGTATTCACCGTCATCAGTTCGCCGATAAAGAACGTTGACGCTAACGATGTTTCTTTTACCATCATGACAAATTCATTACCCAGTGCCGGCAGGATATTTTTTACTGCCTGCGGCAAGATGATCTTTGTCATGGTATTCCGATTGCTCATACCTAAAGATTTTGCAGCTTCTCTCTGGCCTTTATCTACTGATTGGATCCCGCTTCGGATGATCTCTGCAACATACGCACTGCTATTGATGATCAAAGCGATGATGACACTTACCAACATCGGCATCTGGCCGCCGGAGATTGTAGAGAATACCGTAATGAACAACCATAACTGCAATAGCAATGGTGTGCCGCGGATCAATTCCACATAAGCGGTACAAAGCGCCTGAACCACTTTGTTCTTAGATAATTTGATCAAAGCGAATAATGCTCCGACCAAGGTGCCGCACAGCACGGTAATTGCCGCTAATCCTAAAGTGATCAATAAACCTTGCAGCAACTGCGGCCAGAAAGCCTGAATAATCTGAATGATCGTTCCTAAGAAATCCGTTGCAGTGATCGATGTCATATTGTTATTCAATTCGATGGCTTCCTCATACCATTGTTCATACAGCCCTTGTTCATTGACATCTTCCAAGATCGCATTGACTTCTTCGATCAGTTCTTTTTCTCCTAACGGTGCTCCGATTCGATTTCCAGCATATTCTGCCGAAATATCAAATTCTTCTTCCATCATCATGACTTCTTTGTTGTTTTCCTGATACTGGATACCTGTTGGTTCTGAAGTCGCAACTGCATCTACGCTGCCATTCTTTAACAAAGCTACACCATCATCAATGGAAGAAATGCTTTGTAATTGCGTATCCGGCAACTGATCTTTTACATATTGTTCTTGTATCGAACCTGACTGTGCTGCGATCTTGACGCCCGCAAGATCATCAAAGGTCTTATATTTCTCAGCATCTTCACTGCGGATCAATACACCTTGTCCGGCAGATTCAGAGTCACTTTCCAGATTGTAGCCGATGGACATTTCCATCGACTGTGCTCTCGCCGGCGTATAAGCTAACCCTGTGATCGCCAGGTCGATTTGCCCGGTCGACAGATTTGCCAATACCGTATCAAAACTGGAAGCTTCGATACGCAGTTCGACACCCATGCGCTGCGCAATGTATTTTGCCAGCTCGATATCGCTGCCCACATATTGATCTTGACCGCTCTTGGTAGAATCGATAAATTCATTTGGCGGAAAATCCGGAGATGTTCCTACAACGAGCACTCCTCTTTCTTTGATTTCATCTAATAATGACTGTTCACCTTGCTGTGCATCTTCCTGTGCAAATACAGAGACCGGCATCCAAGCAAATGTCAACAAAACTGCTAAGATACACGCAAATCCTTTTTTTAGCATTTTCATCTCATGCTCCCCTTTCTGTAATAAAAACGTCCTTGTCATCAGACAAGGACGTAATCTACGCGGTACCACCTTATTTCCCATATGGCTCTCCCATATGAACACTCGACCTTTAACGCAGGTTTTACGGATGTTCTCTCCCGTTCGTTCGAAAACCCAGCTCCAAGACACGTTCATCACCTTTGTTTATCTGCTCGCACCGACCGCAGACTCTCTGTCAAACGCTGTATGATTACTACTTCTCTTCTATGCTTTTATAATATAAAACGTCCTTGTCATCAGACAAGGACGTAATTTACGCGGTACCACCTTATTTCCCATATGGCTCTCCCATATGGACCCTCGACCTTTAACGCAGGTTTTACGGATATTCCCTCACGATCGTTTCGAGAACTCAGCTCCAAGACACGTTCATCACCTTTGTTTATCTGCTTGCACCGACCGCAGACTCTCTACCAAACGCCGCATGACTACTCCTTCTTTTCTTTGCTGTTTGTTAGTTATTATACGTAGCTTTTTTATAAAATGCAACCCTTTTTCTTATTGCTTTTGATAATCATAATCCATTTGCTGCGTGGTCCAATCCTTCAACACTTCTCCATAATCTTTTGCATAGCTTTTTGCTGCAGGTAAATCATGATCCAAATAATTCCCGCATTCTTTGCTGCTTTGCGCACCGGGGATCTCTCCCTCATATGACGCAATGAAAGCTAAGGTCTTTTGCACAAGCAATAACGCCTCCTCTTGAGAAAGCGTATCCCTTGTTAACAAATAAAAACCGGTACGGCAGCCCATCGGTCCTACATATAAGATCGATGAACTGGCCATTGAATTTCATACATAAGTAGCAAACAAATGTTCAAACGTATGCAGACCGGCATTCTCCAAATAACCGCCTTGATTTGGTTTAACCATACGCAGATCATATGTAATGACATCATCATCGATCCGAGATATATACATCCCCTTTTCTAAATGATCATGATCGACACAAAAACTAGTGATTTTTTCCATCTGTTTCCTTCTCCTTTACAAAAAAATCCGCAACTGCGGATTTACTTACTGATTATCATCAGCCATTGCTTGTGCATACGTACGGCGCTCAGGACTTAAGTTATCTACATAATAGCGAACAGTTAATGTACCTGCGCATTTGCTGCGGTTCTTTGGTTCCACAATGAAGCTGTCCCCTTCAAGCATCATTGACAACATCGCCTTGCAGCAAACCTTCAGATTTTTTGCCCCCGGCTCGCATTCATTCATAAAATCCTTTGCATTCACTTCGATGTAAA
>CASFOT010000063.1 GCA_949296305.1 uncultured Erysipelotrichaceae bacterium
GAGCAGTTTTACGGATCTGGATGAATACCGAAACGGAAAGAAGATCAACTACAGCGTCGAAGAGGAAAGCGTAGCGGGATATCAGACGGTGATCAGCGGGGATGCGGAAAGCGGATTCACGATCACCAACGCGCATACGCCTTCAGAACCACATCCTTCTGATGATGTACCGGATACTGGAAGCAATGCGAATTTGCCATTCTGGTTATTGTTCAGCTTGACCGGATTGATGGGTACGATCTTAGTATTTCGAAAGAAAGAACAAGATGCATAAAAAATAAGTGATAATGATCGATTTGGATCATCTGTAGGTAAATCAAACAAAAGAGGTGAATTCCGCTGCATTTGCAGCCGGATTCATCTCTTTTTACAATCAGTGAGCAGGTATGGGTTCAGTACTTGTTTCATCCAAATGCGCTTAATTCTTGAATCACAGGAAAGTTCTATGAGAAAACTGCAAGCAATCTTTCTATTGATGAATTGGATGTGAAGCTTTCAATGAAGAAATCTAGCATGCTTTCAATATATGGGCATGATTGTTATAAATTTGCATATTTACGTTATAAATATTGTAAAATGCGCCTTTTTGTGATACGTTTCATTTATAAAAAACCGGCTGATCATTCGTTGATCGATATACTCAAAAACAATCATAATAGAAACAAAGAAAATGCATATGCGCGTTAGGAAATCAGTGATAGGCGAAGTTACAAAAACAGGATGGCTTACAACCGTTTTTGCCGCTTATGATGTATGCAGGTCTAGTGGATCGACAGGCAGAAAGGAGGATTACGCAATACGAATGTTCGATATCGCAGATGTGCGCAAACCTCTATCTGGTACGATGGGATCGTACTGGATCTTATAATTGAATATAGGATGTATTTCTTTGTAGTCTGTTGGCGGGATGGAAAAGAAAAGGAGGAAATGAGATGAAAAAAAGACTTTTTGCTATCTTTCTCAGTTTAGCGATGAGTTGTTCGATGTTCCCTGCAGCTGTGTCAGCGCAAACCAATCAGGAACTGGATGAAAATTATGTTTCTGATCAAAGCGGAGATGGAGCGATCGTTGCTAAAACAAATCTTAGTATGACAATTACGGAAGGCTTTGAAGCTTTGACTGAAAGCACGGCACTGCCATACAGCGGTTCGTTTGAACTGGGCGGTGAAGGAGCTGTACTCTATGATTTCGGCGGCTGGTGTTGTTATGCAGAGTTGATAAAAGTGGATCTAACGAAAGGACAGATCTTAAATATGGAATTCTATGGAGCGTCTGATCCGCTGGATACATACATCGAGATTTATCGCAAAGAAGGCGATTCTTTCGCTTATCTAAACAGTTATAATAACGATAATGATAACGGTCCGGGTGAAAGTCTGATGTATATAGTGCCAGAAGATGGGGAGTATTATCTGGCGTTTGAAGGATATGATGAATATGTTACAGGCATGTGTACGATCGATATCCATGTTACATCATTGAAGTTTATGACTTTGGAAGAAGGTTTTTCTGCTTTGACGGAAACGACGGATTTGCCATACAGCAGTTCATTTGAATTAGGTGGAGACGGCGCTGTGCTATATGATTCTGGCGATTGGGAATCATTTGCAAAGTTATTAAAAGTTGACCTTTCACAAGGACAGGTTTTAAATCTGAAATTCTATGGACAGTCAAGCTTGTTGGATACATGCATTGAAATCTATCACGAAAGCAACGGCAGTTTTACGCGTGTAAAGAAATATGATAACGACAATAGTAATAGTTATGGTGAAGAAGCGTTCTACACGGTGCCGGAAGATGGTGTCTATTATCTGGTATTCAGAGGATATAATGAATATAACATCGGCATGTGTAACATAAATGTCAGTTTATTATCCACAAAATTGGTAACGATGGAGGAAGGATTTGCTGCGTTGACAGAGAGCACAACGCTGCCATATGATGATTCGATCGAACTGAGTGGTGAAGGAGCCGTTTTATATGATGTTGGCGGCTGGTATATTTATGCAGAGTTAATGAAAGTGGATCTTTCAAAAGGACAAGTGTTGAATCTGGAATTCTATGGAGAGTCAAGCGCGGTCGATACTGCAATTGCTATTTGTGAAGTAAACGGCGGCCGTTACTCCATTATTCAGTCATTCGATAATAATAACAAAAATTATACGGGTGAAAAGGCAGCTTATGTCGTACCGATGGATGGAACGTATTATTTGATATTTGGCGGATATGATTCAAAGGAAACCGGCATGTGTGATCTCAAGGTTCATGTCGAAACCCCTAAAGTGATGACGCTGGAAGAAGGTTTTTCAGCTCTGACACAGAGCATGGAACTGCCATACAGTGGTTTGGTCGAACTGGGTGGAGAAGGAGCCGTCATATATGATTATGGTGGCTGGTTTACTTATGCAGAGTTGGGGAAAGTGGATCTATCGAAGGGACAGATCTTGAATCTGGAATTCTATGGACAGTCTGGCTTAACGGATACGACCATTGAGATTTATCGGGAAGAAAATGGATCTTTTACATATGACGAATATTATGATAGTGATAATCTTCAGGGATGTGGTGAAGAGGCCGTTTATATCGCTCCAGAGGATGGTACTTATTATTTCGCGTTATTTTCAAATAGCGGTTCAGATCAGTGTGTCCTGAATCTCAATATTTTGACTGGAACGATCCTGGAGCAACAACTTGATTTTTCACAAGAAAATGTTTTGGCTCCTGGAGAAGAAGATCTTTGGGAATGGGATGCAGATAATAAAGTGCTTACTTTGAAAGATGGCTTCAGTCTCATAGGATCTGCAGACGATTTGATCACGCTTCCGGATGGTTCTACGATCATTGTGGAAGGCATGGCAGATATCTTCAATTTTGGAGCAAACAGCATCTATGGTTTAGGGGCTTTGACGATCAAAGGCACAGATCCGGATACCTCTTGCTTAACGATTCTTTATGATGATGAAGATGCGATTGAACTTGTCGATGATGACAGCCTGACAATAGAAAACTTAAGCATGGATATTACTGCTGCCAGCGATGGAATGATCACGGATGGTGATATCATCATTCAAAATGCACAGATCAAGATCCAAGCGAATGATGAAGGATTAGATCCTAGCGGAAATGCGGTCATCAAGGATAGCGAGATTGAGATCCTCAGCTTTGGCATCGGCATTGATGCTTCTGATGATATCGAGATCATCGACAGCAAACTGAGCATTATCGCAGATGAGAGCGTTTTTGAAGCCGATCATGCTACATTGAGCGGAAATATCGACGTTCAATTGAGCTTCCGACAAGATTATGGCAATCTGTTTACTATTGCATATGCGGATACTTTCTCAATTCCGGGAAATTTACTGTTGTATGGAAAAAACGGCAACCTGCTGTATAGCGGAAAATGGGATAGCACATTGTTTAATGCTTCTAATGTAGTGGTCGATGGGGAAAGAGCATACCGTATCGTAACTTCTTATATGCATGACCATGTATTTGATAAAGAGGTCATTTCCGATCAATATCTTGTGAGTGAAGCGACTTGCACACAACCAGCGGTATATTACTATTCATGTGAGTGCGGCGTGGCTGGTACAGATACCTTTATGTATGGCGAAGCGCTCGGACACAAATATGAAAATGGTGTATGTACGGTCTGTGGCGCGATCGATCCTGATTTCAAAGCATTGATCATTGCCGGTGCGAATGGAAGCTGGCAGGTAGGAACGAAAGATGCCCTTGCCTTTACGTCCAATGCAGCATTTGTTGATTTTGTAAAGGTGCTGGTGGATGGAAAAGAGATCGATGCTTCCAACTATACGGTTGATGAAGGAAGTTCTACTGTTACCTTGAAGACTTCTTATCTGGAAACTCTTGCTGTTGGTAAACATACGCTGGCAATTGCCTCTAAGACAGGAACAGCTGCAACTTCCTTTACGATTCAAGCAGCTGAAACGGATGAAGGATCTGCTTCTGTTCCAGATACAGATCAAAATGAAACATCATCAACGCAGACAGGCAGCCGCAATGATGCGCCGCTGTGGGTTGGACTGGCCGTGATCTGCGGCTTAGGCATCATGATCATCGCAGTTCTTCAGCGGAAGAAACGTTCTTCGATCAAATAAAAAGATGGCGCAAAGGGTTTCCTTTTGCGCCTAGCTTTAATAGAGAAAGCAAGGCATTGAAGCGCTGATAAATGAATGGATCTGGCGTTCTTATATTTGTGCAGGTTTGCTGCAACATACAGGGCCTGATTGTAAAATTCCTCTTTTTGCAGTATACTGTAAGCAGTGTCAGGAAGAAGGAAACAGCGGAATATCATTCACCTTTGAATGACGTTTCGCTTTGTTTTGTTTTGAAAGGAAACAGGTGAGCTTATGCAGCAGAAATATACGTTTTTATTACCTCATGGTTATCAGGATGCCCAAGGAAATGTGCATCGTGAAGGAATCATGCGGAAAGGAAGTGCGATCGATGAGGTCAAGGCGATGATGGATCCGCGTGCACAAAAACAGGAAGGTTTTGGGATAATCCTATTGTTGGCTTCCGTGATCGAACGATTCGGT
>CASFOT010000064.1 GCA_949296305.1 uncultured Erysipelotrichaceae bacterium
AAGGGAATAAGTACAGCTATCAGATCAATTGGAAACAGCTGAACGAGCTGATCCGGGACGAAAAGTTTTTAAGATGGATACGGAATGAAAATACACAAAGACTGGGAAAGATGATCAATCTGATAAAAATATTGATTCATAAAATAAAAGTACCTGTCCGTCCCAACAGGCACTATAAGAGGTGGAATAGGGTCATCAAACAAGGTAAGCCGATGCGTTTCCGTCTGGATGGAAGAGAATGGCCCAACACCAGGGTCTATCAAGGTGCATTGATAACCATGCCACCTAGCTAATCACATCATAGCCTATTTGTTAAAAAATGACAATCACGTCAAGAGTTTTTCTATGCCCTTTTAGGAACAAAATAGCATAAATTTCGTAGTTAAGAGAAAACAAAAAAAAGGAGCCAACCTAAATCTTCTTAGGTTGACACCATTGACCTTTATGAAATGTGGCTTATTTTTGAGCCGGAAGCGGCCTATTATGCTGCGATCAGAGGAACAGAAGCAGAGATAAAGCGGATTTTAGACTACGGCAAACGTATTGAAGAAGAAATCCGACAAGGACAAGACAGGACAAAAGATGAACACGCTTTCCATAAGGCAATCGCACAGGCCACCCACAATGAATTCATGAACAAACTTATGCCTATTTTATATCAGGCAATATCTAAAGGTGTTGTTTTATCAACCCAAAGCGAAAGAGCAATCATGGATACCATCAGCGACCACAAAATGCTTATGGAGTTTTTAGAGCAGCGAAATGCGGAGGGGGCCAGGGACGCTATGCGGATTCATATTATGCACGCAATAAAAGAACTGAATATTTAGAAACTGCAAAAGTGCCTGGTATGAGCGATTTTTTCCTATAGTAACTTCTTATTTCAGATTTGTTTTTCCTTTGTTGTTTCCCGTGGTCTTAGTACAGTTTTGCTCCTGCCGGAATGGCATCATCGACCATCAACAAATTCAATCTTTCTTGTCCTTCTTCTTGATGAACAGCAGAGATGATCATGCCGCAGGAATCGATGCCCATCATCTTGCGAGGCGGCAGATTCACGATAGCTATTAGGGTTTTGCCCACTAACGCTTCCGGTTCATAGTATTCATGAATACCGCTTAAGATGACACGATCTTCCCCGGTTCCATCATCCAGAACGAACTTCAACAGCTTTTTGCTCTTTTCCACTGCTGTGCATTCTTTCACTTTTACGGCTCTGAAATCAGACTTGGAGAACGTCTCAAAATCAACCATGTCTTTAAATAACGGTTCAATTTCCACCTTGGAAAAATCAATTTCTTTTACAGATGTCACCGGTGTATTTTCCTGTGCTTTTACTGCCTTCTGAGCGCCTTTGGAACCGCCGATCAACTTCATATGCGGGAATAATAAAACTTCTCGAATCGTATCTTGGTTTGTTAATAACATGACCAGACGATCGATTCCCATGCCTACACCGCCAGTTGGAGGCAAACCATATTCCAGTGCTTCTACATAATCAACATCCATCTCATTCGCTTCATCATCACCAAGATCACGAAGTTTCAGCTGATTTTCAAAACGTTCACGCTGATCGATCGGATCATTGAGCTCTGAGAATGCATTGGCATATTCTTTTCCATTGATAAACAGCTCATAGCGATCTGCGAAACGAGGATCTTCTGCATTCTTCTTAGCCAAAGGTGAAATGGAAACTGGATGTCCATACAGATACGTTGGCTGGATCAATGTTTCTTCTACATATTTCTCAAAGAATAAATTGATGATATGTCCAACACTGTTATGTTTCTTCTCTACTTCGATTCCATGTTCTTTGGCAATTGCGCAAGCTTCTTCATAGTTCATCTCTTTCCAGAAATCAACACCGCAAGCATCTTTGATCGCATCTACCATATGCAGGCGTTTAAACGGTGCTTTTAATGAGATCTGTTTTCCTTGGTATTCGATTTCAGTCGTTCCACAAACTTCTGTTGCCACATATTCCAATAATCCTTCAATCAGATCCATCATTCCTTGCAGATCAGAATAAGCAACATAGGCTTCTACTGTTGTAAACTCTGGATTATGCGTTGCATCCATTCCTTCATTGCGGAACAGACGGCCAATCTCATATACGCCTTCCAGGCCGCCAACGATCAATCGTTTTAATGGCAGCTCTGTTGCTATACGCAGATAGAAAGGCATGTTCAACGTATTATGATGCGTAATAAAAGGACGTGCAGCAGCACCACCCAGGATCGGCTGCAATACAGGCGTTTCTACTTCTACTAATCCTTGTCCATCTAAATAACGCTGGATGGCACGGATGATACGTGGACGTGTCAGCGCAATGTGTTTTGCCTCTTCATTCATAATCAAGTCAACATAACGACGGCGGAAACGCTCTTCCTTATCTGTCAATCCATGAAATTTTTCTGGTAATGGGCGTAAGGCCTTTGTTAAATGTGTATAGACTTTTGCACGAATGCTCAGCTCTCCATGGTTCGTACGCATGATGACACCTTCAATGCCTACGATATCACCCATATCACTCTTCTTGAATATTTCATACGACTCTTCGCCAATCTCATCTTTACGTACGTAGATCTGAATTTGCCCATCCAGATCTTGAATATGCATAAAGCCTGCTTTCCCTTGACGACGTTTTGTCATGATACGGCCAGCAACTTTGACCGTTACATTTTTTTCTTCTAATTCTTCTTTTGTGCAATCACCAAATTCTTTGCGAATTTCACCTGAACGATGTGTTCTCTGATAAGCATGGCCAAATGGATCGATGCCTTGTGCACGCAATTCTTCCATTTTCTGACGACGGATCACTTCTTGTTCTGTCAGCTTTTCCATAATGTTCCTCCTTTGCAATCACATAAAAAAACTCTCGCCCGATAGGGACGAGAGAGCATCATCGTGGTACCACCCTAATTCATGAACAGATCGCTCTGTTCATCTTAGTGACTATAAACATAGCCGCTCTTATGCCGCGAGCTTCACGTTTCGACTCCAGATCTTTTATTCGCCTGACAATGCTCCATGGTTTTCTTTTCAGCTTCCGAAAACTCTCTATGCACTTCTGCATCCGCTACTATATCCTTCACCATCTCTTATTTATTTGCGACACAATTTTACCTATTTTCCTGCCGTTTGTCAACCTTCAATCCGATAGGAATCCGCGATCTACATCGGATGAGAAAAGTGGATTGAAACAAGTTTATCAACGGTGCAGCAATGGCGAAACACGTTTATATAAAACAACGGTTACAACAGCGACCACGATTCCTTTAACGATGTTAAATGGAAGCGTCATGAATAATACAAATGTAAACGGATCTTTTACCAAAGGGAAGATTGCCGTTCCCATGCCAACGATTACTTCCATCGGCAGACCATAGAAAGTAGAATAAGCTGGCAAAGCGATGAAATAATTAGCCAGGCATCCGATCAATGCCATCGATACGACACCGATGACCAAAGAAATCAATGCACCTTTCAGTGTTTTATGATATTTATAGAAATAAGCACTCGGAATCACTAATGACAAACCAATCAATAAATTTGATAATTCTCCGACAAATGCAGTATCTGTTCCTTGAAAACATACATTTAAGACGATTTTCAAAGTTTCGATTGCAGCTCCGGCAAGCGGTCCTAATGCAAAACCACCCAGCAGGACGATAACTTCGTCAAATCCTAATTTGTAAAAAGACGGTGCAAACGGTAGTGAAATTTCAAACAACATCAATATAAAAGCTAATGCCCCCATGATTGATACTTTTGCGATCCATTGAACGCGAGATGTTTTCGTTGAGACCATAGATTTTGCTGACATATATATTCCTCCCTTTCATCAGCACCTCTCTTTTCAAATAAAAAAGAGAGGATGATCACAAAACCTCTCAGGATATACGATAAAAAAGAATTTCAAAAAAACCTTCTTCCATCCAGACTATCACTGTCGCTACCGGAATTGCACCGGTTCCTGCCTTTTGGCTCGCGGAGTATACCGCCGATTGGGAATTGCACCCGACCCTGAAGTTTTTTGTTCCTCTTTATACTACTCTTTTCTTTCACGATTGTCAAATATAGTTATTCATGCGAGCAAAGACATTTATTGAAGGCTGAAGTGAAAAGTTTATTTCCACTTTAAATAGTGACAAGTAGATTTTAGTCTTTCACTTATTTCCTCTTTCCTTTTTGTTGCTTTTAGTCTTACACTTTTCTTGTCTGACTGCTGCCAGAAAGGCTGGTATTCTTTATG
>CASFOT010000065.1 GCA_949296305.1 uncultured Erysipelotrichaceae bacterium
TGAACCGACCAACCACTTGGATCTTTTAGGCAAAGAGGCATTGGAGGAATCGTTGAGCAATTATGAGGGAACGATGCTGTTTGTATCGCATGACCGTTATTTTATCTCAAAATTAGCAACGGCAATCGTAGAGATCAAAGATGGACAGGCCCATTATTATGCGCTTACGTATGATGAATTCCTGCAGAAAGATGCACAGACGGAAAATGAAGAAAAACTACGGTCTGAACAGTCGAAAAAAAGCTATGTGCGCAATTTCAACTATGGCAAGGCAGTGAAAGAACTGGAGATGAAGATCGCCGCAAAAGAAGAAGAACTCGAGGCTCTTCGCCAGCTTCGTTTTGAACCGGAGTACTATCACGATTTCAAAAAAATGAATGAACTGGATGAACAGATCGATCAAGTGCATGTCGAGATTGATCAGATGATGGAAAAATGGGAAGAATACAGTGAGCATTTATCATAAGTTTGGCGGATGCCAAACTTTTTTAGTTATTGCAGGAACGGGTGCGTATAAGTTTGATGACAAAAGCCGTGAAGGATTGGAGGGAAGAAATGGAAGAAGCGATCGAAAGATTACAAGACTTTTATCATATGTTGAAAATACATGCATTATCTGGAAATGGTGGAGATCCGCTGTGGATCTCGACGAAAGAGATCCAAGGATTGCTGCGTTGTTATCTGCAATGTGTGGAAGCGATCCTGGAAGCGATGCAGGTGGAGTGATGAAGAAGTCTTTGGCATGGATGGAAAGACAGATGCATCAGTATCAGCTTCGCTGGAAGGTGCGTCCGCTGTGGCAGCGAAGCTTTCGTGAACAGATCCGTGATGAACAGCTGCATAATCGAATGGAAGAAGCTTTTGCACAATGCACGTTTGAAAACGAAGTCTTCCTGCGTAAAGTTTATTTAGAAAAAAGAGAATTGACCGGCATGAGCATCCAGGAACAGAGAAAAAGGAAAAAAGCCGGACTGAGACAATTCTTTGATTGCTTATGCTTATGAAAAATGTTATTATTATTCTTGGAGAAGCATGTAAGCGATTTACTGCTTTTATCTGTTTGTCAGACATATAAAGATAGGATCAGTAGAGGAGGATTTTGTATGTTAAAAGGTATTGCGGCATCTGCCGGCATTTCAATTGCGAAGGCGTACAAGCTGGAGTCACCAAAAGTTGAAATCGTAAAAAAAGAAGGGGACCCTGCAGTTGAAGTAGAAAAGTTCAACACAGCTTTAGAAAAGACAAAGAAAGATATCGAAGGGGTTAAAGAACGTGCTGCGAAACGTTTGTCAGAAGAAGAACTGGCCGTTTTTGATGCACATTTGATGATGGCCGGCGACCCTGAATTTGCTGGTCAGATCGTAGCTATGATCGAAAATGATAAAGTAAATGCAGAGTTTGCTGCAGATACGGTCGCTACACAGATGATCACGATGTTTGAATCAATGGATAACGATTATTTCCGTGAAAGAGCTGCCGATATCAAAGACGTTACTTTCCGTTTGAAGTGCAATCTGCTGGGATTGACCATTCCAGATCTGACAGCGATCGATGAATATTCTATCATCGTTGCTTATGATCTGACACCATCTGACACAGCACAGCTGAACGAGTTTGTAAAAGGATTTGCTACATCAATCGGTGGTAAGACAAGTCATTCGGCAATCATGGCAAACTCTCTGGAAATTCCTGCGGTTGTTGGCTGCGGTGATATCCTTTCTGCAGTAAATCATGGCGATACATTGGTTTTAGATGCAGTCGATGGTTGTGTGATCGTTAATCCGGATGAAGCAACTGTAAAAGAATATGAAGCAAAAGCAAAAGCATTTGCTGAAGAAAAAGAAGCATTGAAAGTATTGGTTAATGCAAAATCAGTGACAACGGATGGTCATGAAGTAGAACTTGCTGGTAACATCGGCGGTGTCAAAGATGTAGAAGGCGTTTTGAAAAACGGCGGTGAAGGTGTTGGTCTGTTCCGTACAGAATTCCTTTACATGGACAGCGACCACTTCCCAACAGAAGAAGAACAGTTTGAAGCTTATAAAGCCGTATTGGAAGGAATGGGTGGAAAGAAAGTTGTTGTTCGTACGCTGGATATCGGCGGTGATAAGAAACTGAAATACTTCACATTCCCAGAAGAGATGAACCCATTCTTAGGTTATCGTGCAATTCGTTTGTGCTTGGACCGTACAGATATCTTCCGCACACAGCTGCGTGCACTGATCCGCGCTTCTGTCTATGGTAAACTGTGCATCATGTTCCCAATGATCGCAACTGTAAAAGAATTCTGTGATGCAAAAGCAATCTTTGAAGAAGAAAAGGCAAACCTGATCAATGAAGGTGTTGCAGTTGCCGATAATATCGAAGTCGGTATGATGGTGGAGATCCCTGCAGCAGCTGTATTAGCTGATCAGTTCGCAAAATATGCAGACTTCTTCTCGATTGGTACAAATGATTTGATCCAGTACTCTATGGCTGCAGACCGTATGAGCGAAAACGTATCTTATCTGTATCAGCCATATAATCCAGCAATCCTTCGTCTGGTTAAGATGACGATCGATGGAGCACATAAAGAAGGCAAATGGGCTGGTATGTGCGGTGCCATGGCTGGTGAAGAATATGCAGCTCCGATCCTGTTAGGTCTTGGATTGGATGAATTCTCTATGTCAGCTACACAGATCCTGAAAGCTCGCAAGATCATCAACGGCCTGAGCAAGAAGGAAATGGAAGCGATGGCTGTTGAAGCAATCAACAAACAGACTGCAGATGAAGTATTAGCTTACGTAAAAGAAAAATTAGCAAAATAGCAAACAAAAAGACAATAACGGTGTGTTGAATGAAACATGCCGTTTTTCATCGTTTGCGCAAAGAATGAGCAGAAAGAGGCAAACGTCATTAAAATATGCGGAATAAACCGTTCTACAGGTTTACTTTTCTGACAAAATATCTTAAAATTTAAGAGTACGTTAAATACGATGAGGAGGAAAATATGAAAATTTCATCACTACAAAAAGCAAGATATGAGTATTCTCCAAAACTTCCTGGAATGCTGAGAAACGGTATTGCGGAGATTTGCGTAAAGGAAGGCGAAGAAACACAAAGCGTGGCTGATCAGGAGAAGATCCAAGCACTGTTCCCTAATACGTATGGTAAAAAGGAAATTACATTCGAAAAAGGACAGAATACATCAGAGACTAAGAAACAGGTCGTAGGCGTTATTCTTTCTGGTGGACAGGCACCTGGCGGACACAACGTTATCTGCGGACTGTATGATGCATTGAAAGCAACGAACAAAGACAATGTTCTGTATGGCTTCAAAAACGGTCCGATCGGCTTGATCGAAGACGACTACATCGAATTCGACGACGAATATATCAATGAATATAGAAACACTGGTGGATTTGATATCATCGGTTCAGGAAGAACGAAACTGGAAACAAATGAACAATTTGCAATCGTTGCAGAAGTTTGCAAGAAACATGGCATCACAGCAATCGTGATCATCGGCGGTGATGATTCGAATACGAATGCTGCTGTGCTTGCAGAATATTTTGCAGCTCATGATACAGGCGTTCAGGTCATCGGATGTCCAAAGACGATCGACGGCGATTTGAAGAACGAAGACATCGAATGTTCATTTGGTTTCGATACAGCTACAAAGACATACAGCGAGATCATCGGAAACATTGAGCGCGATGCAAACTCAGCTAAAAAATATTGGCATTTCATCAAAGTAATGGGACGCAGCGCATCTCATGTGGCTTTGGAATGTGCATTGGAAACTCAGCCAAACATCTGCTTGATCTCTGAAGAAGTTGCAGCTAAGAAGATGTCTCTTTCTCAGATTGCAGATTACATCGCTGATTCTGTAGAAAAACGTGCTGCGAAAGGCATGAACTTCGGTGTAGCGATCATCCCAGAAGGTGTCGTTGAATTTGTTCCTGAATTCTCTGTATTGATCCAGGAAATCAACGAACTGCTTGCAGGCAGCAAAGCAGATGCATTTAATGCATTAGCTACTTGGAAAGAAAAATATGAGTTCATCCAGAGCGGTCTGACGAAAGAATCTATGGATGTATTCGCAATCCTGCCGGAAAGCATCCAGCAGCAGCTGTTCTTAGAAAGAGATCCACATGGAAATGTACAGGTTTCTTTGATCGAATCTGAGAAATTGTTCTCTGCACTTGTAAAAGATAAATTGGCTGAAAGAAAAGCAGCAGGCACATACAATGGTAAATTTAGTGCATTGCATCACTTCTTGGGTTATGAAGGACGTTGCGCATTCCCTTCTAACTTTGATTCTGATTACTGCTATTCATTAGGATATAATGCATTCATGCTGATCCAGTATGGTTACAATGGTTATCTGTCAAAGATCTCGAACCTGTCAAAACCTGCAGCTGAATGGGTTGCTGGTGGTATGCCGATCACAAAGATGATGAACATCGAAAGACGTCATGGAGAAGACAAACCAGTAATCAAGAAAGCATTGGTTGAATTGGATGGCAAACCATTCAAGTTCTTCGAAGCACATAGAGAAGAATGGGCTGTAGAAACAAGTTTTGTATATCCAGGTGCTATCCAGTACTATGGACCAACAGAAGTTTGCGATATTACGACAAAAACATTGGCTCTGGAACAAGAATAATCAAAAAGAGAATGATCGGATCTTGATCATTCTCTTTTTTTGCCATAAAAACAACCGTTTTTTCCATATAGAGCGCATTTTTAAAATCTTGTGTTATAGTAAAGGTGTCAAAAGAGAGAGCTTATAACACAGCTTCTCAACGAATGCTTAGAAGGAAAAAATAAAATGGTAACTGCCGGGATGGTAGAAAAAAGCAGGAGAGAAGTTGTTAAAAAGTCAAGATCGAATGTTTGATGATGGAAGAGGAAAGGAATTCATCTGGGATCATAATACAGGATGATGAAGGAGATTCCCTTAGATCAGAAAACAAAATTCGATGTTGATGCTGAAGCGGAGGAAATGAATGAGACTGATCGGTTGGTGAAATATACAGGAGGTCAGGAAGTTCAAAAGAAGGTACTCTGGCTTTGGGGTTATAGAAGAAAAGGGATGTCAATAAAGACGTCTCTTTTCTTTTGAAGACATCTTAATCAAAAGAATAAGATCGCTGGAGGAAAAGAAATCATTGATGATTATGGAGACAAACGGTAGGTTGCTTTTTGTATGAGAGAGGCATATAATGAAGTTGATCCTATTTTTAAAAATCATTTGAATAGAGAAAGGAGATGCAAGTATTAAATACGCTAGCAACGTAGAATCATAAATAGGAACATATAATAACAACAGATATGTTTAAAAGCGAAAAAAGGGCATTTGCAGAGAGTATCTATCGATCATATGCAAAAAATAAATGCTTGCCCTATAAGAACTATTTATGATTTCATATGGAATAATTGATTTTTAAAAGTCATGAATAGAAAGGTTATATAAATAAACGCAAGGCTTGCTTTATTTATATGTTGGGGATATCAGGTATGAAAAAAAATTATTTTAATCGTCTATTAGCGTTGTCGATTTCATTCCTCCTATGTTGTTCACTCATTCCAAATAATGTTTTAGCGAGTGAAGAAACGTATAAGGAAAATGCAGAAGTTGAAGGAGATATCTATGTTTCTTCCCAAGGAAACGATGATGCGACAGGAACGAAAGAAGATCCTTATGCGTCTTTAGCAGCTGCAGTAAATGCGGCTAATAATAGTAAAGAAAATAATTTAACGATCGTTTTATTAGATGACATCGTATCGACTTCATGTGCACGTGTGGTAGATAAAGATATTGTGTTGAATGGAAATGGACATACTATTCGAAGAGGAGATTCTTTTGCGACCATTTCAGATAATAGCAGAAGCTGGTATAATCCGGCTATGATCGAGGTCACAACTCCTGGTGCAGCCGGAGCAAGTATCCGCTTAGAAAATATTGTGTTGGATGATGCAGGTAAACATGAAGGTACAGTTTATGCACAAGCCAGCAATGGAGCTGACAATAAAGAAGTTGTACAAGATGGAATTTTGGCAGCTTATGGATTGGAAAATGCAAGTGCAGATATTATTTTAGGTAACGCAGCAGTGCTTAAAAATTTTGGTGGAATGTCTGCTGTTCGTGTAACTGGTGGTGCTCAACTGACATTAGAAGCAGGTTCTTTGATCATTGATGATATGATCAGTGATCGTGCGAAAGGTGCAACGAGCAGCGTAGGTCCAGCAGGTGCAGTCTGGGTACAAGGCACAAATGTTCAAATGAATGCTGGGGCAGAGATCAAAGATGTTGTCGGACGTGCATTCTATATAGATGGAGGTACAGGAACAATTGGTGGCAACATTACAAATATCAAGGCTGATGGAGATATGTGGCAAGGTATCACGGGAGTTGGTATTCATGCTAGAGGAAATTCTGATGTTGTGATGGCACCAACTTGTAAGATTTCAAATTTTTCTGTAGATGCGTCACAAGGTTCTGTTGTAGGCGTGTATGCAAGTGATTTGGATATGCAGGATGGAGCACAGATTACAGATATTGAAAGCAGCATGGCTGTTTATATGGATGATATCGGAAATGATTACCAGCATAAAGCTTTGATCAATGGTACGGTAAGCAAAGTAAATAATAATCCGATCATGCGTTCTTGGTACGGACATATCGAGATCGGAACGACAGGGGTTGTTGAAAATTGTAAAGCTGATCAGCTGTTGTATACTAATAATGGCTCAAAGTATACAATTAACGGATCGATTTTAAATAACAGCGGAACAGTATTATATTTAGCAAATCAGAGTGGTGGCCGCGTTATTGCAGAGATGAATGAAGGAGCTGTCATTTCAGGAACCAAAGGAACTGCTGTTCGAGTAAACAATGGTTCGTTATTTACGATGAATGGTGGAACGATAACAAATAATACAATCGGTGTTCAGGTTTCTGGCAAGACAAATTTCAAAGGTGTGGAATTTGTGATGAATGGTGGTGAGATCTCAAACAATACGACTGGAATTTCTTATGCGATTGCTGGAGAATCCAAGGTTCGTTTAAATGGTGGTCAGATCATCGATAATGGTACATCTTATCAGATTATGGCAACAGGCGGTTCTGCAAATAGCGAAAACGAAAATATCTATGTTGGTGAAAATGTATTAACTGATAATCCTTGCATCTATTTATCAGCTGGAACAGTCATGTTGGATGATTCTTATCAATCTGTTTCATTTGGTACAGCGAATACTGAGGCAAAAAATAAGATTAAAGAGCTGGTAGAACAGGCGCACCCAACTTGGACAGTGGCAGGATATTCAGCATTGTGGATCTCACCGAGTGCAGATAAATATCATTTTAAATGGAAATGCACGTCAGTAGACACTTCAGGATTATATGTAGCTTATATACCATTAGAAGATGATGGAACGCCTGTAGAAGGCGCAGCGCTTACGTTAAAAGAAGTAGATAATACGGAATATGTAGATGTTACACTGGATCAACTGGATGCATCGAGAGCTTATGCCGTCATGTTGGTAAATAATGATATCTATACGCTATCTCCATCAGATATCACGATTTATACTGGTGGAAGTGATTATGATGATACGAAAGGTTTGCCTTCTGATTATACGATTGATGGAATAGGAAAAATCGAATCAATTTCAATTAATGGGGTCGAAACAACGTACCGAACATATATGACTGAAGATCAAGAACAGGCGATTCAAGATCTGAAAGAACTTTTTGTTGTAAGTTATGTAGATGAGACGGGAACTGAATTAAAAGATGATACTAAAGCTGGAGAATATGTCGCTCACTTCGAACTGAAGGATCCAGCGACGATTGTAAAAATCAATGGAAATGACGTGAAGATCGAAGATGGCCGCTTATTGATCCGCTATACATCGGATATTATTGCAGCAGTATCTGGTGAATCGATCATCCCTGTATTGTCGGCAGGCAGTGAGTTAACTCAACCTTTGCAAGACCATGCGGTAGCAATTGAAATTGAAGGCTCACAGTATTATATAAATAATGACCCAGATCATGAAGTGAATGATGAAGCAGCCATTGCTATTCTTGATGATGATCTTCTCACAAATGAAGATGATGGACGAGAAGAAATGTTGAAACAACGCATTAACGAATTCGTTGAATGGGAAGATATGTCTTCTTCTAAGACAAATGCATATGATTTCCATTATTTGGATCTTGTAGACGCAAACAATGGAAACGCATGGGTATCAAGCAGTAAAGGAACAATTGTATATCTTCCATATCCAGAAGGAACGGATCAGACTACAGATTTCCAATTGGTACACTTCCAGGATCTCCATCGCGAATATGGTATTTCCGGTCTAGAAAATGTTGAAAATACAATTAAAAATACACGAATCGAATTGATCGATATTACAAAAGATGAGTATGGCATTCGCTTTGAAATTCCTCAATCTGGATTTAGCCCATTTGCATTGGTATGGCAAGTCGAAAACCATTCTCCTGAAATCAATGCAGATGATCTGACGTTAACGGTTGGTGATTCCTTTGATCCATTAGAAGGAGTAACGGCGTTCGATGCTGAAGATGGAGTGATTTTATTAGATGAATCCAATGTAACTTATAATGATGTAGATACATCGAAGCCAGGCAGCTACACTGTTACTTACACAGTTAGCGATAAAGATGGTGCAACTGCATCAAAAACAATCACAGTAACTGTAAAACAAGCTCCTGTAGAGCCTGAACAACCAGTAGAAGATGATAATGAAAGTGATGGCCCAAGTACCGGTTCGGTAAATAATACGTATTTGTGGATGCTCGTTCTGCTAGGAAGTGTGAGTGTAGGTGCAGCAGTGTGGTTTAGAAAAAGAAAGAATAACGGATAATTCTTGTTGAAAACTTCCCTTACTAAAAAAACAGCTTTCTCGATTTGCTGAACACCGATAAGGAAGTATCAAAGACATACTAACTTAACGGCTGACAAACAGGGTTGCTAAATGAACCGGCGTGTTATTTCGCAATGAAATGGCACGCCGGTTTTCTACGCATTTCAAACTGCATTTTCAAGGGTAAGAATGGCAAGATACCTCCGGCTATCCAAGCACGCTAGAAAGGTCCGGTGACATCAGGTTTTCTACCCTCTAAGTGCGTAGGCATAAACGTCATAATAGTAGCGGGCGCAAGTAGATTTCTGCTTGAGCCCGCTTGGTTACCACACAGCAAAGACGGAGGAAGCCATCAGGGGCGCGGAGCGTTCATTTCGATCCTGGATGGCTTCCTTTGGCTTTGCTATTTCTTGACTACACTGGTTTCCACTAATTTTGCCTGCAAGCGGTGCTTCATGTACTCATCAATGCCGATGTGTGGCAAACCATCTTTGTCATAAAGCGTTCGCGTACAAATCTTGTTGATGTAGCGGTCGTAGTACCGCAAGATACGCTCCAATGCTAACGGATCACCAGCACGAGCGGCTTCAATCACGTCCATGGGCAAAAGCACTCTGCCGTTAAAAGTTGGCTGTTTCATATCATTTTTTCATTCCTTTGGATCTCAAGTTTCTTCGCAGTTCATTTAGTGTCTTTGTTCTGTGCCGCTGGACGGCGCTGCGGGACATTCCCACAAGACCGTCGATCTCATCGTCTGGCAGCTCCAACACACAATACAGGATCAAAATGCTCTGTTCCTGTTCTGGCACGCTTGCAAAGGCATCGGCCATCAGCTCGTCCCGGATATGCAGGTCGCAGCCAAATGCCGTAAACACAACGCTGT
>CASFOT010000066.1 GCA_949296305.1 uncultured Erysipelotrichaceae bacterium
GCGTTCCATGGCTTCTTCTAACTGATCATCTGTCAACAAAGACGCATCTATACATGCCTGTGCATTGCGCACATGACTTTGCCGCGCAATTTCTTGGACCGTATGCACGTCATCCCCGCTGATGATCTTGATATCAACACCCTGTTCATAGAAATAATCCAAGACCTGTGCAGCTTGGGGACGGATCGGATCACTCAGCACGATCAAAGCAAGCAGTTCGACTTTTCTGTTGTCTGCCTCTTCTACGTTTGTCCCCTCTCGATGTGCCAAAGCAACGACCCGCTTCCCTGCTTTTGCCTGTGATTCCACTGTCGAAACCACCTGCGGGTCTTGCTGTTGAAAGAGAAAATGATATGCACCGATAAAATAGGTGCCTTTGGATTCATAAGCAACAGCGCTGATCTTTCGCTCACTGGAAAATGGTAATGTATTCACGCACGTCCAGTCATCACATTCACCTGCATATGCACGCAATGCTTGGGCAGTGGCATTATGATCTTGCAGATCATGAAAAAAATGCGCAAGGATCTCTTTAGCATCTTCTTGTGCATAGGGCAGGATCGTTTCGACCTTCATCTCTCCCTGCGTCAATGTACCTGTCTTATCGAAGCAAAGCGTATCGACACGAGCAAGCGTTTCAATGCAATAAAGCTCTTGTACCAACGTCTGATGACGAGCAAGATGTATAGAGCCAACGGCTAATGCCACGCTTGTCAACAAAACCAATCCTTCCGGAATCATGCCGATCATCCCTGCGACCGTTCCTGAAACCGCATCATTCCAAACGGCATGAGTGATGAACAGCTGTTTTGCCAGCAGCAGTACGCCCATCGGAACGATGGTGATGCTGGCCGTCTTGATGATAAAATTGATGGCATCCCGCAGTTGAGAAGGGTGTCGGCGCACTTGTTTCGCATGTCCTAAGATCGTATGTACATAAGTCTCTTTGCCAACAGCACACACTTGTGCCATGCATCGGCCGCTTAAAACAAAGCTGCCAGAATATAGAAAATCGCCTTTATTTTTTAATATGATATCGGATTCGCCAGTGACAAGCGATTCATTGCACTCCATTTTTCCTTCTACGACAATGGCATCACAAGGAATCTGATCACCTTGTTCCATGACCAGCAAATCATCCAGCACGATCTCCTCCAATGAAATCTTCATGATCTGCCCATCACGCAAGACATGAACATGGTTCTGCGTCAGCAAAGCCAAACGATCCAATACCCGTTTGGAACGAATCTCCTGAAACACACCGATCACCAGGTTGGAGATGATCACGCCCATAAACAGCATATTTCGATAATTGCCAGTGAAAAAAACCAATACAGCCAAGACGATGTTGATAAAATTAAACAACGTGAACAAGTTATCACAAATAATAGCCTGATAGCTTTTGGTCGTGCGTTCAAGCTGCACGTTATATTCATTCGCTTGCCGGCGCGCAAGGACTTCTTCTTTACAAAGACCACAAGCATGATCTGTCTGCTGTCTCAATTCCTTTTTCATCTGCAGCACCTGCCTTTATTTGCGATTATTATAACATACTCCTTCTCTTATAAAGTTTCATTTACGTAATGTTTTCATGAAAAAAAACGGTCAACCGACCGTTTCTTCTTGCTAAATATCCATAAATTTTTGAGCAGCTGTCACAATGGACATCTTGTAGACTTCTTCTGCATTGCAGCCACGAGACAGGTCATTGATCGGTGCGTTCAATCCTTGCAGGATCGGTCCGATTGCTTCCCATCCGCCTAAACGAGCCGCAATCTTGTAACCGATGTTTCCGGCATCGATGTTCGGGAAGATAAATGTATTGATCGAACCAGCAATTTCAGAATCGGGCGCTTTCAATGCTGCAACCTCAGGTGCAACACAGCAGTCAAACTGCATTTCACCTTCTACCTTATAATCTAAAGGCATACGGCGTAAACGGATCGTTGCTTCACGTACTTTTGCGACGCTGTCACCTTTCGCAGAACCTAAGGTCGAATAAGAAAGCAGGCCGATCTTTGGCTGAATTCCTAATTGTTTTACAGTATTCGCTGTCTGCATCGTAATGTCGACCAACTCATCTACATTTGGATTGATATTGATAGAGCAGTCACCCATGAACAGCTGTTCATCTCCTTTGACCAAAACGAAGCAGCTGGAAACGATCGCATTTCCTGGTGCTGTTTTTACTAACTGCAAAGCTGGACGAACCGTATCTGCTGTTGAATAAGTGGCACCGCCTAATAAGCCGTCTGCATACCCCATCTGTACCAGCATCGTACCAAAGTAGTTCGTCTGCATCAATGCTTTACGGCAGCTTTCTTCATCCATCTTACCACGACGCAGTTCGATCATGCGTGTGACCATCTTATCCATATCCGGGAAATCTTTTGGTGTCATGATGCAGATTCCCTCGATGTCATAGCCATACTGTTTTGCTGTCTGATGGATCTCTTCCGGATCACCTAACAGCACTGGTTCCAAAATCCCTTCTTTATACAGACGCATCGCTGCTTCCTGCACACGGAAATCCGGTCCTTCTGTAAATACGATACGAACGCCTTTTCCTTTAATTTTCTCTCTTAAATCATCTACAAACATTGTCTGTAAGCCCTCTCTTTCATACCACTCCTTATTATACAAGTGCTTCAATTAAAAAAAAAGGGGGAACAATGTGAAGTTTATCACATAAGAAATATGATATAATGCAAAGCAAAAAGAAAGGGGGAAACGATGATGACCGTCACACTGCGTCCTTGGCGGGATGAAGATGCACAGGCACTGCAGGACTTATGCAGCCATGCAGACCGCCGTTATTTATCAGGTCGAATGCCTTTTCCATACACATTATCCGATGCGCGATGGTGGCTTGATAAAGTCCAAGCAGACGAACAAAAGGAAAAAGGGATCTTCCGTGCCATTTTGTTTGAAGGAAAGATCGTCGGCAACATTACGATCGAAAGACATGAAGATATCCGCTTTTTAGATGGTGAACTAGGATATCTGCTTGACCATGCTTACTGGTCAAAAGGAATCATGAGCCAAGCAACGGCACAGATCGTGCAAGAAGCATTTGAACAACTGCCGATCATCCGCATTTCCGCATCCACCTTTGCACCTAATCTGGCATCTCGCCGTGTATTAGAAAAGAACGGATTCAAACTGGAAGGAATCCTGCATAGCGCATACGTTAAAGAAGATACCATCTATGATGCTTGTTTATATGCAAAATATAAAGATCCACTCGAATAGACATTGAAAAACGATTGCAATGACGCTATAATGACTTCGTTAGCAGAGTAGAAATATGTGCGTTAAGTATCGGCTGAACGGGGAGTTGTCAGCCGGGCGAAAAGATTTCTTGCGATACATATTTCGATTCCCGCTGTTGCCAATGAAAAAATTAAAGACCTCTTTTTTCATTTGCAATATGGAAAAGGAGGTATATTTTTATATGAAACAGCTCTATCTGACATTTAAAGAAAGCATGAAAGAAGGAAAGCATGTGCAGGCACTTGTCGGTGTCGCTTTATTTACGGCCTTTGATGTGATCCTATCCACGTATGCAAGCATCCGGCTCATCCCCAATGTGCTGACCATCTCGTTTGCCAGCGTGGCCGTAGCTGCCAGCGGCTTCTTCTTTGGTCCTTGGCTCAACGGCATTGCCGGGATCATCACGGACAATGTATCGTATATGCTGTATCCCAACGGACCATGGTTTCCCGGCTGGATGATCAATGCGATGTTCACCGGTTTATTCTATGGGCTTGTGTTTTATAAACAGCCAAAGATCACATTGAAACGATGCATCTTGGCCCGCTTAGGGATCGTGCTGGTCGTCAATCTGTTGTTGAATCCATTATGGATGTCATTGACGATGGGAAACACATTCATCTATTATCTCAGCATCCGCATCGTAAAAAACATCATTGCCTTCCCGCTGGATGTTGCCGTTCTCTATTATGTGCTGAAAGCATGTGAACGGATCCGTAATCGCCAAGGGATGCATAAATTCACCGCCAAATAAAAATTGATGCCTTGTGATTCATTCACAAGGCATTTTCTTATGAGCGAAATGGAAACAAACGGATTGCTTCCGATACAAAATACAAAGAACCGCAGATCAAGATGCGTTCGTCCTGGCGCATGCGTTCTTGCAGGATCGTTTTAAGATCTTTTGCGATCGCCAGATGATAAGTTTCCGCAAGAACATTGAGATCAGCCAACCGTTCTTGTTGAAACGGGCACAAGATCAGCCGCCGGCAAACCTGTTTCAGCTGTTCGATCATCAAAGGGGCTTCTTTGTCTTTCAATACAGAAAACAAAATGGTGTCCACCGGCATTTGTTTTAAGGTTGTGCATAACGCCTGGATTCCTTCGCGATTATGTGCGCCGTCGACGATGACCGTCGGATGTTCTTGCAGGACCTGAAAACGACCGGCCCATTGACAAGCGGCAATCGCTGAACGCTGGATGTTCATGCTTGCTGTTGGACAAAACAAGGATACGCTTTTTAATGCTGCTGCCGCATTATCTGCTTGATAAAGGGCCATGGTCGACAGATGCAGGTCTTTTTCTTCTTCATAATCAAAGCAGACCAACCCATCTTCATCATAACCTGCCCGTTTTGCATGGACCTGATAAAAAGGGGCCTTTTTTTCTTTGCAGATGGCACGCAAGACCGACAGGCAGGATGGATTTTTTTCAGAGGTGACCAACGGGATCCGCTCTTTGATGATGCCGCCTTTTTCCCGGGAAATTTCTTCTAAGGTATCGCCTAGATACTGCATATGATCATGGCCGATGTTCGTGATCACACACACGTTAGGAAGAAAGATGTTGGTTGCATCCAGACGGCCGCCTAATCCCGTTTCCAGGATAACGACATCGACCCGCTGCTGAACGAACCATTCCATCGCTAAATGGACATCGATATCAAACATGGCGAGCCCAAGTGCCTGCCATCGTTCATCATAGCGGTTCACCAAAGCCAAAAACGTATCTTCATCCATCCATTGATCATCGATGCGGATCCGGTCATAGTGTACATACAGTGCCGGAGAAGTAAGCGTTCCTACTCGATATCCCAGTGCTTGCAGCTGTACACGAATAAAATTAACGGTCGATCCTTTCCCATTGGTCCCCGCCACATGAATGATCGGCAGAGAAAATGCCGTTGGGCAGACTTCCCGGACAAAAGCTTGGAACGCAGGCAGATCTTTTTTGATACGGCGGCGTGCTTCGATCGCCAAGAGTGCCGCTTTCGCATTCGGATATATCATGAAGACAACCTCCAATCGAGCGGATCTCTTCCCAATTCGATCAAAGCCTCATTGATCTTTGAAAAAGGACGAGAACCAAAAAATCCTTGATGTGCAGATAACGGAGAAGGGTGAGCGCTGGTAAGGATGCGATGCCGCTGTCCATCGATGAGCGGGATCTTCTTCTGTGCCCAGTTTCCCCACAACACAAATACGGATGGGTCCGCATAGGCATTGACAAAAGAAATGGCATGATCCGTAAAGGTCTCCCATCCTTTCCCTCGATGGCTGCCGGTTTTTCCTTCTTCTACGCTCATGACCGCATTCATCATCAAAATGCCTTGTTGTGCCCATTCGACCAAATGGCCATGCAAAGGCGCCTTGATGCCTAGATCCGCTTCTAGCTCTTTATAGATGTTCCGTAAGCTAGGCGGCAGTTTAACACCACGGTTTACGGAAAAACAAAGACCATGTGCCTGGTTGGCATGGATATAAGGATCTTGTCCTAACAAGACCACACGCAGTTTGTCAAAAGGACACAACGAAAAACAGGAAAACAGCTGATCCTTAGGCGGATAGACGATATGGTCCGCATAGGCAGCTGATACAAATGCCATCAACTGCTGATAATAAGGCTGCGTTCGTTCCTGTGCAAAAAAATCATCCCAGCTCTTCATGTGTTTTCTCCCCTTCCACCGTAAACAACGGGGTCTCAATAACAGCAGGTTCATCACAAGCGATCGTCAGGTACGTTTGATGCTGGATCTGCCGTTTGCTGAGTTCTTCTTCAAACTCATTTGCCAATTGCGTAATGGATGCGATGCAGACTGCAGTATTCACTGAAGCTCCGATCAATGGAATTGCTTTTGATAAGCGCTGTTTGATCAAGCGCCGCAAGATCGCATTGCTCAATTGGCCGGCTGCAGCTCCGCTTGCTTTCAATGCACTGGCCGCACCAAAGAACACGGCCAGGTAACCTTGCAGCTGATGATGATGCAGCAGCTGTTTCTGTTTCATGTTCGTATGCAGATACAACAGCTTTTGTACTAAAAGAAGCGATTCATACACATAAGATCCATATTCTGCTGGAAGGGTTGCCAAACGCAAGAAACCGACAGCTAAAGAAGCGGACATCGAAACCGTCCCTGCTTTCAATGCATGCATATGGATAATTTCTTGAGAGATGCGATGAATGTATGCCGGGTCGATCCCCGCATCCAAAGGAGAGGTTTTCATCATTTTTTGAAGCATTAGTCCATCAGCATAAGAAGAGAAGCATTCCATTAAAAATGCTTCTCGATGAACGATCCACCATTGTTGTTTTTTCATCGGTTCCCACCTCAAGAATTTCGTAATTCGATCAAGATATCGCGAAGCTGTGCTGCGCGTTCAAAGTCTAATACGCGTGCAGCTTCTCTCATCTCTTTCTCAATATTTTCCAGCATCTTCGTCTTATCTTTTTTCGCCATCTTATTTTTCTTTTTCATATAAGCTGCCGTCATCTCTTTGGTCTCTTTGCTACGGACGACATCATGGATCGGCTTGATGATCGTTTTTGGTGTGATGTGATGTTCTTCGTTGAAAGCTATCTGGATCGCCCGGCGGCGATTCGTTTCGTCAAGTGCTTTCCGCATCGACTGTGTGATCGTATCTGCATACATGATGACCTTCCCCTGTGCATTTCGAGCCGCACGTCCGATGATCTGTATCAAAGAACGTTCACTGCGCAGGAATCCTTCTTTATCTGCATCCAAGATCGCAATCAATGACACTTCAGGAATATCCAGTCCCTCTCTTAATAAGTTGATACCGACCAGCACTTCATATTTTCCTTTACGAAGGTCCTGGATGATCTGTGTACGTTCGATCGTCGTTACCTCATGATGCAGCCAAGCTACTTTGAAATCCATATTTTTCAGATATGCACTGAGATCCTCTGCCATGCGGACGGTCAAGGTCGTGATCAGTGTACGCTCATTACGTGAGATGCGCTCTTTGATCTCATCCACCAGATCATCGATCTGGCCTTTGCTGGAACGTACTTCAACAAGCGGATCCAGTAAACCGGTCGGACGAATGATCTGTTCGACCACTTCCCCATGCACATGTTCCAATTCATAATCGCCCGGTGTCGCAGAAACATAAATGGCCTGATGGACCATCTTTTCAAACTCTTCAAACCGCAATGGACGGTTGTCCAGTGCGCTTGGCAAGCGAAAGCCAAAATTGACCAGCGTTTCTTTACGAGATCGATCCCCATTATACATTCCGCGGATCTGAGGCAAAGATACATGGCTTTCGTCAACGACCAATAAAAAATCATCTGGAAAATAATCAAATAATGTATACGGCCGTTCTCCTGGTTTTCTGCCATCGATATGGCGCGAATAATTTTCAATGCCCGGACAGACGCCGAATTGGCGCAAGGCCTCTACATCATAGCGTGTCCGCTGTTCCAAGCGCTGTTTCTCCAACAGTTTGCCTTCATCTTCAAATACTTGCAAACGCGCTTCTAATTCTTCTTCGATCGTATCAGCTGCATGATTGATGATCTCCTGGCTCGTTGCATAGCCGCTTGCCGGATACACCACATATACCGTATAAGCATTCAATACTTTTCCGGTCAACGGATCCACTTCGCAGATTCGTTCGATCTCATCGTCAAACAATTCCACGCGCAGCAAAAAGGCATCTGTATGGCCAGGTGCGATCTCGATCACATCCCCGCGCACACGGAACGTTCCTCTGCTCAGTTCCATATCATTTCGACTGTATTGCTGCGCCACTAGCCGCTGCATGAGTTTTTTTCGATCGATCACTTCTCCTACGCGCAGAGAAAAGAACATATCCCGGTATTGTTCCGGATTGCTGGCACCATAGATGCAAGCCACAGAGGCAATGATGATCGTATCCCTTCGTTCTAAGATCGAATTGACCGCTGACATGCGCAGCATATCCAATTCGATGTTTGTCGTTGCATTTTTATCAATATAGGTGTCTGTATTCGGCAGATACGCTTCCGGCTGATAATAATCAAAGTTCGAAACAAAATATTCTACGCGGTTATGCGGAAAAAATTCTTTAAACTCTGAATAAAGCTGTCCTGCCAATGTCTTATTATGAGCAAAGACCAGTGTCGGTTTATTGATCTTTGCAATGACATTGGAGATCGTAAACGTCTTACCAGTACCTGTTGCACCTAACAGTACCTGTTCTTTTTTTCCTTCTTGGATTCCTTTGACCAGCTTTTCGATTGCCTTGGGCTGATCGCCCTGCGGCTGATAATTAGATACTAATTCAAACAGCTTCTCTTCCATAGATGATCTCCATTGCCTTATTGAGCTGCGTATCCAGCTCATTTCGATGTTCATTCCAATAAATACCTGCAGCATCCGCCAATGCTTGTGCCGTCTCATTATCGATCACGCCATCTGCAGTTAAACCATGATCTTTTTGAAATGCCCGTAATGCTTGCGCTGAGCGTGCAGAAAAATATGCATCACTGCGGTCTGCATCATAACCTAAAAACCGCAGATAGATCTGTACAGGCTTTGCGATATCCGCAACTTCATCTTCTTTGACCTCAATGTCATTTTTATAGATCAGCATGGTCGTCGTGCGTGCTTCATCCAATTGAACTTCTATATCCGGATCGATCCCGACGCCATTGATCTTCTCTCCTTTGCTGGAGAACCATTGACCGCTCGTATATTTGATCGAAGTGCCATCGCTGAAAGGAATGCTCGTCTGCATCGTCCCTTTCCCATATGTGGTCGTTCCGACCAAGACCACCTGATCGCCCAAATGATCATTTAATGCGCTGATCAATGCTTCGGATGCCGAAGCTGTGTTGCCATTCATCAATATGACGATCCGATCAAAAGAGAACGGTGTATAATCATCTTCCAAACGATATTCGCTGCGGTTTCCATTGCGGTCTTCTGACTGAAAGACGACACTGCCTTTTGGCAAGAAATACTTTGCGATATCCATGGCAGCACGAAGGTATCCACCGCCATTGTCACGCAGATCCAGAATAAGTTTTGACTCAGAAGCAGCGCTGATTCGTTTTAAGGCACTTTCCATATCGGCTGCACTGTTTTCGGCAAAAGAAGAAAGCCGAATGTAACCATATCCATCTTCCACATACGCAATCACAGAGTTATCCACGACACTGGGCACCACCTGCAAAGACAAGGTTTTTCCATTGCGTTTCACGGACAGTTCCACTTCTTGATCTTGTTCTTTGCCCAGCAGCGATTTAATCTCATCCTGACTGAGTTCATCGCATGCATGGCCATCGATCGATACCAGCACATCTCCGCGTTCGATTCCTGCTTGCTGAGCAGGCGAATTTTCAAAAATATCTAATACGACATATTCGCCTTTGCTGTTTTCATAAAATTGCAAGCCGACACCGATAAAGGTGCCTTCTAATGACGAAGAAAAAGAAGCTGCATCTTCTAAGCTCATATAGCTCGTATGTGGATCGATCGAACTTGCTGCCATTGCCGCTATTGCATTTTCCATTAAAACGGTTGACAGATCTTCTATATCTTTCCCGAAATACCACTTTTCATTCATCAGCGAATAGACCGTATCAAATTTTTCCATCTCTGCCGATTTCTCACCGCCGCTGACACCACCGGCAGTAGCACGGGAAAGGAAAAAACCTGCGATGAAAAACAAAAGACAGCTGCCTATGACCGCCAGCTTTTTACGCCGCTCTCTTTTTTCTGCAGCGATCTCATCCGGCCATTTATGCCGTTCCAATTTATAAATAACTGTTCGTTTTTGCGACATCAAACCACCTCAAATATTTCCTTATGACATCATACCACATTTTTGTCTATTCACAAAAAGAATAAAGGATATTCCAACACCCGTCGTGTTAGAATATCCTTTTTAAATGTAATTAACGTTTCCAGTGCAAATAACGAGTTGTCGATATAAAGCTTCCAAATACACCGATGACCACACCTGCACCAGCTAATGCAAAACATACCCATACGGCAAAAGGCCAAACCGGCTGTAAAGCAAACAGATCTGTAAACAGCCTGCCGCCAATGCTGTCATAAAACCACCGGTAACCCAGACAAGTCAATATACAGGGAATCACTGCGCCAGCTAATCCGATCAAAACACCTTCCATCATAAAAGGCACTTTGATGAAATGGTTGCTCGCACCGACATTGCGCATGATGGCGATCTCTTCGCTTCGTGCATAAATGGTCGTCTTGATCGTATTTGAAATCAGATAGCCTGTCAACAAGAACAGCAGCAAGACGAAGATCAGCCCGCCTTGGCGCACCATGTTCAGCAAATTGATCAGCGAAGAAACGCTCGTTCCGCCATATACGGCATCACTGACCATATCTAATTGAGCGATCTCTTCACACGTTTCTTTGATCTGATCAGGATCTTGCACGGTCACGAAGAAAGCATTGCTCAACGGATTTTCCTCTCCGCGATACATAGCAAAAGCTTCTCCCTTTTCTTTGATCATCAGCTCAAGTTCCTCATCTTTATCCGATAAAGTTGCCACAGCAACATTGTCGATCGCTTTCAGCGTGTTCCCAGCATCTGTCAGCTCTTCTTCACTGTCGATATCTGATTGCAGGATCACATGAATCTGCAGGCCATTTTCGATATTTCCAGCAAACAAGGATACATTACCGGCTAACACAAGAAATAAGGCGAGCAAGGTCAACGTGACGCTCACTGCAGTAGCTGCAGATAAAGACATCGCTAAATGACGGACAAAACTTTGGGCTGCTTTCTTCAGATGATACAGCATCATTCTGAACAGCTTATTCATAATTCAAGTAACCGCCTTTCAGCATATCTGCAACCACATATCCTTCTTCTAAGGATATCGTTCGTTTCTTGAAATCATTAACCAATGTACTGTCATGCGTTACCATGACGATCGTCGTATTTTCTACTTTATTGATCTTTTCCAATAGTTCCATGATTTCTTTTGACATCTCCGGATCCAGGTTCCCGGTCGGCTCATCGGCAATGAGTACTTTCGGATGGTTGGCAATTGCTCTACCGATCGTAGCACGCTGCTGCTGACCGCCTGAAAGCTGATTTGGAAAAGCTCTTGCTTTATCGCTCAATGATACAAGATCCAACACTTCACGCACGCGGCGGCGGATCTCCCGCTTATCCATTCCGATGACTTCTAAAGCAAAAGAAATATTTTCAAAGATCGTCAATGCAGGCAGCAGACGAAAATCCTGAAAGACGACACCGATGTTGCGGCGATAATAGGGTACTTTGCTGTGTTTTAATTTGCCCACATCTACATTGTTGACAAGGACGCTTCCTTCATCCGGAATTTCTTCACCATCTAGTAATTTGATCAACGTTGATTTCCCTGAACCAGTTGGACCGATCACATAAACAAATTCGCCATCTTCAATCGTCAAATTGACATTTCGCAGTGCATGCACACCGTTTTTATATGATTTTGATACATTTTCCAGTTGAATCATGGTGTTCTCCTCTCTAACCGATCAAGGTTTCCGGACGTTCTCGGCAAGGCGTGCTGCCTTTTGAATCACAGCCGGTTGCCGGTGAACTCCATCCGCATCCCCAAGCAAAGTCTGCTGTACGGGCAAACTGTTCTGCCGCTTCCGTAATGGACATGCTTCCGAGGTTGATGATCTCAATGTGGCAATGCGGTCCGCTGCTGTTTCCTGAGTTGCCGGTCAATCCGATCAATTGTCCCTGTGATACAGACTGCCCTGCAGAAACGGTCATTCCGTTCTGCGCCATATGAGAGAACGTAACAAAATACGTCGTTCCGCTTACATTGACCAAAAGAGCGATATTGTTGCCGGCACCAAAAGGATATCCGCTCCAGTTTCCTAAGTATCCGCTGTTGCTGCCAACCGGATTTGCCGCATATACGACCAATCCATCCGCCGGGGCATAGATCGGTGTCCCGATCGCTACGGCGCGATCCACACCAAGATGGACACCGCCGCCTGGATAATACCAGGTGCCCGCTGAAGTCGGCCCGCTGATCGGATTCAACCATCCATCACTGGTAGACGGTGTATAATCATTGATATTGTCCATACCAACCAGATTGCTGCTGATCGTTGAAAGATCTACTTGCGCACTGCGCATTTGTTCTTGCAGCTGTGCTTCTTGCTGATGATACAGCGTGATCATCTGCTCGCTGCTTTCTTTCAGTTCTTCTGCTTGTTCCTTCTCAGCTTCCAATGCCGCTTTCTGGTCAATCGCATCTTGTTCCAAGCGCTTTTGCTCATTTTTCTTTTGATCCAAATCTTCTTTTTCTGTTTTCAGCATATTGATCTGTTCTTCATCACTTTCCATGATACGCTGCAGGCCTTCCATCGTACGCATCATCTCCTGAAGGTCTTTCGCGCCCATGATCATATCGATGTACATATTCGTGCCGATCGATGCTTGTTCACCGATCATGCGTTCTTTGATCTGCTGATCCCACTTTTTGATCTCTTCTTCTTTAAAAGCAATATCTTCTTCTAACTGTGCAATATTCGACTGTATTTCTGCAATCGCTGTATTCTTTTCTTCTATGCTCGCATTGACTTGTTCGATCAGTTCTTTTTGCTTAGCAACCAAAGACTCCAGATCTTCCAGATCACTTTTTAAATTATTGATGTCATCCTTGAATGAACTGATCTGTTCTTTCAATTCCTCTTGCTGCTGCTGATAATATTCTTTAAAAGCGTTGCAAGCTGCACTGTCTGCAGATGATTGCTGAACACCTGAACATTTAGCGACCCATGCTTCTTCATCTGAAAAATCATATGCATGGACTGATACGGGGAATGGCAATACCCCAGCCAACAGTGCCCCAATACAAAGTCCTGCTATTCCTCTTCTTATTTTCATCGTTTCCACCTCAGATACTTTCCTACTGCTAATGAACTGCCGACCATGCCAACGGCAATGCCGATCAATAAGATCAGCAGTCCTACATATCCTGCAAATGGCCAAAAATCAACCATGACAAACATGGAGGACAAGAACACCCCGCCAAATGCTTCATAAACAAAATAATAACCACCCATAATCAGCAAAACTGGTATAATAGCACCTAAAATTCCTATATACATGCCTTCAATCACAAAAGGGGTACGTACATACCAGTTGCTGGCGCCAACGTTGCGCATGATGGCGATTTCTTCTTGTCTTGTCTGAATGGTCATCTTGATCGTATTTTTTATTAACAAAACCGCTAAAAAGCCTAAAAACAGCACGAAGACAGCGCCTCCTAAACGAAGGCCGTCAAACATATCGACCATGACGGTAATTCCCTCTCCGCCGTAAGTCGCATCAACGATTCCATCCAATTGTTTGATCGAGCTGCAGACAGCTTCCATTTGTTTATGATCATTCAGTTCAATGATGAAGACATCATAAAGCGGATTACGATCTTCCTGTGCATAATAACCAAACATTTCTCCATTTTCCTCGATCAGCTTTTGCAATTCTGCATCTTTGCTGGAAAATGTGCAGCTTTCAACTTCTTTGATATTCTTGATCTGCTGCTGTAATGTTTCTATATCTTTATCCTCGACAACCCCTGGACTGATCGTTGCCTGGATTTGAAAATCCTGTTCAATGTTTGCTGTGAAACTATTGATGTTTCCTGCAATCAGCACTAGCAAGCCAACGATCAACAGCGTGACCGTTACTGCAGTTGCTGAAGAAAATGTCAAAGAGATATGACGGATGATGCTTCTCCAAGCAGTTGCGAAATGACTAGGCAGGCTGCGAAAGAATTGAATCATGCAATGAAACACCTTCCTTTCTGTCGTTTTTATAAATCGTAACCATTATAACATAGATTACATTAAGATATATCGAATTCAATATGAAATTTTTTACTTTTCTGATTGCTGCTTCTAACGTAAAAATTATACATTAAAAATGCAGAGGCATTGAATTCCATCTGCATGTTTGATCCTCATGATTTCTTTTCTTTTAATAGATCCCGGATTTCTTTAAGCAATTCTTCTTGTGCATTGACAGCCGGTGAAGCAGCTTCTTCTTTTATTTTTTTCGTGAACCGGTTGACTGCTTTGACAAACAGGAAAATGCTAAATGCCACCAATAAGAAAGATACGATCGCATTCATAAAATTTCCGATCATGATCTGCGCTCCGCCAATTCCGACCGAAAGCGATGAAAAATCGATTCCGCCTGTCAGTATCCCAAGGATCGGTGTAAAGACATCATTTACCAAACTGTTAACGATCGAAGTAAAAGCGCCGCCAATAATCACACCTACAGCCATTTCCAACACATTTCCACGTAAGGCAAATGTTTTGAACTCTTCAATAAAACCTTTCATCTTGATTATTTTTCTCCTGGCATAAATATCCGCTCGTTTAAACCGAGCAATCGCTGTATATGCCTTTTCCTTTCTACCTGATCCAGCATGATCAGGATTTATTTTTTATTAGAATCGAAATGTTTGCATATGTACTTAAATTTTTTCTTAAAGGTCAGATCTTCATCAGAAAGCATCTTGTCCCTTCTTTCTTTTTTTACCGTTCTTCTATTGTGTGCTGTAAGTAGCGTTTGTTCAGCGTAAAGCCCATGCCGCCGACTTCATTTGCATCATTAACGACAAAAAAGGCTTGGGGATCGATATCTATGATTTTTCTTTGCAATGCTGCATACTGTTTTTGTTTGACAACGGTCATCAACATCATGCGCTCTGCTTTCGCAAAACCGCCCAACGCCGGTACCAAAGTAACCCCTCGATCCAGATCATCATTGATCACACGGCGAATTTCTTCCCATTTCGGTGAAATGATAAATATCGTTTTGCTCGCTTCACTTCCTAACGTCAACACTTTATTGATCATCTGGCCGCAGACAAACACAGACACAAGTCCGATCATGCTTGCTTCAATGCCATAAACGATGGCACCGAGGAGAACCGTTGCCCCATCAAAGCACATCACCAGCACAGATAAAGGCAATCCAGAATATTTGTGCACGATCAATGGCGGGATATCCATACCGCCTGTACTTCCATCAACACGATAAACGAAGCCGATTCCCACGCCTACACAGATCCCGGCATAGATCGATGCCAAAAGCTGATTTTCTGTGATGACGATAGCTGCAAATTTCATATTTAGTATAGAAATAAAGATCGGATAAACGATCGTGCTCAAAACAGTTTTGAAGAAAAATGCTTTTCCTAGGCACAGCGAACCAAGGGCAAACAGCCCAACAGTCAATGCATTGATCATGAAGGCCGGCGGGATATGAAAAATCGGTTCTAATGCAACGGCAATTCCCGCGGTGCCGCCCGACAAGATATCACAAGGCAAAATAAAAAAAGTAACGCCAAAGGCAACGATCAAATTGCCAATGACCACGCTGCCCGTTTCATAAAACAAACGCTTCATCTTTCTATTAACCATCCTATCCCTCTCTTCTTGCTATTGTTTGCTCAAAATCATGAAAAGAAAGATAACTTGAGTGAAAATGCTCAAGTTATCTTATTCTCCTGTATGAATCTGTGTTTTCAAATAAGCAAAGATAAAATCATCCAATCCACCATCCATCACTCCCTGTACATTGCTGGTCTCATAGTTGCTTCGGTGATCTTTTACCAGCGAATAAGGATGCATGACATAAGATCGAATTTGTGATCCCCATTCATTTGCCTGCTGTTCTCCTTTGATCGCTGCTAATTTTGCTTCTTGTTCTTCGATCATGCGCTGATACAAACGGCTTTTTAAGATCCGCAGCGCTTCCTCGCGGTTCTCATGCTGGGAACGTCCGTTTTGACAAGTGGCAACCAAACCGGTCGGTTTATGCACCATGCGTACAGCCGAATCGGTCTTATTGATGTGCTGTCCGCCGGCGCCGCTGGCCCGCTTTGTTTCAACGATTAGATCTTCTGGTCGGATCTCGATCTCAATTTCATTATTAAATTGCGGCATCACATCCAACGAAGCAAAAGAGGTATGTCTTCTCCCTCCTGAATCAAAAGGAGAGATCCGCACCAGACGATGGACACCTTTCTCTGCTTTCAGATATCCATAAGCTTTATCGCCTTCTACAAGAAATGTAACAGATTTGATTCCGGCTTCATCTCCGGGGAGATAATCCAGTTCAGTTACCTTGAACCCTTTATGTTCCGCATACCGCACATACATTCGATACAACATACCGCACCAATCACAGGATTCCGTTCCGCCTGCACCTGGATGCAATTCTAAAATCGCATTTGACTGATCATATTCGTGAGAAAGCAATATGCTGATTTCAAACGTTTCAAAGTCTTGATCCATCTGCACATATTCTTCTTCACATAGAGCAAAGAGCTCTTCATCCATATCCACTTTCAACATCTCACAAGTTTCTTCCAATTCCTGCAGCGTATGGTCAAGACTTTCATAATTTTCTACGGTTTCTTTGATCCCATTCAAGCGGCGAATCACGGTCTGCGCTTGGGATGGATCATTCCAAAAATCTTCTTCTAAGGTCTTTGCGGTCAATTCTTCTATTTTTAATCGTTTCTGATCGAGGTCAAAGTGACTCACCAAGCGCCTTCAGGCGTTCCTGATGAGTATTCACCCCCTGTCTGATTTCATATAGTTCCATTTTTATTTACCTTGCTCTTTTTTATCTTCTTTCTTCTCGGCAGCTTCGCGTGCAGCTTTCTCTGCAGCGATCTGTTCCGCAGTCTTCCGCACGATACGCATGCGTAATAAGAATGTCACGATTTCACGAGCAATTCGCTGTGTCATTTCTTCAAACAGTTCATAGCCTTCACTGACATACGCTTGCAATGGATTATTCTGCGCATATGAACGCAGATGAATGCCATCACGTAATTTGCTCATGGTATCAATATGTTCGATCCAGTTACGATCCATGATGCGCAATACTGCAGTTTTTTCAAATGGCAGGAATTGATCATATACAGGTTCAATTTCTTTTTCATAACAGTTGTAGACTTGATCAAAGCAATAACGCACCAAGTTTTCACGGTCTTTTCCTTGGATGTCTTCTGGTTTGATTCGATCCTCTTCACGCATGCCCATCATCGCTAAGCTTTCACAGATTCCTTGATAATTGATCTTGTCTTCATGATGATTGACTTCCAAGTTTGCACCAATCGTATCACTGATGACACGTTCAAACATGCCTTTGACAATTTCATGGACATCTTCATGTTCTAAGGTATAGTTGCGCTGTTCGTACATGATCTCGCGCTGTTTGCGCAATACGTCATCGTATTCCAGCAATTGCTTACGTGCATCAAAGTTATAACCCTCCACACGTTTCTGTGCCTGTGTGATCGATTTTGTGACCATCTTGGACTCGATCTGCTGATCACCCAGCTGGTTAAATAAACCATTCAGCTTCTCACCGCCAAAACGAACCATCAATGAATCTTCCAATGACACATAGAAACGAGAGAAACCTGGATCTCCTTGACGGCCGCTTCGTCCACGCAGCTGGTTATCAATACGTCTGGATTCATGGCGTTCGCTGCCTAATACTGCTAGACCGCCTAACGCACGCGATTCATCACTTAATTTGATATCGGTACCACGGCCAGCCATATTCGTCGCGATCGTCACTGAGCCGACCTGCCCAGCTTTTGCGATGATTTCCGCTTCTCGTGCGTGGTTCTTCGCATTGAGCACTTCATGGTGGATACGCTCTTTTTTCAGCATCTTGCTGATGAGCTCACTGGTTTCTACGGCAATCGTACCGACCAATACCGGCTGTCCTTTTGCATGCAGTTCTTTCACTTCGTTTACAAGTGCTTGAAACTTCAAATTCTTCGTTGCAAAAATTGCATCTGGATAATCGATGCGGGCGATCGGGCGATTCGTAGGGATCTCAATGACACGCATGTTATAAGTTGATAAGAATTCCTCTTCTTCTGTTTTCGCCGTACCGGTCATACCTGCCAGCTTTGTATATAAACGGAAGAAATTCTGATAAGTGATCGTTGCTAATGTGCTGCTTTCTTCTTTGATCGGAACGCCTTCTTTCGCTTCGATTGCTTGATGCAGACCATCCGAATATTCACGTCCTTTCATCAAGCGTCCAGTAAACTGATCAACGATCACGATTTCTTGTTCTTCGCTGACTACATATTCCACTTCATTTTTCATGATGTAGTTTGCACGAAGTGCCTGTGTGATATGGTGTACCAGCTGCGTATGCGCAACATCATACAGATTTTCTACACGGAAAAAACGTTCAGCTGCTTTCACGCCTTCTTCACTCAGCATGACTTGACGTGTTTTTTCATCAATTTCATAACCGCCGCTAACTAATTTTTTCTCTCCAGAACGCGTATCTTCCTCATACACTGGTTTTCTCAATCGTTTGACAAATTGATCTGCCTGAATATATAGGTTTGCTGTTTTCTTTTTTCCGCCAGAAATGATCAAAGGCGTACGTGATTCATCAATCAAGATCGAGTCGACTTCATCGATCACGGCCATCCACAGCGGACGCTGTGTACGATCTTTGACATTGGTAACCATATTATCACGCAAATAGTCAAAACCTAACTCTGAGTTTGTCGTATAGGTGATGTCACAGTTATAGGCTTCTCTTTTATTGGCTGGCAATAATTCACGTTTATTGACGCCAACTGTCAATCCCAAATAGCGGTAGATCTCACCCATCCATTCAGCATCACGTTCTGCCAAATACTCATTGACCGTTACGACATGAACACCTTTTTGCGCCAATGCATTCAAATACACGCACATGGTCGCAGTCAATGTCTTACCTTCACCTGTCTTCATTTCAGCGATATCGCCTTGGTGCATCGCAACAGCGCCCATGATCTGCACCTTATATGGATGTTCTCCCAATACACGGCGTGCAGCTTCACGTGCTGCTGCATATGCCTCTGGCAAAAGATCATCTAAACTTTCACCATTTTTTACACGCTCTTTAAAGTCGTTTGTCTGCGCGATCATCTCTTCCTGACTCAGAGCACGCATTTTTTCTTCCAAAGCCATGACTTGTTCTGCTTTTTTCTCCAGTTTTGCCAGCGTACGCTTATCGCTGCTGACGAGTCTTTCCAGAAAACCTGCCATGTTCAGCCCTCCTTTTCTTATATTTTTACACGAATAGTTATTTTTACGCTATCGGTAGTATTGTAACACAAGTACTTGCGTTCGCAAAACAGAAATGCGTCTTTTTACAAAAATCTGCCGGAATGACCGCTGTCTTTGATCCTATTCTCTGCAAAGACGCGGCTGCAGCAATGCAAAAAAGCAAATGCGCGTCCTATCCGCTGCCATTTGCTTTTTGCTTTCATTATTTTGTTCCAAAAATCCGGTCGCCGCAATCTCCCAAACCAGGAACGATATAACCATGTTCATTCAGATGATCATCTAATGCAGCCAAGTAAATCATCACATCCGGATGTGCTTTTTCAACCGCTGTTACGCCTTCTGGCGCTGCTACGATATTGGCCAAACGAATATCGGTTGCACCTTGTTTTTTCACCATATCAATGGCTGCGATTGCACTTCCTCCTGTCGCAAGCATCGGATCAACGATGATTACTGTGGCTTTACTGATATTTTTTGGATATTTCTCAAAATAGGTATGCGGCTGTAAAGTTTCTTCATCACGGTACAATCCTATATGAGCCACTTTGATCGTTGGTATCAGATTACAGATTCCATTGACCATGCCAAGGCCAGCACGCAAAATAGGCACCAGTATGATCGGCTTCGCCAGTTCATATGTATCACAAGGTGCAATAGGGGTCTGTACCTGTATCGGTTTTAATGGCAGATCTCTTGTGATCTCATAAGCCATGAATCCGGCTAGTTCATCCAAATTTTGGCGGAAATCTTTTGTTCCTGTTTCTTTATTACGCATCTGAGTTAATTTATGGGTAATCAATGGATGTTCTATCAATTTATGCATATGTCGTATCCTCTCTTTTTTATTTTTTCGTCGTCATTCTTCTTTATTTCCAAATACATGGATGCCGAATTGTTCCGCTGGATATAATTTCAGATCATTGTGAAGAAACCCTCGCCGTGACAATTCATTTTCTAAAACGTGATAGGCTTGCGAACGTGTATTTCCTTCCTGAGAAATATGCGCCAAGACAATTTCCTTTGTACGTTCGCCCATCACTTCCTGCAAGATATAAGCACAATCCTCGTTATTCAAATGTCCATAATCATTGATGATCCGCTGTTTAAGATAAATCGGCCGATTCGTCTGCATCAGCATTTCAACATCATGATTGCTTTCAAAAATGTAATAGTCTGCATTGCAGATCCGTTCTTTTACTTCATTCCGCACATAACCGGTATCTGTTACATATACAAGTTTTTCGCCATCTGCTTCTAATACGAAACCAACCGTATGTTGTGCATCGTGGCTAAGGGGCAACACTTGTACTTTGATATCTTTGACCCAGAAGGTTTCAAAAGGTTCAACGACTTGTTGTTCCCGGTCAAGATCTGCCCAGGCATAAGCCGGCAAATGCCGGAAAGAATTTATCTGAGCAACATGGTCTTTATGCGTATGTGTGACCAGTAAAGCATCTGCATCTGAAACATCACAGTGTAATCTTTGAAAACACGATTGCAGATAACGTTTCGTTGCTCCGCAGTCAATGACTAGTTTGGTGTCTTTATGTTTGATCAGACAGCAATTTCCTTTCGAACCGCTTGCTAATAAAGCTGCTTTCATCTTAATAGCCTCCTTCTTGCAAGTGGTTATAGAAAGCCGAAATTGATTTGTTAAAAACTAAAGAAATATGTCCAACGCTGCCGTTTCGATGTTTCGCCAAGTTGAGATCGACTACTTCATTCTCATCTGCTTTTTCTTCTTGTTCATTTACTTTCTTGTAGTAATCTTCTCGATACAAGAACATGACGATATCGGCATCCTGTTCGATCGCCCCTGATTCACGCAAATCAGACAGCATCGGTGTCTTGTCATTTCGCTGTTCGACACTTCGAGACAGCTGCGATAATGCAATGACCGGACAGTTCATCTCTTTTGCCAGGATTTTAAGATTACGAGAGATCTCGCTTACTTCTTGTTGACGATTATCCCCGCTGCCTCTGCCGCTTCCGCTGATCAGCTGCAAGTAATCGATCACGATCAAAGAAAGCCCATGTTCGCTCATCAATTTGCGACATTTCGAGAATATCTGTGAAACTTTGATACCGGCAGAGTCATCGATAAAGATTTTGGCTGCGCCCAATTCATTTCCTGCTTCATTCAGCCGATTCAATTCATCATCGTTAATGTTGCCGCTGCGCAGCTTGTTTCCTTCTACCTGGCTTTTTGCGCTTAATAAACGTTTCATCAGTGATTCTGCAGGCATTTCCAATGAGAAAAAAGCAACAGCGCCTGGATTTCTCAAAGCGGCGTACATGCCCAGATTCAATGCCAAGGCAGTTTTCCCCATCGCAGGACGAGCTGCCAAGATGATCAGATCACCACGCTGAAATCCATTGGTCATGCGATCGAGATCCTGATATCCCGTACGAACACCCGTGATATGATCGTCACTATCCCGTAAGGTTACCAGTTCTTTGATGACTTTATTGACCACTTCCTTGCTGCTTTGAAACTCACTTGCTCTCCGGCTGCGAGTAACTTCTAATATCTCTTTTTCTGCATGATCCAGAACATCATCTAATGAACTGGATGAATCAAATCCTTCTTCTGCGATCTGTTCTGCCGTCTCGATCAATCGGCGTAAATGATAACGCTCTTTGATAATATCGATATAAAAAATACCATTTGCACTGGAAACAGCACTATCGCTCAGCTTGATCACATAATCAGCACCACCGACCATCGCCAATTGATTCGTATCATTCAAACGTGTGATCAGTGTAGTAATGTCGATATTTTGACCACTATCCTTAAGTTCCATCATACAGCGGTAGATCCGCTGATGCGCTTCCACATAAAACTCTTCTGCATGCAGATCCTGGTCAATTGCCATAGCTGCCAGTGAGGGATACACTAACATCGCACCAAGAATGGATTGTTCTGCTTCTGTGCTATGCGGCAATTCTCTTGCCATGGCACATCCCTCCTATCTATTTTGCACTGACGTGCACATGAATGACACCGATCACTTTATTTTTATAAAGATCTACTTTTAGATCTGTATCACCTAAAGAAGAAATAGAATCATGTCCTAAGATCTTGCGGCGGTCGATCTGAATGCCATGTTCCTGTTCCAGCTGCTGAGCGATCTGTTTCGTTGAGATAGAACCAAACGAACGCCCGCTGTTTCCAGTTTTGATCTTGCATTCCAATACGATCGTTGCTAGTCGCTCCTTGATCTCATTCGCTTCTTGTTCCAGCTGTTGCTGGTGCTGCAGTTCTTCTTCCTGCTGTTTTCCTAAAACTTTCATGCTCGTTTTCGTCTGTGGAACAGCCAGTTTGCGTTTCAACAAGAAATTGCGGGCATAGCCATCAGCAACCTCAACGACCTCATCTTTCATTCCTACATTTTTTACATCACTCAACAATATTACTTTCATTTGTATTTTCCTCCTCTATCGCATCCAGTGTCATCATCAATTCTTTTTCAATTTCTTTGACATCACTGTGTTCGCGCTGTAATGCTGCCGCACTAAAATGTCCGCCACCCTGCATGCGTTCCATGATGGTCTGGACATTTACATTTCCACGGCTGCGGCTGCTGATTGCGACGACATCATTCACTTTAGATGTCTTTGCAATGACAAAGGTTGCCTCTACACCGCGGATCGTCAACAGCTGGTCAGCTACCTGCGCCATCAACGGACGAGATGGATACATCTCTTCTGTCACTGCAGCAATCATGTATTTCTCACGATACAGCATTGCATATTTCGCTATACGCGTTTTTTCTTCAAATTGTTCATAACGTTCACTTAACACATTTTCAGTAGTGATTGGATCAGCTCCTAATTTTTTCAAAGCAGCAGCTGCTTCAAATGTACGGGAACCGGTACGCATCTTGAATCGATTTGTATCGACAACGATTCCCAGATACATGATCGTCGCTTCCTCTGCACTGATCTCTACGCGGTTTGGCTGATATGCCAGCATTTCGGTCATCAATTCACAGCTAGAGCTTGCTCCACTTTCCAAATAAGTAACCAACGGTCCATCAACAAATCCGGCACTGCGGCGATGATGATCGATGACGATCACACGATTGGCTTTTTCAATCAATTTTGCCCCTGTGCTCTGTGCAGGCACATGATGGTCCACCATGATCACCAGATCATCCTCATGCAGCGAAGCAAGCGCCGTTTCCTCATTGATAAAAGCATGCCGTGCCCATAATTCATCATGGTACAACGTCATCGCATCTTCTAACTGCGCATCTTTTGCACAATCCAGTGACACGATAAAGGTCTTTCGTTCACAGCGTTGGGCCATTCGCGACATACATAATGCCGCTCCCATACAGTCAAAATCCATCATCTGATGGCCAACGATATATATATTTGCACTGTCAATAATTGCTTCACGAATCGTTTGTGACATCACTCGAACACGAACCTTTGATCGATTGGATTTCGATTCTGAATTTCCGCCATAATAATGCACACTGTGCCCGTAAGCACGCACGGCTACCTGATCGCCGCCGCGGCTTTGTGCCAATTCGATCAATTCATTGATCATTCCATCCAATACGACATAATCGCTCGTTCCTTTTGCGAACGCCATGCTCAATGTAATGGATACATCCATCGCTTCGCTAGCTTCCCGTACCGTATTCAAGATCGAAAATTTTGATTCTTTAACTTTCTCAAATATTTGCTCATCCAGCAAGACCAAGATGCGATCACTGCGCAAGCGTCGTGTAAACATGCCCATTTCACGTGCCCATTCCGATAACGGCTGACGGATCCGCGTGTTGATATTCGACAGGATCGCTTCATCTTCATACTGCTGATATTCCGCATAATTATCCAGCTGCAGCAACCCTACTACGATTCCATTATTATGATATTTTTCCTGCAGTTTCCAGTTTTCAGTAATATCCCGCACATAAAGCACCTGTGTATCTTCTTTTCGTGTGATCTCATAGACATAATCTTCGGAATGAGCGATTACAACCTCACGTCCATCATCATTAAACAGTTCTTTGATGTCTGTGATCCAGTTGGTCATCTTGCGCCCGATCAGATCTGGATAACGACCTTCTAGGAAGTCATTGACCCAAGTCACACAGTATTGTTCATCATAAGTTATCAAGCCGATTTTTCCAAAAACAAGTGCTTCTTTTGCATCTTTGCCCAGCACTCGTGAAATGTCAAGATCAACCGTTTTTTTCTCTTTTTCCATTTTTGCCATGATCCAGATCGAAACAAGGATATTGACCAAGACAACGCATGCCACGATCAAAGCAATCTGCTTCATGTCAACCAGAAATAAAACGGCAGTTGCCAATAGCTGTGCCCCCATGATGATGACTAACTGTACTTTAAAATTCTCTAAACGTTCCACGTTAACACCTCACCTCATTGCCTTGCGAAGACCAAACAAAAGATCCAATTCACCCAGCAATGCAAATAACAAATGTACGATCGGAACAAACAACAGCAGATAAACCAGCACGACCATTCTTTTCGAAACATGGCGCAGTGCAAGATAAGTAAATATGCTGAGCGCTCCATATACGATTGCCGCTAACAAAGCACATAAAGCAGCGCTCTGGATCAGCAGCTGAATACCCACTTGTAATTCTACCACACTTTGCAAGAAATATAGAAGCCAAATCAACAGGATGATGACACCAAGCCAACGGGGAGAAGAAATCTGATTCATTTTTTTCATCTTCGGTGCTTGAATTTTTAATCGAATCAATATAAGTTGCGCTAGTACGTGGACGCAGACCGTCTGTAAAAAAGAAAGCAATACGAGCGAGAAAAAGAAAATGCTTTCTGCTTTCGGCAGCTGTATTCCTTTTACCGTTTGCAGTAAATGATCAATTTCCGCAAGATCTTCTTGAATGTCATACCCAAAGATTCCGGCTAATAAAAACATCGTCAGCAGATTGACTATAAAGGCAGCAAGAAACGATATCGAAAACAATTGCATCTGTGCTTTTTGATGATGCACCATGGTGCCATAGACCACCCCTAGCAGCAAGGCAGCGCTCAAATAAAAGAAAGATGTCCATGAGGTAAACAAAACGGCAAGCAGACAAGTGCTGATCAATGGCAGCGAAGAAAAACGAAATCCATAACGGGCCGCATAGATCAGCAACGGAAAAGCATAGAGCCATGGAAATATTGTTTCCAGCAAGAAACCGCTATATTGATTTAACCATGCCAGCAGCAAGGTCAGCGTACACATTAACGCGCCTTCGCTCATGATTTGTGTCTTGCGCATATTCACCCTCCAAAAAAACAAAAGTCCCTCTCAAGGGACTTTCTTATTCAGCTACGTAAGGCAGCAACGCCATCTGACGTGCACGTTTGATAGCAGTAGCCAGCATACGCTGGTATTTTGCGCGTGTTCCAGTAACACGTCTAGGAATGATCTTTCCGTTAGCGCTGATAAAACGCTTCAGCAATTCCACATCCTTGTAGTCGATGTATTCGATTTTATTTTTCGTAAAGTAGCAAACTTTTCTGCGACCCATACGTTGTTTTTTGAATGCCATAATAGATCTCCTTTCTTAAAATGGTAAATCATCGCTTGCGATGTCCAGGGTATCCCCTGCATCAAAATCATTGGAGAAAGAATCGGTGTTAACGGCTGTTTGATATCCGCTGTTACCAGCCATATAGCCGCCGCTAGGCGCACTGTATGCCGGCTGTTGATAACTTGGCTGCTGATATGACGGCTGTGCATTCGCGCTTGTTCCATTTTTTGGTTCCAAGAACTGTACACTATCTGCAACGACCTCCGTCACGTACACACGACGACCATTTGCATCATCGTAATTACGTGTCTGTATGCGGCCTTCTACACCAACCAATGAACCTTTATGCAGATATTGCGCCATCAGATCTGCGACTTTATTCCAAGCAACACAGCTGATAAAATCTGCATCCGGCTGTCCTTGTGTCTTAAAACGACGATCACAAGCAACGGTAAAGGATACTACCGAAGCGTTCGAAGCCGTCTTGCGAAGCTCCGGATCGCGCGTCAAACGACCGACCAATACCACTCTGTTAATCATCGTTTTCCCTCCTTGTTTTTATTTCTCGTCTTCTGTTTTCAGTACCATGTAACGAACAACGTTGTTGTTGATACGCGCAACACGCTGGAATTCACCAATTCCTTCATTGTTGGCAGTTACGTTGATCACTACATAATAACCTTTGTTCATGTGGTCAATTTCATACGCGAACTCTTTAACGCCCCATTCATCAACCTTATCGATGCTGCCACCGTTATTTGTGATGATTGCATGCAAACGCTCCATTAAGCTCTGACGCGCTGCATCGTCCAAAGATGCGTTCACGATATACATGATCTCGTATTTTTTCATTCTGCACACCTCCTCTTGGTCTTACGGCTTCCCTATGGAAGCAAGGAACAGATGCTTCTGCTCATTTTAAGATTATAACAAAGTTTTACTGTGAAGTAAAGAAAATTCTTTTGCTTTTTAGATTCCGTATGAAAATATATGAATCAAAAATGATAATGTCTTCATGTAACGAAATTGATTTTGTCCCAACTTCATTTGTTTCCCAAAAAATGACCACTTCTCATATTGAGGTCATTTTTTACGTACTTAGTAATATTTATCCTTTTTTCCAAAATCAGCATTATGCTAATATCTAGGTAATCGATTTGCTCTGTTTATGGCATTTATTTGTGCAGATTTGTATTTATTTGAACAAAAGCGCAGAAAATCAGCATAATTTTCAATTGATTTAATCATCTTAGCAGACGTTGATTCAGCTGAATTTGATTGTTGAAATTCATATTTCACTTGTTCATAATCTGTTCCATCCCATGAGCCATTCAGATCAGCAATCGTATTCTCTATTTCCCTCATTTTTTGTTTTTGAAGTTTCACGTAATCGTCAATTGAGTTTGCAACTTTTTCAAGATATCTATGGTCCACTTGTATATTAGCCATAACTTCCTCCCACTATTTAAACGCTGAGGCTGCAGACTGTACAGATGTTTCAGTGTTCTCATATCCTTCTCCAACTTGTTGATACATGAAATTTACCATATCATTTATGACATTAAATCGAGCCTCTCCGTATGTTTGTTTTAATTGTCGAAATTTGATGATTGCGGCATTTGAAACTGTTCCTTGCCAGTTTTTGTTCATACCAGAAACGATATTATCCACGGAAGAGAATTTATTACTGATAATCTGATTATTTCTAGCAATTTTTGAAGCAGCTGTCTTAACTGCTCCGGTTTCAATTTTTATGGACATATGAGGCCCCTCCTTTCTTTTTAAAACGCATGGCCACCTCCACCACCTCCGCCACTTCCATTACTTCCAACAGAAAAACCATCTTTCACCTTACTTGTATCGATATTGTTCAATTTACGTTTCACAATACGATAGTTATTTGAAACATTTGATACACAGGCAGCAGCTTTCTCATTACCGATGTTTGCAAAATTCCTATTCAAACCATATGAAATACTATCAAGTTCGTTAATTATGCTCTGCAATTCTTTTTTTATTAAATACAATTCATATTTTGAGTTACTATCCATAAATAATCCCTCCTATAATTGCATTAACATTGAACGCTCAGCTGAATCAAACTCATCGGCTGTCTCATTTAAATAATTTATACATCGATTTAATCGCCAACTATATCCCGTTAAGACATCTGCCTGAAGCAAATTCCATAAATCCAACAACCCCACTTTTGAATAAAGTGTGTCTAAACGTTTATCGAGCTTGACGATCCTCTGATTTACAGAATATAAACGATTTGCATAATTTCTTAATAAATCTGTATTCACACGAATATAAGTATTTTCACTAGCTTGCTGATAACCTTTGTTCAAGTTCTTGTTATACCATTCAGCTAATGCACTAATGGTCGTAGTACAAAAACTTTTGACATTTGCATAAATTTCTTGGCTAGTTTCTTTTAATCTATCAGCCAAATACTCTATTGTCTTGACAACCATAGAAATTTCTATCACTTTGATTCCAATATCAATAACTAATGGTGTTGCAAACGAAATTACTGCTATAGTTGCTATAATAGCTCCGGCTTCAGCAATTACACCATGTTCATCCCCTATATCATCATAAAATTTCCCAATCCCATTGACAACATCATCGCCGTAAATCTTAACGAGCTCAGCAATCGCTTCCCGTCCATCCTTCGTATCAAATAAATTTGTGAGTGCCGGTATTGCAGAAATGGCTACACCAATGACAGTATCGCCATCTGACACTTCATCACCGTTTACCGGCGTTCCTTTTCCTAAATATGTTTGACAGATATTCATTATACCGCGCGTCGCATATTGTCGATAAGCAGGGTCCATTTCCATCAATTCTTTAGAAGTATTTTCTACATACTCTGACAATTCCCCTTGTTCACATTGGACATTGAATTTTCCATTCTCATCTAACATTGCTTCCATATAATGATATTCTATTGCATTTTCGTCTCCAATTGGGGATTCGAAAAAGAATATATGATCTTTAGGCACTAATCTCTCCCCTAACACATTCACATAATCGTTATCAGCTGAGAAACTCAATATTTTTTGACGTCTCTCTTCAAATTTTATTCCATACTTCTCTTCAAAAGCTGTTAACGCTTCAGGTGAGAACCCTTGTCCGTCAAAACTATAACAATTATCCACTAAATCTGAATTGACCGTGACAAATTGCGCTTTATTCCCGCCTTTAGAATGACCAGATATTGTAATATTCGTATCTTCATTCCAACCATTTTCACTAGCAATTTTATTAAACCAATTTAATGCCTCTACTTGTTGATCACTGGCATAATCATTTGCAACTGTATTTTCCTTAATCAATTGACCATTTTCACCATATACTTCATATGTATTTTGTTCAGGAATTCCAGTCAAGGCTTCTCCATTATCAATCCATTCGCCCTTACCAGTTCCTCTAAAAACAACTGATACATTACCATTATCATCTGTAAAGGTACATGCATTTAATCCATTCTCAGATTTAGTCTGATTTCCTATTCTATATTTTCCTAAATTTGAATCATTCGCAAGAGCATTTTCCAAGACTTCTAGTTGTCGAATTTCACTTTCTTCCCAGCCACCTTTATTGCAGCTATCTCTTAAATCAGATACTATTTTAGAAAACTCTCTGCCATCATTAGGTTGAATACCCTTGTTTGCTACATACGAATATACATTAAAGACAGCTTCCTTGTTTGCCTGTGATAATGTTTGATTATCAATATAATTCATAATTATCACCCCCACTCAAGCAAGTCAATTGAATAATCTTCATCCATTCGGACAGTTAAACATTTTTCAGAAAGAGGAGAAAAGATTCTGGAAGCCTCTTCAGTTTCTTTCACCTTATTAAAATCAATTGAATCATAATAAAAAACTCGTATATACGCAATCATTCCATTATCACTTAATACTTTGACAAATTTTCTCGCATCATCTTCTGCAAATTCATCCGATCGATCAGTTGCCAAGGAAATACTAATATCTGATTTAGAATTTGAAATATAATCAGAAAAAGATAAATCTTTATTTAAATGCTCTTTCCCATAGTGAATAGGGATATTAACAACTATACATGAGTCATAAACTTCTTCAGCTAATGGAGAAACAAATTCTTCTACTTCACTTTTATATTTAACTGCCATGTAGTTATCTAATATTGTTCCATCAGGATAAACCCAGACAGCAATATCTGCATTTAATTTCTCTGATAAATATATAATTTCTGTATACTCTTTATTCCACAATTCATTACCCGAAGACACGAAAGAAAAGTTATCGTTGTACTCTTCATTTAAATGAGATGTAATCTCTTCGATAGAATTCTTCTCATTATTTTTCATACATCCCCACACTCCCATCAAAGACAGAGATAATCCTATTAACAAACAGATTGTTTTGTATTTACGCATAGTCAATCTCCTCACTAATTATATTTCAAATTCTAATTATTTTTAAATATCCTTTGGCAGCTATAAGCCGCCAAAGGATCAATAATACAATTTACCTAGGTGTTCCACACTTAGGACAGCATCTTTGTGATGCATCGTACTGTGTAGCGCAGTTTTTACAAAAAACGATTGCTTTCGAATCTGTATTTACTGGAGCAGATGCTGATAAATTGCTATGCATTGTGGCTGGAGCTTTTGTACGTATTATTAAACAGCACAAGATCACAATCAATAAAATAATAATCACGATCAAGCCAACATAAATTGGAACAAACTCAGGATACATACCTTCATCCTCCATTCAAAATTCTATTATTTTTCTTCTTCTTGATTTCTTTTACGATAAACCAAGAAGAAAATCCCAGCAGCAGCTGCTATTATAACAACCCAAGAGCCAATGAAAAGAGGCTTGTTATTATACCAACGAACTAAGAAGTTTGTTGATACGATGAAATTTTCAACTAATAGTTCTGTTTCATTGCCTGCTGAATCAGTCGCAACTATACGTATGTTTTGTAAATAATTTGATTCTGGAATATCTACAATGTATCGATTATTTTCTACAGTATAGGCAACTTCTTCATCATTTAAATACACTGTTACATTATCCAATACCAAATTATCCTTAATTTCAAATGAGAACTCTTTATGATCAAAAGCATACTGTGCGTTGCTTTCTAAATCAAGAGCAACAATTACTGGATCTGTTTTATCAATACCGAATGTAATTTCAGCTTTCTTACTTTCCTCATTATTCTCATTAACATTTCCTGCTTTGTCAATCGAATGTACAGCGATGCTATAAGTACCGTCATCACTAAATAATGATTTGAAAATTGTATACGTATAGACGGACCATGAGTCGTTACCTCCACTCATATTGAGAGAATAATCTTCTCCCAATTTCAAGGTAGTAGGTGTTCCATTCTTAGTTAATATAATTTCAATCTCATCTTGAGACAATGCATCAACATTTGTTTCAGTGAAAACAATATCGCGTTCTGTTTTTATATACTTATTCAAAATATCTTTAATACTTGATAAGTCATAAACAGATCCGAAACGATTGACAGAGAATTGAATGGTCTTTTCTGTTCTATTTCCAGCTAAATCAGTTAAAGAAGCGCTCAAAGTGTAAATATCGTCTACTTTCTCAATTTTCTCAAAATTAGCGTAAGTATACGTTTGGCCATTTGCAGAATCTGCATACTGTCCTGAATAATGTACAACACCGTTATTCACACCAGTTAAATTGATCGTTACACCATCGCGATCAAAGTTTGTATCAGAGTAAATTATTCTTGGCGATACTGTATCATTATTTGAAGATCGATCTTCAATACCTGTGATTTCTAATTCTGGAGCAGTAGTATCGACATAGAATTCTTGTACTTTAAAATCATCAATACTATTATTTGCCATATCACGATATTCAATATCAAATTCATATTTGCTATCAAAATTATACTGAATCGTTGATTGATACGTGTCCGTAGCTACTTTTCGCCACTTGCTTGTTGCAGGGAAACGTTTTGCCTCTCCATTATCTGTCGCAACACCAAGAACATTTACTCTTGATGAATCAAAATTATGTTCTTTAATTGTCAAAGTTGCAATTCGATATGCATCATAATAATTTCCATTCAATGCAGAATTGTTGTCATAACGAACAGTCAAGACAGGCTTTACTTTATCAATCGTAAATTTATGTTGATTTATCTTATTTGCTTCTCTTTCAGCATTATCATGATAAGAAATATCAAACGTATAATCTCCATCATTTGTATAGGTTACTGTTGCAACATGCTTCGTTTGATCAGGATCTTCTTCATTAACGATTGTTTTCCATGCTGATTCTGATTTCAAATCTACATTTGGTATGATTTTATCAGTATTCGTAATTTTGAAAGTCACATCTTTTGGATCAAAGTTACGTTCTGTAATTGTTATAGTGGCAGTACGTGAAGTATTGAAATAGCTTGTATATTGGTCATCATGAACCTCATCATTTCCATAAGCTATTTCAATCAATGGATTTGTTTTATCAATACTGAATTCAATCTGTTCCTCTGATGTATTACCAGCGCGGTCTTTCATCACCACATTGAGCACAATATGATTACTGTTATTATTTACACGAATTGTTTTCTGTAATTTAGTTACTAAGTTATTCTCTGTTTCTACCTTTTCCCAGCTATCATCACTTAGTTTTCCTTCATTGTCAACTGTGACATTCCCTTTTTGATTATTCTCGGTATCATATGGTGCTTGAACTGTCCATTCAACATCACGAATACCTGAATAAGTGTCTACAATCGTTAAAGTGACATCAATATCATCCGCATATAGATCGTTTCCATCATTCGTTTTAAAAGAGGTATCAGGTTTATCAAACAGGATATGTTCTTCTTCCGCATGCTTGTCATCAAATTCAATAATAACGCCTTCTGGTGTAACGAATGTTTCTTGTTCATTATCAACATTATCGATTGCTTTAGCAAAAATCTGTCCTTTAAAATTCGCTGGGATAACAAATGTAATGGAATTATCTTCATCAACCAAAGCTGTATTTACATTGCTCATTTCACCATTTTCATTCGTTGTATAATCAACTGTATAATATGCGATAGCCTTTACCCCTGAAGTAGGTGCAAGATCTTCTGCATAGATTGTTATCTGAGTTTCTTGTTTAAAGTAAAAACCATAATCGGTTGATTCTACTGCAAGATCTGATAAATCTGCTTCAATATAATCAGTTGGCATGAATTCATATTTAACAACTTCTGGTTTAGTTGAATCTTTATAAACAGTCTTCTTATAAGCATCATTAACATTTCCAGCGTTATCGATTACCTGAACAGTAAGTGTATATGATCCGTCTTCATTAATCTTAGCGTCCTTTGTTGAAACCGTATACTGCTCTTCTTTTGTTTCAACATCTTTATCTTCTCCATTACAATAGATTTCATCTACCAAAACATCATCATTGATTTTTACCAAAACACTCTGAATGCCTGAATCAGCATCTTTTACAGTAATATTAAAGGAAACATCATTTTGATACCAATCCTTTTCATCCATAGTAGCTTCATTTTTCTCAGAAGCAGGAGAGTCTGCTGTCACAGCAACTTCTGGAAGAACTGTTTCCAGCATGATTTTGCTGCTCTTGATTTTTCCATCTGAATTCTCTTTGCTTGGAGCTACTGGTTCATTCGTCAAATTCGTTACATTATCTATCGCGATCGCTGTAATTTCCTTTGTATATACTTGTTCCTCTTCTAATTGTTCTGCAGAAATTACGAAAGTAGCCTGATTGTTTTTATCAACCACTTTTTCATCATAATATTCTCCACTCAAATATAATTGGATTGCTTTTACACCAGCATTTGTTCCATCATCGTCTGCAGCTGTAACAGTAATATTCACCTGCTCATTAAAGAAAGTTCCAAAAGTTAAGAAATGAATAAAATTTTGAATTGGATTATTGTTTAATCTTGTAATTTCATAATGCACAATTTCTGGTGACTCACGATCAATGTAGACTTTTTCTGTCAATGTATTTCTAACACCAGTATTGGTTCTTACAGTTACTTCGATCGTATTTAATCCATTCCTACTATCTACAAGATTTGTATTGATACGGAAACTTTCTTCAGCATTCTTACCAGACATTCTTCCTAAATTTTTACCATTACTATCAGCTGTTAATGTTTCTCCGTTTATTTTAATCCTTACTTCTCTAATTCCAGTACCATTTCCCAATGCAGTGATATCTAACATAACATCATTCTTATACCATTGCTTTCCTGAAGGATCCGTATATATCGCTTCCTCTGGGTTGATAGATATATTTGGTTTATTACTATTTATTGCCAATTGATCATTCTTATATTTTTCTCCGTCAACTTGTGATGGTGCCATTCTCTCAGATACTCGTCCAGCACGGTCAGTCGCAACTGCAGAAATACTCTTTTGCTGTCTAAAATCTTTTTCTTTCAACACAAATGTTGCGCTACCATTTGATGCATCTAACGTTTGATATTCTTTGTTATCGCAATAAAGAGTAATTTTATCAATTCCTGAAGAAATCGCTGCGTCGCTTGCTGTAACCGTTACTTCAACATCTGTACTGCTGTACATACCATGATCTTCAAAATTCATATCATGCTCTTCGTTATCGAAAGAATATGCTGAAATCGTTGGATTTTTTGAATCAATACAAACATCAACAGTTGCATCTAATGTATTTCCACAGTAATCTACGACCCAAATATAGTATTTACCATTAAATTCTCCATCTTCCTGAGCTTTAAAACTGTAAATACCTTCTTCTGGCTGCAATATCGTCGCTGTTAAAATATCATTTGTTTTTGAATATTTTACTTCTTTGACACCCGATTGTGTATCATCTACATTAAACGAATAAATGGCATTCGTATCATCTTTAAACCATTTACCATCATTTTCTATAGAACTGATTGTAGGTTTTGTTCCATCAGCCTGAATATGTATCAGATTAGGCGTTGACCAACGGTTAGGCCAGATAGCAGTTTCGATCGATGTAATATCTTTACCTTTCGTCACCTTCTCTTCATATGTTGGCTTTCCTATCTTTGACCAATCGCTATTTATTTTTACTCTTGTATATGGATCTTGTGCAGTAATGGATACTGTAGAACCTTCTGGAACATATGTAACATCACCAATAGTTTTATAATTTTGAGGCAAGGCTAAAGCGTATGATCCAATTTCGAACTCCTTTTTTTCCTCAAAAGATACTGTGACTTCTTGATTATCTTTTATGATGATTCCAGCACTTAAATAGCCATCCTCAATTTCTTCACACGCAATATCCTGAGATCCAACTAGGATCTGACCTGGATTGTAGTTTTCATCTGGAATAAGCTTCACATATATTTGATCACCATACTTAACAGTTAGGTGATCAGCAACACCTTCATCTGCTTTATCTTTAAGCAACAAAGCTTCTCCATTACCATCTGATTTCAATGTTACCGTATACTCATTCAGCGCAAATTCAACGACAACATGCATTTCTGTATTAATTTGCCCATCTTTAATCGTATGTTCAAACGTTACCACATCATTAGTGCCGTCTTTGAGAATATCATTGCTATCTACAGTTACCTTTTCTACATGATATCCATTTTTGCTATCTGCGACAGCTTTAAAAGATAGCTGATTTCCTTCTTCTACAAGAACATCTTTTACAGTTCCACCTGCTACATGTTGATCAGTATCATAGATAACCTCTCCATTTTCTTGAACATCAAAAATGACTTTGTATGTAGCTTTATAGAAAATGACACGAATTTTTTGATCTTCTTTAATATTCAATAAATTTAAATTATATTCTCTTTGATCTTTGGCCTCTAATACCTCTTCACCGTTTACTTCTAAGCTTTTAATTCGATAGCCATCTTTTGCTTTGATAACGGCACTTGAACTATCGCCATACAATACCGTTGGTTGGTTAATCTGAACTTCGCCTAGTGAGGCATCATATCCTGTTGCAGTAATTTGTAAATGTTTAATCGCAAATTGAAAATCCTCGTTCACTTTATCACCAGTATATGAATACGCATGGCTGATCATTTCAAATTCTGGATCTTCTTCTTTTGCTAAAACCTGAATTGTAATCAATTTTCCTTTATTAGTTTTAAAAGAATAGGCACCTGAATCATTCGTCGTCACTTGAATATTATTTGCATATCCGAGTACATTTACGCTAGCACCCTCATAAGGTTTCCCTTGATCATCAGTGACCATACCACTAACCGATACCGTTTCTACTTTAGACATTTTAATATCACAATTGGTATCTAAAGCTTGAAAAGAAGTTTTCGTTGTATCATAACCAACTACATCTTCAATTTGAATTTCATATGTTGCATCAGCTTCAACAAAGTTTGTAAAAGTTGCAACACCCTCTTTTGTTGAAACCGCCATGGTCTCATCAGGTGAATTTTGCTTTGTTAAAGTAATCAAAACATCATTCAGTTCTTCTAAAGTTTTTCCATTTTCATCTTGTAATGTTACCGTATAATTTCCCACAGCTGCAAACACGGTCGTAAAAATGCCGCTTGGAAGCAAACTTACAAACATTGTAAATGCAAGAAATATGGCTAACATTCTACCTTTTAGCGTTTTTCTCATCATTTTTTCCTTTCCCTCTAATTCTATATTTTCTATAGTATTTGTCATCCCTATAAAATAAACTTCAATCACAAATACTAATAGACCCACTAAAGCAATTGAATACATCCGATTGCATATCTTTTATTTTTCGACTGATTTCATATTAAACTAAAAAACATCATGTTTCTCTACTTAATTCAATCACTTCATCTGTATGTACATATATTTCTGTATCTACCACTTTAAATGGAATTGGCTTCAGTTGATTTTCTAATAATTTTTCCGTTTTATCTAGAACAGTTGTACCTTCCTCAAGAACAATTGTTTCTGCCAACGATTCACCAATCTGAACGTCATACAAAACTTCCGTTGCATCATAGAAATGATGTGTTTCTTGATAATCTTCGACCGATCTCTCAGCATCAGATAATAATCGTTCAGTCCGATTTTCATCCAACAGTTCAGTTGCATCATCTTTTAATACTTGTGTTGCTTCATCACTTAATGAAACCGTTGGGCTAACCGGATCGTAATCAAGCAATTTGCTTTTGCTTTCTCCATTTGAATCTATGTCCCCTGTAAAAGCATCTAATCGTTTTGAAGCATGAATTTGTTTAATTGCTTCTGCATTTAGAACTATTTTTTTATCTATGTTCTGGTTCTGATCTAACATCACTTTTTTCGGATGATACTTATCTCCATTCCCAGATAATGAAGAACTACGTATTGCTTTCACCTCTCTGGCAACCTTCTTTCCAGATATGTCGCCAATGACTGAAAGAATATTTAATTTAACAAACAAAATAATCGTAATAATTAAACTGACTGCAGCAAGCAAAAAGGAAATTATTGCAATTATAAACCACATATTAGCACTCATTGCCTATTCACCTGCTCTCTATACGCATTTTCAATCGCACTCTCAGTCGGCTGTATTCTTTCTAAAACATCTTGTTTTAACTGTTCTGTTTTATCAGAAGTAGTGGAAACCTCTTTTGTAGCTAATTCAACTTCCTTACACAAATCCTCCATATCAGCTTTTTCAATACCATCAGCCTTAAACTTTCTAGCATAGGTTTCCATTGAATACATCGCAAGCTTATATACCTCTAATTGGATTATTTCGCTTTCTTCCTCAGAATCAGAAATCATATTCACCAATTCATTTATATTTTCCCAATATGGCGCGTATGTTCCTTTATCCGATGCTTCCTCGATATTTAAAGTAATATCTCTGTTAAATGCTCCAATATCACGATATATCGTGGCCATCGTATAAAATTCATCTTCTTCCGTCCCGTAAGTGACCGCATCATCAAACCATTCTACAGCGCTCTTCATACGAGTGATTTGATTATCCGACGTAGAAGTTTTCCCATAGTCATAGTAATACCAGTAAAGTTTTCCAACTTCAAAAGCTAATCGAGCATATTCAGTATCTTCACGGAGCAAATTTAAATTTTTGCTCAAATTTTTCATTAAAACCTCTTCTTCTTCTATAGAAAAAGATGCATCACCTTTTACTGTCTCAACCATTCCTAAATACGCATCAGTTGCTTTTGGTTCTATTGCAATGGCATTTGAATAATATTGTAATTTCTCACTCGGAGTTGAAGCTTTTTCTGCTTGCATCATGTTCTGTGAAAAATCTGCGCGGTTGACCTCATTCTGCATAAATAGAGAAAAAATGCCAAAGATAGTAAATAACAAAAAAGCTCCTGCAAATCCTATAAAAAGATGTAATTTTCTTTTCTGCCGTGCTTTATAAGCCGCACCATACTCTTCATAATGGTGAAGCGCATATAATAATTCAGCACACGATTGGTAACGGTCCTCTGGATTTAATTGTGTACACTTTTGTATAATAGCCTCTAATCCCGCAGACAACTGTGGATTCCAATGGCGAATTGGATAAATTTCATAAGGTGGCTCACATGGATTTTGCCCAGTCAACAAATGGTATAATGTTACCCCCAAGCAGTAAATATCTGTCCTAGCATCCGTTTGTCCTTTTCCACCAAATTGTTCTGGAGCTGCATAACCTTTTGTTCCTAAACTAACGGTATCAGCCACACTTTGATTCTTATATTCTCTTGCTATACCAAAGTCAATAATTTTTATGTTTCCATCAGGTTTCAGCATGACATTCGCTGGTTTCATATCGCGATAAATAATTGGTGGCTTTCTTGTGTGTAAATATTCCAGAGCTTCACAAATTTGAATTGCCCACTCAACAACCATTTCTTGCGGTTGTGCACCATTTTTTTCTAAAACAGTATTTAATGTTTCTCCTTCAATGTAATCTTCAATGATATAAATTACATCACCATTATCAATAATATCAACTATGCGAACAATCGCAGAATGATCCAACTGTTTAATCAAATTAGCTTCTGCAATCGCACTTTGTACTACAATTTCATTATTTTTATCTTTTACTTTTTTAACAATTTCTTTAATTGCCCATTGTTTGTTTAATCGTTTATCCATTGCAAGATAAACTTTAGACATACCTCCTTGACCAATTAATTTTAACACTTCATATTTGTCATCGATTGTCTGCCCAATTACCGCCATTATTTACCACCTCTCATTCTATTCGAATCAAAATTGCTGATATGTTATCTATCTCACCCCTGTTCTTATTTAACTCAATTAGTTGAGTAATATGATGTCTCATCTCGTTTTTATTCATATTGCTTGTCGGGTTTAAAGATTGATGAATCTCTTCCTTCGAAATCATTCGTCGAAATCCATCACAACAAAGCAAATAACATTCATCACATTGTATTTTACCTTCAATAAAATCAGGTTCTACTACTCGCGAAGCACCGATACACTGTAATAAAACATTTCTACGCGGATCCGTTTCTGCTTGCTTTTCAGTCAACCTGCCTAAGCGAACCTCGTTAGCTACAACTGTCTGATCAGTCGTCAAAATATCTATATGTTTATCAGATATGCGATAAGCTCTTGAATCACCAACATGACAGATCAAGAAGCTGCCATCTTCTAAAATCAGTAATGCTGTAATGGTCGAGCCCAGCTGTATATGTTTTGTTCTTCCATATTCTCCAATGATTTGATTTTGCTGTTTAATCAGCTGTTGACACCGATATTTTATTTCTGACAAAGGGTCTTTTTTTGCTAGAAGATAAGGTAATTCATCATCAAACCATTTGGCAAACTGTCGAATGATCGTTGCACTAGCTAGTTCGCCCTTTTCTAGCCCTCCCATGCCGTCGCACATCACTGCAAAAACAATATCACCCTTATTTGTGCATGCTTGCTTCACGCACATGCTATCTTGATTTTTTTGTTTCTTTATGCCAACATCCGTTTGCATTTCAACAATATATTTCATTTCCCCACCTACTTTGCTTCAAATAATACAGGCATTCATCATGCATTATTCCACAATAAATTTAAAATCTTCATTGGCCAAACGAATATCAGCATCTGCAAAAATTTCAATTTCTTTTTCAGAAGGAATAACTCTGCCATCTACATAAGTCTTATTTGTAGAATTCAAATCAATCAGAAAATACCGATGGCTTTTTGTCACAATATCAGCATGCTGCCGACTGACAGCATTATTATCTGATACCGCATAGTCACAATAACGTCCATCTTTGCCTATTCGAAAGCAATTTTTATCAACCGCTATTTTTTCCCCACTTTTGACACGAATCAAATAAGCAAATTGCGGTATATCCAATTCTTCGGATCCTAGCACTGTTGTTCCGCCTAATTCTGCTCCTAATACCGTTGTTCCATCACTTAATCCTTGTGTATTACTCTTTTTAGAAATTTCCTGGTGTCTATTAACCTCATATGGCATGCTTTTTTCAGATACATGTTCAAAAGGATCATATACATTTTTCGGCTCTGTTCCTGTCATTCCGGATAATTTAGCACCACATTGATCACAATAACTGCTTTCTATTCGTATTTTCGCATGACACTGTGGACATTCTTTATATTCCGAAGAATTGAGCTCTTCTCCTAACAAATGATGAATATATTGTTCAAGATCAAATACTGAAAAATTCACTCCATTATTTAAGATCGTAATATATTCTTTTATATACTCCGTTCTCTCTCCTGGCAAAAACGAAGCAAATTGGATAATTTCTAACAAAAATTCTCTTAAGTTGTTCCTGCTTTCAAAAAATTGAATCGGAACATAAATGAAATAAATTTTTTGTGTTGCTGGATTTACCATTACCTTATCAAAATCCATCAAGAGATATTGTTGATTAAAATAAGCTTGATCCATGGATTTTAAATTCATCAATATATGTTGTAAAATCTTTGCAAAACGTTCTTTATTTAAGGGAGTAGCTAAGTACTCTCGCAACGTGATGAAACCCGTAATATTATAAATTAGTTTAAAAGTTTTTCCTTTTTGCATGACATCTAGATGAAGCAATCCATCTAC
>CASFOT010000067.1 GCA_949296305.1 uncultured Erysipelotrichaceae bacterium
ATAGAAATTGTATAATAAAAAAGCATAAACGATACAATAAGAACAGGGGGATATCGATGAAATTTTTATCAATTGCAACAACCCGTATCATAAAAAGAATACTTTCTATTTTACATAGAGGGGGAAGCTTGCCAGGACAAATTGGATTGAAATTAGATAAAAACATCTTATCAAAACTTCATTTTGATGGAAGCATAGTTCTTGTAACAGGAACAAACGGGAAGACATCAACAAGCAATCTGATTGCTGATTTGTTTGAAACTGCTGGGAAAAAAGTAATTACAAACCGGCGTGGTGATAATATGCGTGCTGGTATTACAACGACCATCCTCACCAATACCACTCTTTTTGGTAAAGTTAAAGCAGATGTGATGGTTTTAGAAGTTGATGAATTAAACGTTCGTCATATCTTGCCTCAATTGAAGGTGGATGCTTTCGTCGTTACGAATTTTTTTCGCGATCAATTAGATCGAGCAAGAGAGATGGAACAGCTGATTGAAACGATTGAGGCGGTATTACCAGCTTTTTCAGGCACACTGGTATTGAATGCAAATGACCCTAATGTCGTTCGCCTTGCCGATCATGCACCAAATGCCTCAAATTGTTTTTTTGCTGTTGATCGCTGTTCTACGAGCTGCGCACAAACAGCAGAGGCAAGCGAAGGTAAATTTTGCCCGCGTTGCGGAAGCCGTCTAGCGTATGAGTACTATCAATATTCACATATCGGTTCTTTTCATTGTACAAATTGTAATTTTGCAGCTCCACCTGCAACAATTTGTCTTTCTGATATACACTTAAGCAAACGGCAATTTACATGGCGGAAACAAGCATTTTATGCACCGCAAGATGGTTTATATGCCATTTATAATTGCGCAGCTGTCTGTGCGATCGCAGAATTGTTTCATATTGATAGCAGATGTGTTCAGGAAGTATTTGCTAATGCAAAACAACCGTGGGGACGAAATGAACATTTTCAATTTGGTAATCAAACATGTATTTTAAATTTAGTAAAAAATCCTACAGGTGCAAATGAAGTTATGAAGGTAATTGAGCAGCATCCAGAAAACAGAGCAATTCTCATTGTCTTAAATGATCATGATCAAGATGGAACAGACGTTTCTTGGATCTATGACACGCATTTTGAAAAAATCTTATCCAATAATACACAAGCATTATTCTGCAGCGGCACACGTGCTTATGACATGGCTTTGCGTTTACGATATGAAGGCTATAAAGGAGAAATTCAAGTGATTGAAGATTTACAAGAAGCGACCGATGCCTTGCTTTCTGTAAAAGACTGCACCTTGTTCGCAATAGCAACTTATACTGCATTGTTACCAACAAGGAATGCAATCAGTAGGAGGATAAAATGATGAAAAACTGGGAAATCAAAATCGTATGGATGTACCATGACATCATGGACCTTTATGGAGATAAAGGGAATATAATGGTGCTTCAACGAAGATGTGAAGAACGAGGAATTCATGTTGTTATCGAAACATGCGGCATTGGTGATGTTTGTGATCTCAGTGCGTATGATCTCATTTTTTTAGGCGGAGGAGCAGACCGGGAACAAAAAATGTTGATTGATGATTTGCTTTCTAGGAAAGAAAATATTAAGAAAGCCATGGCAAATGGTTCATTTATCTTTCTAGTGTGCGGAGGTTATCAATTATTTGGTCAATATTACATCGCTGCAGACGGCAGCAAAATGAATGGGTTACAATTTTTTGATTACTATACCGATACCGGAGAAAACGGAACACGTTGTATAGGAAACATTCTAATCGAATGCGATTTAGATGGGGAAAAAATCGTTGCTGTCGGGTTTGAAAATCATGGAGGGCAGACTTGCAATGTCCAACAGCCATTAGGCCGTGTCATCAAGGGGTATGGAAACAACTTTCATGATCGGATAGAAGGCTTCTATGATGGGCATGTTCTCGGAACCTACCTGCATGGTCCATTATTACCAAAAAATCCAAAAATTGCAGATTTTATGATCGTAAAAGCTTTACAAAAAAAACATCCGGAAGTACGAATGAAAGATCTTCCTGTTTTAGACGATACGCTTGAAAACAAGGCGAGAAAAGCATTATTCAAACGTTGGAATCTTAGCGATATAGAATAAACCTATATCGCATTTTATAACCATTTATCTAGTAATTGATACTAATTGCATTGACATTGTAAACTGCATATGATAATCTGAAACTATAGTTAAATTTGTTTGTAAGAAAGGCAGAGAAAAGCATATATGGTAAGGATCATCGCAGATACATCAACACTCTTCAATAGTAAAGAGGGAAAAGAAAACAATATCACAATAACGCCTTTAAATGTAACTATAGGGAAGCAAAGCTTTAGAGAATTAGATGAAATTGATACAAAACAGTTTTTAGAATTATTAAAGAATGGAGATGTGCCTCGCTCTTCTCAACCTTCGATCGGCGATAAGATGCAGCAATATGAAACATTAGCTGCAGATGATGAAATTTTAGATATAACCATGGCTGATGGGCTGAGCGGAACTTACGAAAGCGCATGCAATGCAAAGCAAGAATGTGAGTATCGAGAACGGATTACGGTGTTGAATTCAGGAACACTTTGTGGTCCGCATCGTTACTTGGCTTTGAAGGCATCTAAATTGGCTCAAGAAGGAAAATCGGTTGCAGAGATCGTAGAAACTTTAACTAAATCCATCAATAATGAAAAATCCTTTTTGATTCCTTTTGATTTCAGCTTTTTGAAACGTGGCGGCCGTTTAACTCCAATAGCTGCGACCATAGGCGGAATGCTGAAGGTCGTTCCAGTAATGACCTTGACCGAAGATCACCGCCGTCTGGAAAAATTCACAATGAAAAGAACAAAAAATAAAGCGTTAGCAGCAATCGTTGATTGTTATAATGAAATGGGAGTTGATAAAGATTACTATATGACAATTACCCATGCAGATGTTCTAGAAGAAGCAATCAGTGTGAAAAAATTTATGCAAGAAAAGTTTCCGGAAACAGAGATAGAACTATTTGATTTATCTCCAGTATTCATCACACAGGGTGGTCCTGGATGTATTGCCATTCAGGTAATCAAAAAATAATACAAATATTTTGATAATTTAAATTATCGTGTGGGTAATGCGAACGAAAAGAGATGAATTCTGCTGCAGTAGAACGCATCTCTTTTCTTATGGTCCTAATCATCTTTTAAATCTTCTAAAGTCACAGGGTATGTAAAGGATTGTCTTCCATGATGGTATTCCAGCAATGAAAACAGTTGAAACGATGATGTCGAGGAAACGCACGGGAAGGCTTATCAATATCATGAACGATCTATTTCAAACGATACTCCTTGACCTTGATTATGAAAGCATGAAAGGAAGGGCAGCGGATCCCATGATTGACGGTAGAAAGCTCAATGAAATGAATACCATGAGAGAAAAAAACACGATGAATGATGAAATCAGAATCTTTCAATTTAGAGAATAACATTATATAATAGCTCTAGGCAAAAACCTCCTTTCTTTTAGATGATTTAGAACCAAACAAATCATACAAAGAAAGGATTTTTTTGTATAGAATTGACCACCCACACGATAATTTAAATTACCGATGTTCTTTAGATTTCTTTCCTATATTTATAGAAATCTTTTTTATTTTTTTAGTTTTTCACAAAAAATGAATTATGTTTCACAATTTTTGAAATAAATATAAAAAAGAGTGAAATAGGTATATAATAAATGAGCAAAATGGAAATGAGAGTGGGAACATGCTTTTTACAAATAATGATTTAAAAAAATTGATCATCCCCTTAATTATTGAGCAATTTTTGGTCATCATGGTAGGTTTTGCAGATACGGTCATGGTTTCAAGCGTTGGTGAAGCAGCAGTATCTGCTGTATCACTGGTAGATGGAATCAATATTTTATTGATCAATGTTTTTGCTTCATTGTCTACAGGTGGTGCAGTTGTCGTTTCACAGTTGATTGGTCAATCTGCAATGAAAAAAGCAAATTATGCTGCTAAACAATTGATTCTGATAACAGCGTTATTGTCTGTATTGATCATGATCGTCATAATCATATTCAATAGATCCTTGTTATATTTAATATTTGGAAATGTAGAACAAGCAGTTATGTCAAATGCTGAAATATATTTTATGATATCTGCTTTATCTTATCCTTTTATTTCGTTGTACAACTCTGGCTGTGCCTTATTCAGATCTATCGGCAATTCCAAGATCTCTATGATCAATAGTGCGATCATGAATGCCATTAACATCGTTTTAAATGCAGTGTTTATTTATGGGATGAATTGGGGCGTGTTTGGTGCAGTTGTTGCTACTTTGATTGCACGAATGGTTGCTTGTATCGTGGTATTAAGGTCATTAACTCACCCGGATAATGCAATCCATGTAAATGATTATCTCCATTGGAAATTTGATTTTTTATATATAAAAAAGATTCTGACGATCGGAATTCCTTCGGGACTAGAGAATGGAATGTTTCAATTAGGAAAGCTATTGGTTCAAAGTTTGATTGCTACATTTGGAACTTACGCAATTGCAGCGAATGCTGTCTCTAATAGTTTATGTCAGATGCAGATCATTCCAGGTACTGCCATGTCACTAGCTATGGTAACAGTTGTAGGCAGGTGTGTAGGGGCAAAAGATTATAATCAAGCAAAATATTATATAAAGAAAATAATGAAGATTACTTATTTATTTACTGTTGTTTTAGTAGCAATCTTGTTATTTCTCACCCCAGCAACTTTATCGTTCTATTCTTTATCAAACCAAGCCACAGACTTAGCATATCAATGTATCTTTTTACATGGTATCGTAGCCAGCATAATTTGGCCTTTAGCTTTCACATTCCCAAATGCATTAAGGGCAAGCAACGATGCAAAATATACGATGATCGTTTCTGCAGCATCTATGTGGACGTTTCGCTTTTGTTTAAGCTACGCATTAGGAAGTTTCTTATCGATGGGGTTGATCGGTGTATGGATTGCAATGTGTGTAGATTGGGTCGTGCGCTTGATCTTCTTCGTAATTCGTTATCGTTCAAATAAATGGATGGAAAAAAGTTTGGTATAAGCTTTTTCTATATGTTTAAAATCATAGATAAACCACATATATTATTACATAATATATATTATGCGAAGTTATATCTATTATACAAGAACTAAAAAGATACCAGTCACAGGTATTTGTGTGATTCTGGTATCTCCTTTTTTATTGTTTTCCCTTTGTCGATTTAATTACTTTCTGTCTGGAAAATTCTTCTCGTTCTTTCTCTTCTAAAGCTTCTGTAATAAATTTGATATCATGTTCAAAGCCAGGTATCACAATATTTTTTAATGCATTTGCACGTTTTTGTGATTTTCGGATCGCGTTTGCCAGACGATAAACACCGTTTTCAACTTCAACCAAAGTAATCGTTAGTTTTTTCACTTCATGAAAACATTCATATGCATAGTCTAGTTTAGAATTTGTTTTTTCCATGCCATAACAGAAAACTAATTTATTTTGGCTGTTTTGATCATAATGCACTTTTGGAATTTCGACTCCCATAACGCTATGATATGTTACATGGATACCATTATCAATTGGAATTGCTTCTGCCAGATCTGTGATGACACCTTGAGTGATATTAGCTTCTTGCAAAGCTTGATAAGCTCGATGGTAAGTTTCCGTAATTTGTTCTCGCAACATTCGTACATCTTCAACCAGTTCCATCATTTCTCTAGTCAAGATGTTTCGTTTGCGGTCCATCAATTCATATCCCATCTTTGCTAAAGCATTTGATTTTTTTGCTGCAATCAAATTTCCTTTAGTCGGAAAAACTTGCTTGTTTGCCATGCTTTATTCACCCTTTTCAGCTAGTTCTTTAATAATTGGTCCCTGCTTGATACCAAAGCGTTGGAAAGCACGTTCTTGATCATAATATTGGTCTAATACATCGTCATCGACACGGTCTAATTCTGTACGTGGCAAAACGCTCAAAAGATCCCATCCTAAATCAAGAGTTTCTTCAATGCTTCGATTCGAATCAAAACCTTGGTTTAAGAAGTATTGTTCAAATAATGATCCAAAAGACATATATTGTTTATCTGTATCGCTCAGTTCGTCTTCTCCAATGACGCTTGCCAGTGAACGTGCGTCTTGTACTTTCGCATATGCTGCAAATAACTGGTTATTTACATCAGCGTGATCTTTTCGAGTATAACCTTCACCGATTCCATCTTTCATCAAACGAGATAAAGATGGCAGCACTCCGATTGGCGGATATACGCCCATTTGATTTAGATTACGATCTAACACGATCTGACCTTCTGTGATATAACCAGTTAAGTCTGGAATTGGATGCGTAATATCATCATTTGGCATTGTCAAGATTGGAATCTGGGTTACTGATCCTTTCGCACCTTTCATGATTCCAGCTCGTTCATACATGGATGCCAGATCGGAATACAGATAACCAGGGTATCCTTTTCGTCCAGGAATTTCTCCTTTGCTGCTGGAGAATTCACGCAACGCCTCACAATATGATGTGATATCTGTTAAGATAACAAGAACATGCATATCATGCTCATAAGCGAGATATTCAGCTGCAGTTAATGCACAACGTGGTGTAAGTGTACGTTCGATGATTGGATCGTTTGAAAGATTAACGAACATCACTACACGTTCCATAACACCTGCTTCTTCAAATGAACGACGGAAATAATCCGCAACATCATTCTTGACACCCATCGCTGCAAATACGATACAGAAATTATTGCCTTCCCCTTCTGAAATTTTTGCCTGTTTTACTAATTGTACAGCTAATTCATTATGAGGCATACCAGACCCTGAAAAGATTGGCAATTTCTGACCTCGAATCAAAGTCATCAGCGCATCAATACTAGAAATACCTGTATTGATATAGTTACGCGGATACACACGGGATACTGGATTCAATGGCTGTCCGTTGATATCTGCACTTTTAGCTGCATAGATTTCTCCTAAGCCATCGATTGGTTTTCCGCTGCCATTAAACACACGTCCTAATAACTCTTTTGACAGGGCCAATTCCATTGGTTTTCCTTTAAATTGGGTACGAGTATTTCTCAAACCTAGGTTATTTGTCCCTTCAAACACCTGAATTGCTGCCAATTCACCTTCGATTTGAACCACACGACCTAAACGAGAAGTTCCGTCATCACAGCGTAGTTCAACCATTTCCTCATAACCGACACCTTTTACATGATCGAGAAATACCAAAGGTCCATTGATTTCTTTTAATCCGATATATTGTAGACTCATTGCATTTCCCTCCTATTCTTTACAACGGTTCACTGCTTCATCGATCTTTGCTATATAGTCATCAAATAATGTAATTTGATCATTTGGTACATCATATTTCATTTTTGTGACAGAATCGAAAATTCCAGTTGCTAAAATTGAGCGCAGCAAAATACCATTGCCAATTGCTTTTTTGCAGCAATGATACAAATAGAGGATTATATCCATCATACGAAGCTGTTTTTTCAAAGGAACATAGGTATCATCTTTGTGAAATGCATTTTGCTGCAGATAACCAACACGAATGACTTTACAGATCTCGATAATTAGTTTTTGGTCCTCTGGCAGCACATCACTACCAATCAATTTTACAATTTCCATCAATTTAGTTTCTTCTGCCAATAAACTCATGATTTCTTGTCGATTTCGAACAAAACGAGGATCCACATTTCGATTGTACCAACGCGTCAAATCCGTCACATATTCCGAATAACTTTCATTCCAGTTAATGGCAAAATAATGCCGAGCATAAGCCAATGCTTTATCTAACGCCCAGAAACAACGAACAAATCGCTTTGTGTTTTGCGTAACTGGCTCAGAAAAGTCGTTCCCCTGAGGTGAAACAGCACCAATGATCGATACGCTTCCCTCTTGATCATTTAACGTTTCCACATATCCTGCACGTTCATAGAATTGCGACAATCGAGAAGGTAAATAAGCAGGAAAGCCTTCTTCAGCAGGCATTTCTTCCAAACGTCCGCTAATTTCGCGTAAAGCTTCAGCCCAACGAGAAGTAGAGTCGGCCATGATTGCCACATGGTACCCCATATCACGATAGTATTCGGCCAAAGTTAACCCAGTATAGATACTGGCTTCACGCGCTGCAACCGGCATATTGCTCGTATTGGCAATCAAGACCGTTCGATCAGTCAACGGTCGATTCGACTTCGGATCAATCAATTCAGAAAATTCTTCCAATACCTGTGTCATTTCATTCCCGCGTTCTCCGCAGCCGACATAGACGATGATATCAGCATCACACCATTTTGCTAATTGGTGCTGCGTCATCGTCTTTCCAGTACCAAATCCTCCAGGGATGGCTGCAGTTCCGCCTTTTGCAATTGGAAACAATGTATCAAAGATACGTTGTCCAGTAATCAATGGTATACTAATCGGCAAGCGTTTCGTAATTGGTCGTGCTTGTTTGATCGGCCATTGCTGAGTCAGATCCAATGAATGAATATTTCCTTTTGCATCCTTAATTTTCACAATATTATCATGAATGCGATAGCGTCCATCTATTGCAGCTTCGATTACTTCCCCGCTCAATGTTGGAGGAATCATACAACGATGCTCAATTAAATCAGTTTCAGGAATAGTAGCAAAGATCATACCGCCTTTTACCTGATCACCAATCCTTACTTTTAAGGTTACATCCCAAAGTTTTTCTTCATCCAATGGAGCAACATTGCTTCCTGTAGGAATAAATGCACCTGATTCTTTTGCAATTTCTTTTAATGGCCGCTCTATGCCATCAAATATATTACGTAGTATGCCAGGGCCTAATGTTACAGATATCGGACTGCCTGTCCCTTCTACAGGCTCCCCTGGCTGCAATCCAGTTGTGGATTCATAAACCTGAATCGTTGTAAATTCTTGACTGATGCTGATTACTTCACCCATCAGTTTTTTATTGCCAACAAATACCTTTTCAAGCATAGAAAAGGATGTTGCATTTCGTACCTTGACAACTGGACCGTTAATTGAATAAATTTCATTTTCAACCACGTTATCACCTCTTCCCAATTATTTTACGAATAAACCGGAATTGTGATAAAACCACTCTTTTTGCTCATTTAGCAAAGAATCAAAAGTTTCATCTACGACAATCCCGCTTTCTATGCTTTCTAAGCGCAATCCGCCAAAACGAATCTCATCATCACATTCAATTTTGATCGAATCAGTAAATTCGCTCTTAATGGCATTTGCATATTTTTTATCTGCTTCTCTTATATAAATACAAGAATTTGGATAATTGTATTGAGAAAGTTCTTTCGCACGAGAACGAAGCAGTTCTTCATATGCTTTGCTCTGTGTAAACTCCTCAATTTTTTTAATTACATCACTGAATATCATTTCCGCTAATTCATTGCGTTTTCGCATCAAACGTCGATCAGTTTCATCGTGCAACCGACTCTGCCGAGCTGCAAATTCACTTTGCAGTTCTCTCAATTCTTGTTCACAGGCAACATCCACATCATGTTTGGCATTTGCTTCCATTTCACTTAATGTCTGTGTTCGAATGATTTCGATTTCTTCATCTAAATCTTTGATCTCCAATTCACTTACACGAGAAATTTCATCACGGAAATATTGTTCCAGCTTATCTTTTTCATATAGCATGGCAACCACCTCACAGTTTTACGCCAATTGCTTCGCTTACATAACCATCAATAGTTTCACCAATCTTGGCAGAGCCATGACGATCGGGTATTTCCTCAATCAGCGGTTTTTTAATTCTTAATTTTAAATCAGAGATAACATCTGGACAGGTCTCCACTAATTTTGTCGTAATTAAGATAACAGCGACATCTTCCATGTGCATGGCTTTTTCTAATGCCTCTAAAACCTCATGTCGTTCATGAACAACGACTCCCTCAATTCCAGCAAGACGTAATCCCATCTGAGTATCGATATTATCACTTAGCAGGAAGAACTTCATCGTATCTCCCCTTTCTCATCTTAGAGTTTCATGAAGATCATGATGATCGAAATCAACAGACCATAAATAGCAACACCTTCACCCATAGCTACGAAGATCATTGCCTTACCAAAGTTTTCTTTATTTTCAGAAAAAGCACCAATCGCAGCTGGAGCAGCAAATGCAACGGCAATACCAGCACCTAATGCAGATAACCCAGTTGCTAATGCAGCAGCTAAAAATCCAAGTCCTTGAGCAATGGATCCTTGCATTGCATCAACTGCAGCACTTGTTTCAGCAGCTTGTACTTTGTAAGCAGAGAACAAAACAATTCCTAGGCAAACACCAAAAAACATGCAAATATGAGAAGTCAAACGTAGTTTTGCACCTTTTACAGACGTTCTTCCTTTGATCACTTTGATCAATGGCATAAAAATCAATACAAGCATAATCAATGGCAACAACATTTCGATTGGACTTAACAACATATAAAATACCTCCTTAATCAATCTTCTTTTATTGCAGTAAAAATAATCCCATTTCCATTAAAATAACGGGAGAACATTTCATAGAATTGTAAACGTAATACTAGAATGCCCACTACCAGGCCTTCTAGACACATGACAAGTACATTTCCAAAAATACCGATGATCAAAGCAACAATACCACCGCTCATTTCCATGATCATGGTAACTGCCATCATCATCCCAGCATGAGACAAAACAAAACCGCCTACACGTAAATATGAAATCGTGTTTGTTATATAAGATAAACAGATTTCAAACAGTTCAAAGAAGCCTTCAACGAAGAAAGCGCCAAAACCTTCTGGAAACATTTTGTCATGATGCATTTTTCTAGTTAATGGTTCCTTTAAGAAAACCATCATTAAAGGCAAAACAATCAATAGAAGAACATAGATGAGATTAAATACTGGCAATCCAAACAAAGCGGTCAGCACAATGCCGACAGCTAATGATGCATAAAAAACAAAACCAGCAACTCCATTTTGTGAAAACCAGAATTCACCCATATTTTTTTTACGGTATTGTAAGAGCATGTTTAAGAACATGCTGAATAAATTTAAAACGACACCAATCCCCACTGCAATCATCAGCAAAGGCAAGATAAACGCACTTGACATTACCTCGATCGGTTTTTCACTCAAACCTAATAAAGCATGATACAACGGATTTAACATAGTCTCATTACCAAATGCCGATCCAAAGATAAAGCCGAACAAAGCTGAAAAGATTCCGATGCGCACCATGATCTCACCAAGCTGCATTTTTTTATATCGGCTTAAAAATGCTCCTACCAATATTACTACGATACCTTGTCCAACATCTCCAAACATCATTCCGAATAATAAAGAATAAATAACAGCTACGATTGGGACCGGATCAATACCATCATACTCAGGAATGCCGTACATTTCTACAAACATTACGAACGGCCTGGCAAACCACCCATTCTTTAGTTTCGTCGGAGGGTCCAGTCGCTTGTCGCTGTGTGCTGGACGCACTTCGATCTCCACCTCCTTCAAGTCACGGAACGTTTCAGCTAAACGATCCACATCCGCAGCATCAATAAATCCAGTGATAGAGAAACGTTGTCCTAAGCCAACCACATATTTTCTAGCGACAAATGTACGGTCCAAAAATTCAAGTTCACCTTTAATTTTTGCCATCTCTTCTCGACATTCATCTTTTATCTTTTTAATTACATCTTCAACATGCAAAATTTGCTTTTCATCATTTTCAATTTCATCCAACAGTGTTTCAGCAGCCCGTTCCGGAGTACCATGCACAAAATCAGGAATATGAATTCGTTCAAAATACAAAGAAGAGAAAACGTTATCTACGTCACCTTCATATTTTTCAGTTGTCACATAAATACACCAGCTATATGCTGCGTCTTTAGAAAATGATTTAAAGGCAAATGGACGGTTACGGTAATAACGCAATTTTTCAACGCTATCTAAAGGAAGTCGTCCAAAGCGGAATTTTACATACTTACAATCAAATAAATCATCTAAGTTTAAATCAATGCTTTCAATGTTTTTTACAGTGACTAAAGCATCTTTATTTTCTTGAATAACTTTTTGAAGATCATCTCCAACACGTTTTGCATCTGAATAGCGTTGATAAACATCTTCCATATAGTTTTTCATCTTATTCAAATCATAATCTTTATCGCGCATAGCGATATTTGGCATATCTAAATCCATATCGGAACAAATTTCTTTGAATCTTGACAATACCTCTGTTACTGGATTTTCTTCATCCATACTTGTTAAACCATGCACGGTGTCTATAAATTTAACTGCAGGTTCAGGATGAAAATAATCTAGATCGATAAACCTTAATAGAACATCATCCAGATATTCTTTTTCGGCACTGATATTGACCAGTTTCATCTTTGCGATTGCCATATTTATACTCCTTTCTCTTCATCCGTATTAATAAATTAACATGGATGCGATCGTATCACTGTCAACTTGGTAACGGACACCTTCAATGATACGAATGATGTTTGTTAATTCAGTTTTCTGCAAAATCACATATGCAGAGAATACAACTGGCGCTTTTTGCGAATAATACAGTTTTTGCAGTGCATTTCGATATCGAATGCCATTCATCAACCATTCGATATCTGTATTTTTTTCATCCAATTGTAATTGATAACAAGTTTGCTTCAAAAGCTTTTGGAAAGCATGATCATCATCAGCGGCGATCATTTCCTGCATCTTGCTTTTGCGAATACGGCCAGCAATTGGTACCATAGCATTCGTGATGACCTCTTGCGATACATTATAATATCGTTTAAAGCGATAGATTTTTGATAAATTTTTCAATTCGATATCTAATGTATGTAACTGTAAAAGATCTTTTCGCAAAGAACCTTTTGTGACCGAATGAATTATTTTGATCATCCGATCATAATAGGCGCGAAGCATCGCAGATTCGCAAGCAGAATAATCGATATCATCTTCCTTACCTTTATTTACCCTAAACGGCAACATGACATCATAATAATATGTTTTCTTAATTACTTCCAGCAATTCGTCATAGCTGCGGACTTCACCGATCTTCATAAGATCATAACTGAAATAATCGCGCATAAATATTGGTAATTCTGCAATGACATCTTGTACACGTTTGCTGATCAGCATACGCAAGATATGTAAAATGACATCAATTTCAATTTCTTCGATGAAAAGATGATAATATGCGGCTTTTTTGCTGTTTGAATAACGATACAAACGTACGAGCTCACGAAACAAATCTTTTCTCAACACATCTTCTAGCTGTCCACGATGTACATTATTCTCTCGAATATCGTGTAATGCTTTTGCGTAATGTGTTTCTTGTTTCAAATAAGCAGCAATTTCACCAACATTTCGTTTTCGTATCAATTCACCATAATCACGCTCATTCAGATGTTCTCCATACATGCTGCGCACCTTCGAAACAATCGCACCAGCAGCAACAGCCATATGGTATCCTCCTTTCTAAGAATGATCTCCCCTTTTCAGGCATTGAGCAGTCAGCACGGATACCCACTCATTCTTATTCTTTTCTACTTGTTTTTCTAATTGTTCAAGCGTATTTTGGTAACGTGCTTCTTCCACCACAGCGGCTTCCTGCAGCTGTTGTTCTAGCTGAGAACGCCTTTCTTCAATTTGTTTTTTGCTAACTTCCCGATATCTGGTTACGATTTCGTCTCGCTTTGCCAATAACTGGGAATGGACATTATCGCGTTCATGAATCTTATCATTTACGCGGTTTCTTGCAATCTTGTCCGCATCAACAATATCTTTGATTAATCCTTCCAACGCATACACCTCCATTTCATCCAAGGCCACCCAAAATCATACTTTCGAATTAGTGTCAGTGATGGTTTCTATGGTGGTAAACCAATGATAACTATATCATTGTACATCTGATTATAGACCGATTGATTATAGAATTCAAACGAAAAGTGAAGAAAATATATAAATAATATGAATAAGAAAATTCTTTCTTTTTCCGTAATCTTTTTCATTACAATCTTAAGAATGACGTTCTATAATGTATCCGCTTATATATATGGATGAAGAACAAAAAAATCATTCAGCAAGTTTTATACTTTGCTGAATGATCATTGATATGGTTCAAGTGCTCAATTATGAATAGTTATCAACAAAACGTGATACATTCTCTTCTTTGCCGATCACTGCAATCGTATCCCCATCTTGCAATAGATAATCAGGTTTTACTTCTATATCTATATCATCTCCATGACGAATAGCTATCACATTAAGTCCATATTTTTGACGAAGCTTTAGATCGACGATGGTATGTCCTCTCATCTTATCAGTGATTTCAATTTCTATGATTTCAATATCCCTGCCTAACGAAAGATAGTCAACTAAATTCTCTCGCAGGATTTTTTTAGCTGTTCGCAAAGCCATATCTCTTTCAGGATAAACAACAATTGCACCCAATCGGCTCAGCACTTCTCCCTGCTCCGCGCTGCTTGCTTTTGAAATAACATGAGGAACGCCTAGATTAAGGGTCGTAAGAGTTACTAAGATACTAGTCTCAACACGGCTGCCAATGCATATGACCGCAACATCGCAATCTTGAACGCCAATATCTTCTAACACTTCTTTCGTAAGCTTATTAGCTACAAAAGCATACTCACTATATTCACGAAAAGCTCGTACACGTTCTTCATCCATATCTACTCCGATGACATCTGCTCCGCTCTCTGCAAGCTTTGTCGCCAACGGCATGCCAAAACGTCCCAAACCAATTACAGCATATGTTTTTTTCTTCATCATTTTCTCCTTTTTAACCAATGGTTATATTTTCAGTCGTATAGGAAACCTCACTTTGTTCTTTAAAATTTCCTAAAGTAGCAATTGTCATTGCGCCTAAACGACCAACATACATCGTTAATATCAATACGATTTTTGCTGCAGCTCCTAAATCGGCAGTAATTCCTGTGGAAAGACCTACTGTACCAAAGCCAGATACACTTTCAAATAATAATTGCATGAAAGAATAATTGGGCTCTAAAATACACAATAATAAAGTAGAAACTGCAACAAAGCTGAAAGAAAGCAAGGTTATAACAAATGCCTGCATGATCACGCTATCTGCAATACGTCTACGAAAAGCCGTGTAGTAATGCTTATTAAAAATTACGCTGCGGATCACGTTGCACATAACAAATAATGTACTCGTCTTGATTCCTCCTCCAGTAGAACCAGGAGAAGCGCCGATAAACATCAATAAAAGGATGATAAACAAACCAGCATTGCTGAAATTACCTAATGAATAAGTTGAAAAACCTGCCGTACGTGCCGATACGCTGTGAAAATATGCACCAAGCCAAGTAATATCTTCACTGCATTTTAATGCAACCGTACCAAGAATGATCAAAAATATGCTCATTGAAATTACCACTTTGGAATGCAAAGTCAGTTTGCGAAAATTCCGCTTTTTTATGACGTCGTTGATCACCAGGAATCCAATGCCGCCAAAAATGATCAATCCAGATGTAACTAAATTCCAAAGTACATCATTTTGATAGCGCATCATGTTAGGTAATCCACCTTGTATATCAAATCCGGAATTATTAAATGCGGCAATTGAGTGAAAAATGCTGATTCCGATTGCTTGAGGAATATCATAATCCTTTATTAAAGTGATAAAACTTAACAAGGCCCCTGTTATTTCGAAGATCAAAGTTAATTTTAAGACAGAACGGACCAAACGAACCAAGCCGCCATAGCTATCTACATTCCAAGATTCTTTGATCATTTTTCGAGCTTTAAAGCTGACATGTTTACGTGCTGCAAGAATTAGAGAAACACCTACACAAGTAACGCCAAGGCCGCCTACTTGAATCAAGATTGCAATAACAGCACTGCCAAAGGGCGTGAAATAAGTAGCTGTATCAATTGCAATCAAACCTGTTACACAAACAGCACTTGTAGAAGTAAATAAAGCATCGACAAAAGTCACATGCATTCCTTCACGAACCGAGATCGGCAGCATCAAAAGAATGGTTCCAATGAAGATCACGAGTCCGAATCCAGTTGCTAATATTCGAGGTGGAGAAGAATGTTTGATTGATTTTTTTAACTTCTCCCAAATTGTTTTCATATTACAAGCTCCTTTAATTAAAAAAAGACAAATTCGCGCAATCTGTCATTTCATCCAATCATCTTGTTGAACAAATAAAGCAAATTGCTTCATGACAGACTCCACCACTCATTCAACGAATCTAACATAGCATATATGTATATTGATGTCAACTATCAGTACAGTCATTCAAAAATGAGAGTATCTAAAATAACTTGGGAAATCGGAGAGCTACATATTTTTTTGTGGTTCTCCTATTTTCTTCTTTCTGTTTTGTGGGGTGTTTTCTTTTTAAGTGATGTATTATAATTTTTTCAAGAAAGGCAAAAAAAAGATAGAAATCTCCCCGACCAAAGTTTGATTTCTATCCGTTCCAACGAACAATATGATAATATCGAATAATCCTAATAAAATCAAGCTGAATCAAATCAATTACGATAAAATTGTTAATAGTATCGATCTTCAATCGATCATCTGTGATCAATGTGGTCATAATCACTGGCATATTCATGGCAGATATCTCCGTATCTTTTCTTTTTTACATCATTCCATGACCATCAAAATCGTTAGGATCCTTTGTTCTCATTGCCGTAAGACTCATGCCATCTTCTTAGAAGGGATGGTTCCTTTCTCGTCTCTCGTTCATTCTGATATTATCCGCATCCTTATCTCTCCATCTTCCGACTTAGTTGCTTCTTCTCATTTTTATTATCTAAAAGACAAATATGATCCTATTTGTTTTCTTTCTTACAGACATATTCTAGATTTTTCTGCCAGAAATTTGCCTCTTATCTTACTTCCCACATGACTTTTATATTTTTTCCTCGCTTTTTCGCCTATCATTCATTTGTATTAGATAAGAAAGTGAGGTTTTTTATATGTCATTTGCTTTTTTTATTCTTTTTGCTTCTAAGGATGGTGTTCTCTATGGCTGTTGATTCCTCTTTGCAGCTTAGAGATTTTTTGACTGTTTTTGGTCTTGATCGTGCGAATATTAAAAAAATCAATATCTACCATGAGAAAGATGGTCTTATAATCGATCTGGAATTGAATGTTCACGAGCATTCCTGCCCTGTATGCAATACCGTTACCACCAAGATCAAAGGTTACCATCTAAAAAAAATCAAACACTCCGTTTTGAATCCTGTTCCCTGTACGATCAACTATAGAGCTCGCAGATTTATTTGCCCTGTTTGCGGCAAGACTTTCTACGAACATGATCCTTTCACTTTTGGCAGATCCAAGCTTTCTGTTGAGACCGTATATAATGTCCTTCAGGAGCTAAAAAGACCAGAAGCCACTTTCCAATATGTCGCAGATAAGTATCATATCTCTCCTTCTACCGTTTCCAATGTTTTTGATAATCATATAAGCCCCGCTCGAAGACCGCTTCCAGAATGCATTTCTTTCGATGAAACTTATGCATTCAAGAGCAGTGACAGTGACTATATCTGTGTTCTTCTAGACTATATAGATAAAAAGATCATAGATGTGCTTCCTTCCAGACGAAAGCGTTATCTGATCGATTATTTTTATAATATCCCTTTAGAAGAACGTAATAAAGTTAAATTTGTGTCTTTTGATATGTGGCATACATATCGTATGGTTTCTAAAGTGATGTTTCCAAACTGTGTCTGTATCGTAGACAAATTCCATATCCTTCAAGAGCTTTCTAGGCGTGTTACACGAGTGAGAATCGATGTGATGAACATAAACAAAAAATCAAAAGATCAGCTAGAAGAAAAAAGGAAGCTGTTGAAACAGAATCACCAGGATCTTTCTCCTGATGATTCGGATAAGCTCAAAAAAGCTCAAATCAATTATTACCTTTTAAAAAAATTTGATTTTATACTATTTTCTAATAATCCAAAGATCGCTGACCCTAATCAAGAGAAAAAATTCAATCATGTCCTCAATCGATACTGTAACCTCTATGACATTTATGATCTCCTCATGAATATTGATGAGCAGCTAAAGGAAGCAGTGAAAATTAAATATTTGATTCATTTATTCTACAAGCGAACGGAATACGCTGAAGCTAAAAAGGAATTAGAAGATATCATAATCAAATGTCGGACATCTAAAGTTAGAACAATCCAGGAATTTTCAAATACTTTGGTTGAATGGAAACAAGAAATCATCAATTCATTTATAAAGATTCCTGCTATTCAAAAGAAAATGAATAACGCATTGATTGAAAACAGAAACAAAACAATCAAATTACTGAAACACAGCAGCAATGGCTATACGAACTGGAAAAGATTCAGAGCCAGGGTCCTATATACATTAAATGATGATATATCGATAAAGATATAGTAAAA
>CASFOT010000068.1 GCA_949296305.1 uncultured Erysipelotrichaceae bacterium
TTTAATCTCCACTTTTAAAGAGAAAACAGGCAATCTTAAGCCATCATTTATATAAAATTACCTGAAAAATGGTTGATAATCCCCACTTTTATCGAATTATTTTTCTATACTTTTTAAGTATATAGTTTGTCAACAAGCTGCAAGGCTGTTCAACAGCCTTTTTTATTAAAAAAGGGGACTCATTCCCCTTTTGCAGATCGAAAGATTTAAGAATACGGCAATTGTTCATTTTCCGCCATGGACCGCCTGGAGTAATGCGTGATCGCAAAATAACTGATAAAAAGGAAGGAGACAAACAAAGTTGTCTGGGCAACTGCGGTCACATAGCCAGATTGATGAAATTCATAATAGGCATTTTTGATAATTTTGATCAGGAGCATGCTGTTGACGATCGAGATACAAAAAGGCAGGGAGAAATAAACAAATGTCTGCCAAAATAGGTCTTTTCGGCACATCTGCAGCGGAGTGCCGATTTTTTCGAGCAGCGCCGCTGTCGAACGTTCATTATAGATCGGAGCCAGCAGCTTTAATGAAAGAGTGATCAATGAACAGATGATCAAGATGGTGCCGATGTATAAAGAAACATACGTATAAAGAACTGAAAAACCTACGCTGTTATCGTGTGTTTCATCCCGATTCGCCATATAAGTGTTGCGCATGTTCAGCGTTTGCCCATTTTTTACGATCGCCTTTTCGATGGAAGAAGCAAAGCTGCGGGTAGAGATGCCGGATTTCAGTTCTACATTCCAATAGTCGGCATAACTTCCGGCATTTGCCGGGATCATCGTGTCATGAATGACGATCAATATGCTCTCTTGCGGCAGATATTCATCTACAGAAGATGGCCGCAGTGGTTTTCCGTTGCTGGGCTGCAAACGCAAAGAACGATGAAAGAGCCGAATATGCGTACGTGATTCGCAAAGCTGCTTGATGGCATCTGCACAACGTATATGGCTGCTGTATAACAGGACATTCTCCGGCTTCAGCTTCAGTTCCTCAAATCCCTGTTCCCGCCGCAATTGATTATAAGCGGATAGCGGCAGGATCTCGATCGGATCACTTAGACCAGCTAGTTCTCTAGGCACATCAATATTCCATTTTTCTAACAGCTGTTCGAGTTCACGATAAGTGAATTCGCTGTAAAAAGTATGAAGGATGTTTTCGTGGTGGATCGATTCTTTCGCAACTTGCAGTTTTTCGACTTCTTGGTCAAATTGTTTCCAATGATAATTTTGGTCTGGTTCATAAGCATAACGGTGGATCAAAGAAAAACTGTAAGGAGACAGACTGTCGACTTCACTGTTGAGGTTGTTGCTGATGCAAAAGCCGGAAAACAACGAAGTGATGCCGATCGTCAGCAAGATAGAGATGATGCACAAGGTCAAACGGCTGTTAATGATCAATTGATGGATGCGCCGTAAGGTGAGCAGATGAAGCCCCTGGTAACAAAAAGAATGCCGTTTACGGATCATCAATGATAACAGCTGACAGAGAGATAGAAGAATAAAAAAGTTTGCGGCATTCATCAGAAGGATCGTGATGAGAAATGTCAAGCGCGAAATTGCCAGACGCATGAGAAGAAAACAGAGCAGATAACCTAGAAAAGCCAGCAGTAATTCAATGAAAGGCGGTAGTTTGGAAAAGAAACGCATTTGCTGTTTAGGGCGGAAATGGATAGGACGAAGCGGACGAAAGATGAGAAACAGTGTATTTGCCAGAGTGGTGATCATAAAAATGGCAAAAAAGGCAATCACGGTGAAAAGCAGCGCAATCGGTGAAAAAAAGAATCGATAGACAACGTGATTGACAAATAAAGAAGCGGTAAAGGTGAAGATAAATTGCGAAGCCAATATGCCGATCAACATACCAGCACCCAATGCTAAGATCGCAACAAAAAACGCTTCTAAAAACAGCACGAGCGAAAGATGCTTTTGTTTCATGCCCAATACGTAGTACAGTGCAAACTCATTCTTTCGGCGCAAGATAAACAGACGGTTTGCATAGAACACCAAGACAGCGAGGATGGCTGCGGTCAATAACGACAGTGAATACATCATCATGCCCAGCGTATCCAGCAGCTTTGGAAAGCTCGCAGGAAGATCATTGTAGCTATGAAGGACCCGTAGGGTAGAGCTGGCATTGAAACAGTAGAAAAGTGAGACGGTCAAAGCAAGCGTCAGAAAATATAAAAGGTAATCGTGAAAGCTGGCACGCACATTTTTATAAGCAAGCTTAGCGTACAACATCATCGCCTCCTAACAACGTGGTGACATCGATGATGCGTTGGAAAAATTCTTTTCGATCATCACTGCCGCGAACCAATTCATTAAAAATCTTCCCATCTTTGATGAATAAGATGCGTTTAGCGTATGACGCAGAAAAAGGATCATGGGTCACCATCATGATCGTTGAATGATATTCTTCGTTTATCTGTTCCATCGTTTCCAGCAGCAGGCGCGAATTCTTCGAATCCAAGGCGCCTGTTGGCTCATCAGCCAAGATGAGGGAAGGATCGTTGATCAATGCACGGGCACAAGCGATGCGTTGGCGTTCTCCTCCGGACATCTGCTGAGGATATTTTTCTAATATATTAAGGATCTTCAGTCGTTTTGCGATCGTTTGGATCCTTGCAGGTATGGCAGCAGAGGCAATTCCTTGGATCGTGAGCGCTAAGGCGATATTCTCATAGCCTGTAAGGGAAGGCAGCAGGTTGAAATCCTGGAAGATGAATCCTAACTGTTCCCGGCGGAAACGTTCCAAGGCCTTTTTCTTCAAAACCGTGATGTCTTGATGATGCAGATAGATATGGCCGGTCGATACAGAATCAATGGTTGAGATGCAATTGAGCAGCGTTGTTTTTCCGCTGCCGCTAGGCCCCATGATGCCGATGAATTCTCCTTCTTCAACTTCAAAGCTGATGTTATCCAAGGCTTTGGTGATGGAATCCCGGCTGCCATAATATTTTTCGATCATTGATACTTGTAAAATTGTGCTCATGATGAGTAATCTCCTTTATGCCTGCCTTTGAGGCGGCGGTGCAGCGCATCATATTGGATAGTGATCACCACAACGATAAAAGCCAACAGCAGCAAATATGAGAATGGCCGAATCAACGTCTCAGGCAGAAAAAGAAGGATACATTCCAATAATGCCAAGATGGTGATCGAGAATAGGCTGCCATGGCGTAAAAGTTTTTCTTTCATGAAACCACCTCCTCATACGTTTATTGCTACTATTATAAGAAAGGTGGAAAGTGAGTGACATCGATATACATGACAGAAAACGAACAGAATCGTAAGTTAATGCAATTGTTGTTTTAACAACGTCTTTGCTTTCTCGATATCTGCGTCTTTTAGATAACCGCGGGTGGTTACTGCATGATCGGGAAAGCAATCTTCCATCATTAGATCATCAATGCTGATCCAAGCTTCGATTTCAGGATGTTCTTTCACAAAGTGCAGGATGTTAGAGCTTCGTTTTCCGATGGAAGGAACGATGGCTGTCAGGTAAACATCCAATGCATAAAGGCCGAACAACAGCTTTAATTCTTTTAAAGAGTAAAATGATCCCCAAGAAGAAGTGATGATGATCTGCAGCTGAAATTGTTCACACAGTTCTTTTAAAAGCTCCATGGCATGAACATCCCAGCAATAATATGCACAAGAAAGCGCTGTATGAGAAAGATGTTGATAACCAGCGTCTTGTTTTTCTTTTGCCAATCGATAAGCCAGATGCCGATCTGTACGTGGAAGGGAACGCATCGGAATCGGGTTCAAGACACCATCGATGTCTAAAAAAAGGATCCGTGTCATTTTAACAATAATAGGTTCGACAATGGGAAAGTGATGATCATCGTCGTTCCTTGAGACAGACGAGATTCTACATCGATATCCAAATACAATTTGCGGCAAAGCGTATGGCAAAGATATAAGCCGATGCCGGTCGCTTTCTCATTGTGAGGACGGTTATTGCCTGTGAATCCTTTTTGAAAGATCCTTCGGATATCTTTTGGATCGATGCCCACTCCATTGTCACTGATAAATAATTGAATGCTGTTTTCCCTTCGCTTTGCATAGATGCGGATCAATCCGTTTTGCGGCGGTGTATAAGTCAAGGCGTTGGTTACGATCTGATCCAGGATGAATTCGATCCATTTTTGATCTGTATAGACGTTTTGTTCAAGATCTTCCAGTTCGATGCGGATCTTCTTATAAATAAAATCGTTGGAATGCTTTTTGATGACATTATGCACGATGGTGGATAGTTCGATTTCTTTGATGATATAGTCATTTTCAACATTTGCACTGCGTGCGTAAAATAATGCCTGTTCAACGAATCCTTGTACATGCTCGATTTCTTCGATGATCGAATCCGAGACAACGCTAGGATTGTTGTCAGCGATCAGCTTGGCAGCAGCTAATGGCGTCTTGATCTCATGGACCCACATTTCGATATAATCACGGTAGTCATTTTCAGCTAATCGATATAGCTTGACATTCTCCTGCATGGAGCGGGCACTTTCTTTTAAGATGGAATACAATAACTGCCCGTCGATGAAATGCGGCTCTGAAAGGATGTCCGCGATCAGGTATTTCTGATCCAATGTCTGCATCGTTTCCAATAAATTGCGATAATATTGATGACGGCGTGTATATTCCACACTGATAAAACTGATTGGCAAGATCCAGAACAATGTCAGGATCATAATGATCACTGAAGCATTGATCTGCAGCGAGTATAAGAAAAGGACAAGCAGCAGACTGATGAAGCATGCCGTCAGCACGACATAAAGCTTATCAGCTAAAAATTCACTGATCTTCATAGATGATATATCCCAGGCCGCGCTTGGTTTCGATGAAATCGCTCAAACCGATATATTCCAATTTTTTGCGTAAACGATTGATGTTGACCGTCAAAGTATTGTCATCGACAAATGCATCGCAGTCCCACATGTGTTTCATCAGTTTTTCTCGAGAAACGATCGTATTTTTATTTTGGAAGAGACAGTGCATGATCCGCAGTTCATTTTTGGTAAGATCTACGGTTTTATTCTGAAAAGAAAGTGCGCTTTTCGTGATATCCATCGTCACTTCGCCTACTTTCATGTGGTTGGCATCCTTGGTTTCATATACGCGCTGCAGCACTCGGTCGATGCGTGCTAACAGGATCTGCAGATTGTATGGCTTGGTCACATAGTCATCAGCCCCTAGATGCATGCTTTGTAATTCATCGATCTCAGAATTACGGCTGGTGACGATGATGATGGGGACATTGCTTGTCCGCCGCAGTTCACGACAGATGAAATGTCCATCCATGAACGGTAAGTTCAGATCCAATAGGATCAAATCTGGCTTACGGGAACGAATATCTTCCAGAATGTTGGAAAAATTGCTGCAGCCTTCGCTTCGATAACCGTTTTTGCTTAGAAAATCACATAATTCCATACGGATCTTCTCATTATCTTCTACTACTAAGATTCGATACATGTTTGTCCCTCTTTCTGTTTTCTCTGCTTTTATTATATATGAAATCAAAGATGCATAAAAGTAACAGTTCTGTCAGAATTCCAATGAGGAAGCAAACAAAAATGAAAGGATCAATCCTTTGTTCTGATTTGTCTTAGGATATTCATAGAATACTATGGCAGGTCCATACTATAGTTAAATAACAAAGAGCAAAGGAAGAATGAAAAGATGAATCTAAAACAGAAAGCAATGCTGGAACGTGCGAAGATGGAAGCAAGAAGAATGGGAAATGATTATGTGGGCAGTGAACATTTATTGCTAGCACTGCTTCGTTCTGGAGAAGGAAAGCTGGCAAAATCGCTGGCTTCACAAGGAATTTATTATTTTCAGGTGCGTGAAGATGCGGCAATCTTGTTTGGCATGAAAGAACAGCTCAAGGAAAATCTGCAGGTGACTGCGATCGTGCAGAAGATGCTTGAGCAAGGAGCACAGCTGCAAAAAGAAGAAGAGAGCTTTGAAGACTGCATGGGGGATGTGTTATTCATGCATCCCACTTGTGTGGCAATGGAATTGCTGCGCCGCTATGGGGTCGAACTGACAGCGGATGAATCAAAGCAGAAAAAGGGCATTCCTGCGCTTGATGAACAAGAAGCGCTCTGCTGTTTGAATTTCAAAGAGAGGCAGCACTATGTAGAACGCGATGAACAAATTGAATTTCTGGTAGAGATCTTGCTGCGCAGAGAAAAAGCAAATCCATTGCTGGTAGGAGAAGCCGGCGTTGGAAAAAGTGCGTTGGTCGAAGCGCTGGCACAGCGAATCGAGGCAGAAGAAATACCGGCGTTAAAAGATCATTATATTTATGCGCTTGATCTGAATACGCTGGTGGCGGGGACTCGATATCGAGGTGATTTTGAAGAGAAGATCAAAAAGATCATCGCGCTATTTCGCTCACATCCCCATGCGATCTTATTCATCGATGAGCTTCATCAAATGATCGGTGCAGGAAAATCAGAAGGCAGCATCGATGTAGCCAGTGTGATCAAACCGTGTCTGGCACGAAGAGAACTGCGCTGTATCGGAGCAACTACTTTGGATGAATATGAGCGTTATATCGAGAAGGATCCGGCTTTGCAGCGGCGTTTTCAATGTGTCTTATTAAAAGAGCCGAATCAAGCAGAAACCATGCGGATCTTGCAAGCCCGAGCACAAGAATACAGCCGTTTTCATCAAGTGGAAATCAGTGAAGAGCTGTTACCGTTTATGATCCATCTGGCCGATTATTATCTTCCTTTTGGTCATTTTCCTGATAAGGCGCTGGATGTGTTGGATCTTAGCTGTGCACATGCAAAGGCGCACGAAGAAAAGAGCATTGATGAACGCTGTGTACGGGAAGTGATCGCATCCTTATCTAACATTCCTTTTTGTGCAAAAGAACGTATGGATCATACACTGGAAGTGCTTCATCAGCAAAACGCTTCCGTCTGTGAGGAGCGTTTAGAAGAAATGTTGAAGCGGTTAACACAAGAAAAGATAAAAGAAGGCATGTTAGGGTGCTGGCAGCTGATCGGCGAGCGCAATGACTGCCGGAATTTGCTGCAGATCTTAAGCGAAGAATATTTTTGTCAGCCGCATTATCTTCATTTAGATATGCATGCTTACCCGTTTTTGCTAGAAGAGATCATCACCAAGCTGCATCGAGATCCATATACGATCCTTTGCATCGAGCATTTTTCGGAAGCTTTTGAAGAGATGCGCAGCTTGCTGGCCAATGCTTTGGCACAAGGTGAGATCAGCTATGCAAAACAGAAAGCATCTTTACGTCATACGCTCGTCGTTTTTTTATCTCAGGATCGCTGCATGTGTGAAGAGGTGGCCGATTTGGTAGAGACTTCGCTGCATATACAGCCATTGGTACAGCAGCTTCTTTCATAGAGCTGCTTTTTACTGGTTTGCTTTTTTTGGTTAGTTGCTTTATGATACAATAAAGGAAAATAGGTATTTAAGAACGGGGGATCTTCATGAGCGATAAGACAAATAAAAAAATCGTGCTGATCACTGGCATGAGCGGGGCCGGAAAAACAAGCGCAATGAACATTTTAGAAGATATGGGGTATTTCTGCATCGATAATTTTCCTGTGCAGCTGATTTCTTCTTTGGGTCATTTGATTCGGAAACAGAGTGATCATCGCTATGATAATATTGCTTTGGCAACAAATGCAGTTGATTATATGCAGTTTCTTAATTACTTTGAGAATATTGACATGGAGGTAAATGTCGTGTTTTTGGATGCAAGCAATGAAGAATTGCTGCTTCGCTATCGTTTTACACGTCGTCATCATCCGATGTTATTGTTCCATATGGCCAATTCTTTGGAAGAAGCGATCGAAGTTGAGCGGGATTTGTTCAATCGATTGAATGAGCGGGCGATCCTGCATATTGATACGACCAAACTGAGCTTGCAGGAACTTCGTAATTTATTGTTCTCAAGACTATCTTTCAAAGTAAAGCCGGAATTTACGATCAGTTTCATGTCTTTTGGATTTAAACATGGATTGCCGATCGACGCAGACATCATCAGTGATGTGCGTTTCTTGCCAAATCCTTATTATGTGGAAGAACTCAAGCAGAAGACGGGAAATGACGCAGAAGTTTATGATTATGTGATGAAATTTGATGAGACAAAAGAATTCTGCAGCCGTTTTCATGCATATCTGGATTATGTCTTGCAGCAATATGAAAAACAAAAACGCAGTCATCTCAGCATCGCCATCGGCTGTACTGGCGGACACCATCGCAGCGTAACGATCGCGAACTGGCTGTATGATCTATATAAAGATCGATATCAGTGTTTTCTTTCTCATCGGGATTGTGAGGTGTAGTCTATGAAGAAAGTCGTGATCATTGGTGGAGGTACCGGCTTATCCGTCATGCTGAGAGGCATGAAGAATATCAAGGATATCGAATTATCTGCGATCGTCACGGTAGCAGATGACGGTGGAAGCACCGGCAGAATTCGCGATAGCTATCAAATACCGGCAATGGGAGATGTTCGCCATGTCATGTGTGCGATGGCCGAAGAAGAAGGCGTATTTACTGAATTGATGAATTATCGTTTTGGCGGGGAAGGCGATATTGCCGGCCATAACCTGGGGAATCTGTTATTATTGGCACTTTCGCAGACGACCGGAAGCTTTATGGAGGCAATCCGTACTTTTTCGCGGGTACTGAAAGTAAAAGGAAAGATCATTCCTTCTACTTTAGAAATCGTCACTTTGTATGCAATTATGGAAGATGGTACGATCGTACGCGGTGAAGACAGCATACCAAAATTCCGCAATCACATCGACCGAGTGTTTTATCAGCGCAATGTCAAAGCGGCAAAAGAAGCATTAGAAGCGATCCGAGAAGCAGATCTGATCATTTACGGCATCGGTTCTCTGTATACCAGCATCATGCCGAACCTGATCATTGATGAGATTCGTAATGAGCTGATCACTAATCCATGCCGCAAGGTTTATTTCTGCAATGCGATGAGCCAGCCGGGAGAAACCGATGATTATTCGGTGGAAGATCATGTAAATGCGATCCTGCATCATGCTTATGCAGATGCTGTGGACATCGTAGTTGCCAATAATAATCAATTTTCAAAAGAAATGCTGGATAAGTATGCAGCCATGGGCAGCAAACCCATTCAATTAAAAGAAGATCGACATCCATATGTTGTTTTAAAACGAGACTTGATGAATATGGATGGTTCTTTGATTCGCCATGATTCAGAAAAGGTGAAGAAAGCCGTAGAGGAAATATTGACCCTGTCATAAAAAATAGGAATGTGAGGAGTGGTTTTATGTCGTTCACCTCAGAAGTAAAAAATCAGATCTGCAATGCGCAATGGAAAGAATGCTGCCGTAAAGTACAGCTTGCTGCATTGATCCAGATGTGTTCAACGATGAACATCACTTCACAAGGGATGCATATTCGAATTCAAAGCGAACATGCCAGCATTGCCAAGCATATTTGGAAAATGCTGAAAGAGTTTTATCAGGTAGAACCACAGCTCTCTGTATTACGAAAGATCAAACTGAAAAAGAATAACATCTATGTGATTCGGGTCAATACGCACGCATTAGAAATCTTGAAGGATCTGGGGATCTATACACAGCAAGGATTACAAAGCCATATCGCATCTCGCTTGTTGCGCAAAGATTGCTGTGCACAAGGTTATCTGGCCGGGGCTTTTTTGGCGGGCGGGAGCGTGAATGCGCCGCAGACGGCTAATTATCATTTGGAGATTGGTACGAATGAAGAGGCGATGGCGAAGTTCTTATGCCGTTTGATGAATCGTTTTTACCTTCCTGCAAAGATGATCAAACGCCGTAATCAATATGTCGTATATTTAAAAGCGAGTGATAAGATTGCTGATTTTCTGCGTTTGTGTAAAGCGAACGATGCGCTTTTTGAATTTGAAGATAACCGGATCCAGCGTGATTTCATGAATTCGCTGACGCGTTTGGATAACTGTGAACTGGCAAATGAGATGAAAAGCATCTCTGCAGCAAGAAAACAGTTGGAGGATATCGAATGGATCTTGAACTATCGAACGTTGGATTCTTTGCCAGAAAAACTGCAGCATGTGGTCATGATCCGCAAGGAACATCCGGAAGCGAGCATGAACGAGCTCTGTGATCTTTGTTATGAAAAATATGGAGAAGAGATCAGTAAATCGGGAATGAAACATCGATTGGCAAAACTGCGGGAAATGGCTGACCAGCTTCGCAAATCGTAAAAGAATGAATAAAAAAAGGGAAGCAGTGAACAATAGAAACAGGTGATCGATCATGCAGATGATACTTGTTTTATTGGCAGCCTTGCTTCCTTTTTTACATGAACAGGTTTATGAAGCTGAGGTGACAGGCTGTGATGCCGACAGCATCACTTTAACATCGCAGGGAACAACTTTCGAAAGCGAGCTTTTCAATGTGGATTATCTAGAAGAAGATGGTTGGAAAAAGACTTGTGCCTTGTTAGAAGATGCACAACAAGTTGCTTTTGAGGTGGATGATGCAGTGGCCATGCAAGAACCGCTGCCTGTTTATTTATATGCGGATGGCAAGATGATCCAGGTTTCTTTGTTGGAACAAAAGAAAGCTTATATCGAGATCCGCAATCCGCGTTATCGTCATGAAGATACATTGGAGATGGCGCAATCTGATCAAAGTGTCATGGCAAAATCTGCACAGCCTTTTACACAAGGATCGCTTCCCTTGCGGTCGTATCTTGCATATGGCATCATTGTTCTCATATGGATTTTTATGTTTTATCATTTGATCTATCGACATTGGCCAAAAGTGAAAAATAAATGAAACTGAGGCATGCCAGATAGTAAAACAAAAACAGAAATGATATGATACAAGTAAAGAACAAAGCAGAAAACATATGAGATGGAGGGAAGCAGATGAATCAATATGATGTGCTCATCGTTGGTGCGGGTCCTGCAGGAATGAGTGCAGCGGTTTATGCGGCACGTGCGGAGCTGAATACATTGATGGTTGACTTTGGCAATCCTGGAGGGCAGATCAATGAAACAAATGAAATACAGAATTATATCGGAGTAGGATCCATCAGCGGTTCAGCGCTAGGTTATCGGATGTTTCAGCATACGCGTCAGCTGAAGGTGCCTTTTCAAAAGAAAAGGGTCGTAAAGATCGAACCGGGCGAGCCGAATCATAAGGTATATATGGATGGAGAAAATGAACCCTATCTGGCACGCAGCGTATTGCTTGCAATTGGGACGACCCCAAAGTTGCTGCATGTGGAAAATGAAGAAAAGTTTTCACGCCGCGGGATCAGCTGGTGTGCGATCTGTGACGGGGCACAGTATGCAGGCAAAGATGTTGTCGTAATCGGCGGTGGTAATTCTGGTGTCAAGGAATCTTTATTCTTGTCGAATATCGTTTCGCATTTGACGATGCTGACCAACTATGATCTTACAGCGGATGAGGTGGCGATCCGCCAGCTGCGGAAAAAGGAAAATGTGACGATACATACCTATCAACAGATCAAAGGATTCGTCGGAAACGATCAGCTGGAAGGCGTGCGTACATTGGATGTAAAGACCAATCAAGAAATAATCGTCCCTTGTGCAGGCGTCTTTGAATACATCGGATTAGATCCGCATACCGATTTTCTAAAAGAGTTAGGGATCTTAAATCACCAAGGTTACATCGTTGTGAATCCGAGCATGGAAACAGCGATCCCTGGCATTTATGGCGCCGGAGACTGTAACGTGAAAGATCTGCGTCAGGTCGTTACTGCTTGCAGTGACGGAGCGATCGCTGCGCAAAATGCAGCACATTATCTTCGTAAAAAAGGAATCTGATGGAAGGGGCATGCAGTGCTCCTTCCTTTTCCATAGAACATGAAGCATGATAGAAATTCATATAGTGAGGAAAGGGAGGATAAAAGATGTATGTAAAAAAACAAATGACCTGGAAACGTCTGCTTGCTTTGTTGCTTATTTATTTTGTTGGTTATCTCTGGCTCATTCCTAAGCTGTCGGTCATGCTGACGTTATGGCTTGATCCCTCTGCAACAATGATCCGTGTGGATGTGTTGGCTTTCTTCTATGTATTATTGATCATTCTTTGCGTTTGGATCAGCTGGCATGAATGGAAACATTCGTTTGATCAAATAAAAAAAGCGCCGATCGCCTTTTTGTTTCGTGTGGTGATCGGAGGTTTCTTTGTGATCATATTGAATGTATTCTTAAGTGTGCTCAGTTCTTTGCTCAGCGGGCAGATGGATAGCTTGAATCAAGAAGTAATTGCAGATAATATGAGCGTTGCTCCTGTGTTCATGATGTTCTCTGTTCTCATTTTTGCTCCGATCGTTGAAGAAAGTGTATTTCGAGGAGGTATTTTTGCCTTTTGTCGGCGATATCTCAATTTCGGTTGTGCTGCATTCATCAGTGCACTTGCATTTGGCTGGATCCATGTGATGGATGCGCTGCTGGCTGGTCAATGGAGCGATGGCGTCTATCTTTTGGTTTATGGCGGGATCGGTTTGGTCAATGCATGGTTTTATGAACGGCAGGGCGGTTTGTTGGCCAGCAGCGGGGTTCACTTGTTCAATAATCTCATCTCGTATTTGTCCATGCTATTATGATTGCCGCAATCGATGAGCTCATTTCAAATGTTTTCTCTGTGTTGCATAATAGATGACGACACCGAAAATATTGAAAAATAAAACAATAAAATACCAGAAATCCCGGTTGCCGATCGTATAGACGCGCTGTCGTTCAATACAATCCAATACATGGGCAATGATCTTGAAATAATAGGAGATGGCTGTACAAAACAATAATATGAGGATGAGCAATAAGATTGTTGAAAAATTCATAAAATGCCTCCAAATACAGGAATCTGTATGACTACACTATACTATGAGCCAAGCGTCTATACAAGAAACTCTTTGCAGAGGGAATAAAGTGCTTGCCTTTGTCTTAGAACGGATTATAATTGTTTTAGAACATGACAATAGGAAAGAAAGACAATACCGCATTCAGATAAGTGGTTTCTAAATAGAAGGTAATGATATGAAAGAACGTCGATTGGATACGATTGATCAGCAGGCAATGATCTTGAAATATAAAAAAATGATACAAAGGCTTAAAAAAGAAGCGAAAAACTTGCAAAGAAAGAAAGGGAACCTGCTTTTATTTCCTTTGGTTTTCCTTTATTTTGAGATCCTGTTGCGGATCGTAGGCGGGACGAGCTTGTTCAGGGGCTTTTTACCGATGCTTTTGTTTACGATCGGCATCGGGCTTTTCTTTGGGGCACTCACCTCCGTTTTCCAAAGCAAGATAAAACGAGCAGCGAATATGGGAATCCTACTGATTGCGAGCATTCTTTATATCGTTGAATGCCTGATCAGAGAAAGCTTTCAGATGTATATGACATTGTCCGATATTATGACGGGCACAGGCGGGGTTGTTGGCGGTTTTTCCGGAGAACTTTTCCGGATTGTTTTTTCCAGCATCCCGGTCATCGTCTTATTTCTCCTTCCCTGTATTTTCTATGGGTGGTATACGAAGAAAGAAAAAAGAACGCCTCGTTTAAGTGTCATACAAGGAATCTTTGTCTTAATCGTTTCTTTTATTTTTTTTGGTGCGGGGATCATTTGTACGTATCCATTAAATGAGCATGAGCTTTACAGCCAAAAATTTAACTTTGATAAAGCAACACAGACATTTGGTTTATTGACCAGCATGCGGTTAGATATCCAGTATAAACTGTTTGGCAACGAAGCCAGAAGTGAATTGGTTGCTGCTAAGGATGATCCGGATGAGCAAACAGAAGAAACCGTAAAGGAATATGAACCTAATATTTCTTCGATTGATTTTGCTGAATTGAGTCAAACAGAAACGAATCAAACGATCCAGTCCTTGCATGCTTATGTCAACAGTGTAAGACCAACTTTAAAAAACCGTTATACCGGTTTATTTAAAGGAAAGAATTTGATCTTGATCTGCGCAGAGGCCTTCTCTGATTCCACAATCAATGAAGAATTGACACCGACACTTTATCGTTTAACACATCAAGGCATTTATTTTTCAGATTATTATCAGCCTGCATGGGGAGGCAGCACATCGACAGGGGAATACTCCTTTTTGATGGGATTGGTTCCTATGGATGGGGTAGAAACGATGCAGGAAACGCGGAACAATCTGAATTATTATACGCTTGGACATCAATTGATGGAACAAGGCTATTATAGTGCAGCATTCCATAATGGAAGCTACGACTATTATGATCGTAATCTGACGCATGAAAATTTAGGCTATGCTAGTTATCTTGGAAATGGAAATGGATTAGAAGAGATTGCAGGGGCATGGGTCGGGGATGATGTATTTTTTGATAAGACGCTCGATACGTATATCGACCAACAGCCATTCAGTATTTATTATATGACGTTAAGCGGACATGCACCTTATAGCAGCGATGATGAAAAATGCAAAAAATATATGGATAAGGTAAAAGCAGTCTTAGGAGATCAATATAAAGAAACGACGTTAAATTATTTCTGTTATCAGATGGAATTGGAAGAAGCGCTTACGATCATGGTCGATCGATTGGAGGAGGCCGGCATTGCAGATGATACCGTGATCTGCATGACATCGGATCATTATCCCTATGGCTTGGCGAAATCAAAGACATTTGGCAACAGCGAAGATTATATGGAAGATCTTTACCAGCATGAGATTGAGACCGATTGGGATCGGGATCATAACACATGGCTTTTATGGTCAGGCTGTTTAGAAAACGAAAAGAAAGAATATGCATGCGAGATCTCTGATCCTACTTACAGTTTGGATATTACGCCTACGCTGCTGAACTTATTTGGGATCGAGTATGATTCCAGATTGCTGGTTGGAAGGGATGTATTCTCAGATGCTGACCCGCTTGCCCTTTGGAATGATCATTCTTGGATCACTGATAAAGGAAAATACAATGCTGAAACAGGGGAGTTCATACCGAATCAAGGAGTTAAAGTCGATGACGATTATGTAGCTAAAATAAAGGAAACCGTTGCGAATAAGATTGCCTTTTCAGATCAGGTGTTGAAAAATGATTATTACCGCATCCTTTTCGAGAGTACTGAGTAAGGCATTTACATTATCGTCTGTTTATAAAATTGGAAATGATTTGTTCTATAAATAGGCAACATCCTATCATTGCTTGATAAAGTTGAAAATTTTTTGATTTTTAGATCAATTAGTTTTATACTCTATCGAATATGTTCAAGAAACAAAGAACTGCAACGAATCGATACTTAGGAATAGTAATGAGCATGTTTGCAGTTTTTTTATGTAGCCTAATAATAGATTTTAGTAGCCTTTATGACAAATAGAACGTCAAATATTTAAAGCAACAAGGACTCAATTGTTTTTGGTATTGATCGAATTCTGTTGGCAATGTTCGATATTACGTATAGGTATAAATATATAAAAATTAAAAGTGCAAGAATGTTTCTATCGAATGGTTTCTGTACGATATTTTAAAATCTATTATTGGATAGAATGTCATCTTAACAAAGTTCTTTGTATTTTAATCATGATTAAAGTTATTGCCATAAATGATATTTGTTTGAAGGGAATAGAAATCAAAAAGTTTGATCAGTATGAATAAAATTTTTATAGATTCCTTTGAAATTAAACGTTTTTAATTTCAGTAAGTAAAAAAAGTGAAGATATGCCTTGTTTTTGTTAGGATAGAGGATTAAAATATAAATAAATAGAGAACATTTTAAATTTAGGGATATGAGGTGTTTTCCAATAAAGTTTCAGAAAAATAACACGACGAAAACAGATGGTATGTTTGTGATTTCAATAGTTTGATAATGATTGAAAAGAGGATGGGGCTATGATTATCAATCTGATAAAATCAAAACAGATGTTTTGTCTTAGTTTGCCAAAGAAAGTAAAGGGACAATATTGGTTAACTGATACAGACGAAAACGGCTTGAAAAGAGATTTATTGAGTATAGAAGCTTTTAGTGGTGAGTGGGTAGTAAAAAGTAATAAATTAGTACAAATACTTGATGCGAATAATAACCCAGTCGAAAATACTGTTATTAAACCATTAAGTTTTTTTAATTTAAAGATTGCGAATTCGACCGAAAGAGTGATTCTTTTTTCAGAACCGATTGATGAGTCTCGACAGAGTTTTCGTAAAATTATGATTAGAAATGCGGATTCATTTAGTATTGGAAGAACAAATGATAATAATTTTTGTTTTGAAAATAAATTTGTATCTAGCAAACATGCTAAATTGAGCTTTGATGGTAGTTCGTGGAGCATAACCGATCTAGACAGCACGAATGGTACATATGTAAATGGGTACAAAGTGGATTTCAAAAATCTAGTTGCTGGAGATTTTATTTATATCATGGGACTGCAGCTTGTCGTTGGTCGTAATTTTCTGGCTGTCAATAATCCAGATGGTATGTTGAAAATAAACACGCGTAGCTTAATTGATTATTGTCCGCAGAAAGTTGAGGTAAAAGAAGAGGCTGTTGAGATACCGGATAAGGAATATTTCTTTCGCTCCCCTCGTTTTCATAGAGAGATTGAACATACGATCATAAAAATTGATTCACCTCCACAAATACAAAAAGTTGAAACTGTTCCGTTGGCTTTGATGCTAGGACCTTCGTTGACAATGGGTCTTACTTCTATGAGTACAGGTTTGTTATCTTTAAATAATGTCTTATCTAATGGTGGAGATGTCATGCAAGCCATGCCGACCTTGGTGATGTCTTTTAGCATGCTGTTAGGTACGGTTCTTTGGCCAATCTTGACGAAAAAATATGAAAAGAAACAAAAATTACGAAACGAGAAAAAAAGACAGGAGAAGTATTTAGCTTATTTAGATCGGATAAGAGATGAGATTAAGCGAACATGTAAAGAACAAAGTGATATTCTGGAAGAAAATTTAATTTCTCCTGACGAATGTGCCCAACGAATCGCAAATGTAAGCGCAAATTTATGGGAACGAATGATTGGACAATCTGATTTTTTGACTTTACGTTTAGGTAAAGGCCGTATCTCAATGGATGCGGAAGTTCAATATCAAGAAAAGAAATTTTCTATGGAGGATGATAATCTTCAAGATGCCATGCAATCTTTAGGTGCTGAGCCCAAATATCTTCATGATGTTCCAATTGGTGTTTCTTTGGTTGATAATATCACTTTAGGAATTTATGGCGATTTTTCTTCCCGCATCAAATTGTTGAAGTCTTTAATTTTACAGATGATTTCTCTACATAGCTATGATGAGCTGAAACTGATGATGATTACGGATGAAAATGAAATGAGCGAATGGAATTTTATTCGTCCGATTCCTCATTTCTGGAACGATGATAAATCTGCACGTTTTATTGCGACTAATTTGGATGAAGTGAAGGTTTTGTCAGCATATATTGAAAAAAATATTGTTGTCAGAGGAGATCAAAAAAATCAAGAATATTCAAGTTATGCTCCATATTACGTAATTATCGTGACAAATAAAAAATTTAGTGAAAAATGTGAAGGATTACAACAATTATTAAGGTTTAAAAACAATTGTGCTTGCAGTGTAATTTTTGCTTCCTCTGAATTACGTAATTTACCAAAGGAAACAAAAATGATCGTTTCTATAGAAAATGGCAAGGCGAGAATGTTTGATCGAGCAGATACAAGCGGACAAGGAATTTCATTTGATGTTGATGAGATCAATGAAGTAGCTCTGGATACTTTATCTGTTGATCTAGCTAATATTGAACTTGATTTAGGAAGCCAATTATTTGCTTTACCGTCTATGCTTACTTTTCTTGAAATGTTCCATGTCAGTAAAATTGATCACCTAAACTCTTTGACTCGTTGGAAAGAAAATAACCCAACTATTACGTTGCAGACACCTATTGGTATAGATGCGTATGGAGAAACATTTATGTTGGATCTTCATGAAAAGTTTCATGGACCTCATGGGCTGGTTGCGGGAATGACGGGTTCAGGAAAATCTGAATTTATCATTACATATATTCTTTCTCTTGCAGTAAACTATCATCCTGATGAAGTGTCTTTCATTTTAATTGATTATAAAGGAGGAGGTCTTGCGGGCGCATTTGAAAACCATGATCGAGGTATTAAGCTTCCCCATTTAGCTGGAACGATCACAAATTTAGATGGTGCGGCAGTAAAACGCTCACTAATCTCTATACAGAGCGAATTGCGCAGGAGGCAGACGATTTTTAATCAAGCAAGAAAAGTATCTAATGAAGGTACAATGGATATTTACAAGTATCAGCAATTATATAGAGACAAGGTTGTTTCTGAACCGGTTCCGCATCTTTTCATTATTTCTGATGAATTTGCTGAATTAAAAACACAGCAGCCAGAATTTATGGAGCAATTGATTAGTGCTGCTCGTATTGGACGAAGTTTGGGAGTGCATTTGATTTTAGCCACTCAGAAACCAAATGGCGTCGTTGATGATCAAATTTGGAGCAATAGTAAATTCAGGGTTTGCTTAAAGGTTCAGGAAAAAGCAGATAGCCAAGATATGATTAAATGTCCGGATGCTGCAGAGATTTCACAAACAGGTCGATTCTATTTACAGGTTGGTTTTAATGAGTTATTTGCATTAGGACAGTCGGCTTGGTGCGGTGCAGAATATATCCCAAGTGATACCGTTGAGAAAACAGTTGACGATAGTATACAGATTGTTGATAATTTAGGACAAGTACTCATGAATGTGAAGCCGAATAAGAAGCAGAAGAAGGGTAGCAAAGTAAAACAAATTGTTGCGATTGTTAAATACTTGTCAGATTTAGCCTTAGAAGAGAAAGTTCATGTTCGGCCACTATGGTTAGATCCAATTCCAGCTTATATATACATTGATGACTTGGAGAGAAAATATCATTATGTATCACAGCCAGGTGTACTGAATCCAGTAATTGGAGAATATGATGATCCATTTAATCAAAGACAAGATGTGTTAACAATACCTTTTTCAACAGAAGGAAATTGCTTGGTTTATGGTGCGACAGGGAATGGGAAAACAACTTTTTTAACATCACTTGCGTATTCGTTGATTAAAAATCATTCTTCAGAAGAACTAAATCTATATATATTAGATTTTGGATCAGAAACATTAAAGATGTTTGAAGCGGCACCGCAGGTAGGAGATGTGATGACCTCATCTGATGAAGAAAAAATCATCAATTTCTTTAAGATGATGCAGAAAGAAATCGATAGTAGAAAGAGTTTGTTCTCTGAATATGGAGGAGATTATGCAAATTATTGCAAAAGTACTGGTAATTTGATACCTAACATTGTTGTGCTTTTAAACAATTTTTCTGGATTTGCTGAAGAATTTGATGATTTGCAAGATGATTTTGGTTTAATCACACGTGAAGGTGTAAAATACGGTATTTACTTTGCAGTTACAGCTAGTACGACAAATGCAGTTCGATATAAAACGCAACAGAATTTTAAAATGCTGCTGTCCATGCAATTGAACGATGCAACGGATTATCCAACAATTGTTGGAAAAACAGATGGATTGGTTCCTTCAAAATATAAAGGTCGAGGATTAGTCGCATTCGATCAAGTGTATGAGTTCCAGACTGCATATTGTTATCCTGAAGATATTTTACAAGAGCGTATTCGTGCTTTCTGTGCAGAGCAATCACAGAAAGCTAAGAAATTTGCTAACCATGTTCCAATTCTTCCAGACGTAGTGAATTTGGCAGTGATTCGTCCATACCTATCGGATATCAAACACGTGCCTATAGGAATTTCTAAAAAAGAATTAACTCCTGCATATATAAATCTAAAAAATAAAGTAGTATATCCAGTTGCAGCACAAGAATATAATGATGTGTTGAGCTTTGGTCAAGAGTTAATCAAAGTGCTATCCTTAATGACGAACGTATATGCATTTGATACAGAACAAGTAATGCTTAATTATCATGGGGCTGCGCATGTCTATGTTCCATCTGATTTTGAGACAGCTGTCAAAGATTTATTTGATGATATGGTACTTCGTAACAATACCTATAAGGATTCTCAATTAAATGAGAAAGTATTAGAAACATTTGATGAGAAAGTTATTGTAATTTTAGGTTGCAAGATGCTATTTGACCAATTAAGTTCGGATGGAAAAGAAAAATTATCAATTATGATCGAAAAAGCAGAAGCCATCTATAAGATTCATTTTGTTATCATCGATGCTTCAACCCAGTATGGAAGTTTCAGTTATGATGCTTGGTTTAAACGTCATGTAAACGGCTCTGTAGGTCTATGGATCGGTGATGGTGTTGCAGATCAATATTTATTGAAGATTAGTAAAGTAACAAGTGATTTATATGAAGATATCGGTAGCGGGTATGGACAACTGATAAACAGAAATCGCCCAACGCTCATTAAAGTTTTAACTAATGGACAACTAGGGGAGGTTTGAAGAAATGGATAAGGTTTTGATTGAAGTGTTTGTTCCAGTTCTAGCTCGATCATTTGATATCTTTGTGCCTTTGCAATCACCGATGTCTGAGGTCTTAGAATTGATAAAAAAAGCGGTAATTGAATTATCTGATGGAAGATTTAGAGCAAATGAAAGCACGGTTTTGTGTCATCGAGATGATGGGACGATTATCAATGTTAACTTATCAGTATATGAATTAGGCATATTGAATGGTTCAAAACTGATACTGATATAGTTTAGAAATGGAGGGAAAAGTATGGCAAGAAACATTCAGGTTACTCCTGAAACGCTGGAATCAGCTGCCTCTCGTATTGAAGCATTGGCAAATGATTATCAATCTCAATATGATTCCTTGTACAGGGAAACAGGAGCATTGAGATCCACTTGGGACGGAAAAGACAACGTTGCGTATGTTGATCAGATTTCTGGATTCAAGGATGATTTTAGTAAAATGCATACGCTGATGCTGAACTATGCGGACTTCTTGAGAAAAAGTGCAAAAGCTTATCGAGATACGCAAGATACGATTGTTTCAGAAGCAAGAAAACTAGTGAATTAAAAAGGGGGGAGAACTATGGCAAACGGAATTTTAGTTTCGACTCAAGTATTGCTTGATACGGCTACAACTGTTCGACGCATCAATTCAACAATGGATGAAAAATTAGCGGAAATCAATAAAAATCTAAATGATTTAGAAGCTACATGGAAAAGTGACGCGTCAACTGATATTCGTGCAGCAATGAATGCTTTAAAACCTCGGTTTGAGGAATATAAAAATGTAGTAGAATCTTACGCTAATTTTTTAGTAAAAACAGCACAAAGCTATGAAGCAACAGAAGGTGCAATTCAAAATAACGCTAATGCATTTAAATAATGCTTAATAATGAGGTGGAGATTTTCTCCACCTATCTAACATTGAAAATTATAAAAGCAAAAATTGCTTTTTGAAAATACACTTTGTGGGATATAGGGGAAATTATGATGAAAAGGTTGACAAAAATATTTTTAGCAATTGTCTTAACGCTAACTATAACTACTGGCTGTTCTGGGCAACATTTTCGTTTTGATGATGACACTAGCTGGACAAGAGGAAAATGGATTGAAGAATTAGCAATTACGTTTGGCATGAATGAATATGAAGAAGATCAGCCATATTATTCTGATGTGCAAAGCTCTAATCCAATTTTTTCATATGTACAATCTTGTTATGAATGGGACGTTTTAAGAGATGTATCAGGTAAATTTGCTGAAGAGGATGGTGCAACTTTAGAATTTGTTGTTACGACTGCAGTCTATGCTGCAGGTGTAGATTTAAATGAGTATGATGGAAAATCAGATGCAGAAAAAGCATTAAATTTTGCAAAAAAGAATCAAATTAGCAAAGCGAATGCAGATTACAATTCATGGGCCACTCAAGAGCAATGCGAAAATATCTTAGCTGCAGCACAGCAGGCATATTTTGAACAAGGATTAGAACCAATAGAAAATATAGAATATAAAGAAGGTGTCATTGATGAAAGTGACAGTGACAGGATTCAACTTAGTAAAGGGAATCAATATATATTTAAAGATCTAAAGCCAGTTGTTGATGGTGTCTACATTGCTCCAGGAACGAAAGATAACCCAGAAGGCGTTGTCATCAAAGTGAGCAAGATCACAGATAATGGCGATAATACATATACGGTTGATACCACGACACCTGATCTTAGTGAAGTCTTTGAAGAACTTGAATATCAAAATGTTTTAGTTCCTGATTATGAGGATATTCAAGCAGCAGATGGTGTTAAGATTAGTGGTATGAGCAGTAATACTGGAGTTGTTTCATCACTAACGGATGATGAAACAACTAGTGTGCCTACTGCATCATTGGCTATGGTTGGATCTGCAAAAATAGTGAAGTCAGATAAACCGATATATACTGCAGATTTAGGACCGCTAGCTAAAAGCAAAGCAAAAGGTGGACTTTCTTTCGATGCGGAGATCAATTTTACAAAAGGAACCGTAGGTATCAATCAAAAGTGGGAATCAAATTTCCTTTCATTATCAAATTCAATACAGAATAGCGGATCGAGCATTGATCCGGCTTCATTTGAAAAGACTTCTATTATACCGGATAAAGTATTGTTTGGACCAGATCCATACACGAATGAGAAAGCAATTCAAGATTATCAGGATGGGAAAATATCTGTTGATGAATTACGTTCACAATTACAAAAGTATCAAAATGAAGATGGAACAGAAAAAAGAAATCCAACGATGACCAATAAATTTAGCGGAGGCTATGAGGTTGTAGGAAAGATTTCTGTCAAAAACTTGTATGTTGTACCATCTTTAAAGTTAGATACCTTAAAAATTTTTGGTAAAGATACTCATATACCAACAGGAATCGAAAAATTTTCGATAGAAACGAACTATGGATCCTCAATAAGCGGTTCAATTAAAGGTAAATTAGAAAATGAGTTAACGATTTGTACGATTCCTATAACAATAAATGGTGTAGGAACTGTTGATTTAGCATTATCGGTGTATTTTGAAGCAAATGGGGAACTGTCTTTGGACATCTCGATAAATAATAATACGAAGACTGAATACAATGATGGGAAAATCAAGAAGACAACAACTAAAGACTCTTCTGCAAAAATGGAAGCTGAAATTGATATTGAAACAGGACCTAAATTGTCAGCTACTTTAAAAGTATTGTCTGTACCAATCGTAAACGCAGACGTATCATGTGCTGTAAAAGCTACAGCAAGTGCCAGTATTGAACTTTCCAATGAGTGGACGGAAACTGATGATGCGTTTGTGATTGATCGGAAAACAACATTAAATCGGAAGGTGAAAGGATATATACCGATTGTTAAAATTAGCATAGGTACCAAACAGAATACGTTGGCATACAAAATTAAGGTCAAGTATACCTTTGATATTGTGGGTACTCCAAGCAGCAATGCTTTGATGACAGCTAAAAGTTTTGATTTTCTGCCAGAAGAAGAACTCGTTTTATGGGAACAGCATTTAGAACTTCCGAAAGATACAGAAAATGAAATTCAGAGTGAAGAACAAGAAAATAATATGAATGATGAGAACAAAGAAGAGGAGAGATTAGGAAGTAATATGAATATATCTTCCTATTATATCCATGTTCCGTTGGGTAAAACTGAAAAGGTAGAAATTGAATATCCAAAAGGTTATAATGCAGAGGATTTTATCTGGACGACATCAGATAAGCAAATAGCTACTGTTAACAATGGAACGGTAAAAGCAGTTAAAAAAGGAAATACCATCGTTTCTGCAAAATCAAAAGATGGAAAGTATTATGCAAATTGTGCCGTATATGTCGGTGATGATGATAATGTGAAATTTGAGGGATTAAAATGATATTTCAGTTTGAACAAGTAACGACAAATTTTGATATGTCTTGGTTTGCAGTTAAAAATGAGAAAGCCTTCATCGCAGCTTTAGCGCCATTCGAACGAGGAAGATTAACGGTAACGATAGATTATCCTGGTGAACGCAAACAATTGATGTACTATAATCCAAGTGATACTACGTATGGCGCAACTATACAGGAGCGCCTAGCGTTTAAATTGTTTGAACAAAATGAATTAGCAGGTACGATCCAAGGTATGACGCAAAAGGTAAAAGGATTTTTACAGTCATACGCATATCGTATGCTCCAAGCTTATGGCAGTACATACTATTTATATGAAGTTGGTTTTGGTAATAAAGGATTATATTTGTGTTTTTATAAAGATGATCAATTGATCGCAATTGCTGATAAAGAGTTAAAAGTTGTGAATTATCAAGATCACTATACGGTATATGCATTAAATGAGGCTGATTTATCAGCAATCGTTCCTTTGTTATTACATTATGATATTACTGAACACGGTGATATGATGGAAGTTTCATTATATTCTGTAAAAAAGAAAAAAGTGAACACTGTTCAAAAACAATTATTAGAAAAATATGATGCTTCTTTCATAGAAATGGTAAAACAAATGGAAGAAACAAGTCGATAGAAAACATCTTCTGTGCTCATCCCATCAGCGCATGAAGTAAATATGAGCATAAGAGGGGGCATTTGCTTATGAATAAAATCAAAAGCGTAAATAAACTTGGTGTGGCACAAATCGTAATTAAAAGTTTGAAAGGACAACAATTGAATGAAAATGAAATATATGCAATAAATTCCAATAAGGTAGATGGATTGCTTCATCTAGATGTCATGCAAAAA
>CASFOT010000069.1 GCA_949296305.1 uncultured Erysipelotrichaceae bacterium
CCGACATAACCATCCTTCACCAATCGATAAGTGATCTTTGCCTGTTCAGGTGCTTTTTCACTTGCTGTGATGGTCAGTTTATTTCCTGTTTTTTTGACAGTGATCCCCTCGCTCTTCGATTCCAATGTGTAATATTCAAACACACCGTTGGTATCGGTCAATGTGATCGATTTCCCCATATCCAAAATAAGTTCTTCATTTTTAAATGATGGAAAAGTATAGAATAATTGATCGATCTGATTTTGTATTTCTTTCTTTTTCTTGGAATATCCCGAGAGCGAAGTGCTTTCGATCGTATTCCCCAATGCTTCCCAGATCATAAACTGTGTGGCCGTATAGTCCTCATCTGTTTTATCCGATAATTCCCATCCTACATAAGCAATATGCTCCATACGCTGTTTTTGAGCACTTGAATAATCTTTATATGTATAAGATGCTTGTTCATTGATAAATTGAGATGGCTCCACACAAAAAGCAATCTCACCATTTGCATAGATGTGCCCCATTTGTGACCACCACGTCGTAGTGAAACCGTCTTTGCTCCTAACCGCAGCGGACATGTCATAAAGATCTTTGATATCGATGGTCGTTTTTGCCTTCAGCACTGTAATATCTAAAAATCCCATCAACAGGCATACAGCCAGCACTAAAATACTCATTCTTCTATAAACCCAATAAAATTGATGTCTCTTTTTCATGATCTTCATCCCCTCTCTTTTATTCAGCCAATTTTGCCAAACTTATCTTGGCGGATCTCTTTTATTCATTTTTCAGCTGTCTCCCTTCAAAAGCGTATCCTTGCTCTCTTATACGAAAAAAAGGCAAGTTTCCTTACCTTTTTGCTTTATAGGCTGTTTTTTCTACTGATCCCAATCAGGAGCTTCCCCTTCGATATTAAATTGAACCGTATAACCTGCCATCTGATCACATGTGTCTGACATGCCGATCACGCCATAACTGACAATGTTTCCTTCGCCATTTGCATCATCATTTTCAATATATGCTTCTGCCCATGCATGCGCTTCTTCTTTGGTGTTAAATTTCATTCCGCTGTTTCCATACTGATTTGAAGGGATGGTGCAGACAGGTTTAATCGAATGATTGCCGGAAGAAGCCTCAGAACTACCAGTCCCGCTTGATGATGAATTGCTGGCATTGTTTGTCAATGTTCCAGATGATGGTTTTGTATTTGCATTCCCAGATGAAGCAGCATGTTCGCTTTTTGATTTCTCTTTAACAATGATCGTACAATCTTTTACTGTTTGATTTCCATTTTCATCTTCTGCAATTACTTTCACTTGATATCTGCCCGCTTTATTTGTATCAATCTCTCCATCGATGCGGATTTCAACATCTGCCAGGTCCGTTGCTGTAAAGAGTGTTGCAAGCTCTTTAGAATAGCCATAATCAACCCCTATTTCCTTTTTAAAATCTTCAAATACAGGAGCGAGCGTATCCTTGATTGACAATTGGACATCGAGAGGTTCAAGGCTGGATGAACAGCTGATCTGCAGCAAATAACGGCCAGTCCCCAAAACCTCGTCTTCAGCAAGCTTGATTTCATGTTCTCCGCTTTTCAGACGCATAGTAAAATCATACTGTTCTTTCAGTTTATCGTAATCGTCAATAAGCGCATCGAGTGAAATATCCTTAAATGGATTTTGCCCATATTCCAATTCGATCGAATCAAACAGCAGCGTTGGGTGCTGAGGCGCACATGCACATAAAACGATTCCCAAGATACAACTCACAGTACCTGTTTCCAACCTTTTCTTCATATTCGTTTCCTCGCTTAAATGATTTGATCCTATTTCTCTTTTACGCTCAATACATTCTATTTCCCTTTTTTACTAAAACATCAATCTAGGATATCCGGATGCATGATCGGTAAAAACCGTTTTTCATACCACTGCAATGCATAAGAATCTGTCATGCCGGATACGTAATCCGCCACCACCAGCGGATAGGGAGTCTCTTGATAGGATCGATTCATTTTCTTCATATACGTCCAAACACCTTCCTGCACATTTTTTTGATGAAGCAGATCTTGATAAAAACTTTCGTATAACTCTTGCACGATTCGCAGGATCTTTTCACCTTGTTCGATCAATGCGGGATGTTGATGAATATGTGTTTGGATAAACTGCAGCAGTTCTTGTAAAGCTGCAAACACTTCAGCAGAAAAAGTCAAATAAGGTTTGCCATAACTATTCACCAATAAATCTTTGATCAGACGATTCATCATGGTCCGATTATCCTTTCCAAGAATACAAAGGATCCCTTTTGGGATATCTTTTGGAACAATGATCTGCACATGCAAAGCATCTTCTATATCTTTACCGATATAAGCAATGACATCAGAAATACGTACCACACAGCCTTCCAATGTCATAGGCGTTATTTGAAGACTATACTCTTTTTTATGCCAGCAGTTCTCATATTCTTCAAAAAACTGTTCTTTTGTCTTATTCCAATCGGGTTCATAGCGCTGGCTCAACAGTTCTCCGTTATGAGAGAGGATCCCATCTAATGCTTGCAATGACACATCATAACCTGTTCCTTTTCGCTCAATGTAAAGAAGCTTTCGTACACTGTTTGCATTATGCGCAAAATAACCAAACCCTTTTTTCTGAAGCATTTCATCGATGGCTTTTTCACCAATATGGCCATAAGGCGCATGTCCAATATCATGTCCTAATGCGATTGCTTCAATCAGATCCAGATTAAGATTTAAACGTCTGCCAATCTGCCGTGCAATGCGGGACACCCATTGTACATGCAGTGAACGCCGTGTAATATGCACATCTTCAAAAAAAGACAATGCCTGCGTCTTATCCGCATAGCGCGAATAATTTTTTGAATACAGCACACGATCGATGTCTTCCTCAAAAGGCCAGCGCAGATCTAATTCATCATGCTGCTTTACAACACGCACTTTCTTGCAATCACGATTTTTGGTCGCATATCCGGATAAGCGCTGATCATGATCTTGTATCATTTTTAATGATTCTCGAATCACATTATCTTCTTTATCCATAGGTTTCTCCTTGCTTTTTCATTATTATGTGTCCCTCTATGAAAAAATACAAGCATCTGCCAAAAAGACAAAAAAACCGCTCTTTCGAACGGTTGATTTTCTATGGCTGGGGTACTTGGATTCGAACCAAGGAAATGCCAGATTCAGAGTCTGGTGCCTTACCGCTTGGCTATACCCCAATGACTAACGGAACGTTTATTATTTTATATGAAAACGATCCCGTTTGTCAACTGTTTTTTATATAAATACAGAAATTAACGCTAATTTATTATGAAACGCTGCTAACTGATCAAAAAATAGATAAATCCGATCCCTTGCAAGATTGCAGCTATCGCAACAAAGAGGTGCCAGATCACATGAGCATATGCAAATGGTTTTTTCGCATAGATCACTGCACCGATACTGTAGGCTACCCCGCCTCCGGCAACAAGTACCAAAAAGGTCGATGAAACCGCCTGCAACAATTGCGGTAATAACCATACGATGCTCCATCCCATGCCTAAATACAAGATCAAAGACAGTTTAGAGTTTTTGTGTTTTGCGAATGTTTTATAAAAGACACCGATCAAAACCATTCCCCATTGAAAGACCAGCAATCCGATTCGTGCATACCCATCCATCACACAGAGCACTGCTGGCGTATAACTGCCAGCAATCGCCAGATAAATGCAAATATGATCAAAGACATGCAGCACTTCTTTTGCTTTCGTTCCTGGTGTCATCGCATGGTAAAGCGTGGATGCCAAGAACATCGCGATCATGCATAAAAAGAAAACCAATAGTCCAAAACCGAACATAAGATCCTTTTCCCATGCCTTTGGCAGACTTATGCACATCCACCCACAAAAAGCGGCGACCATCACTCCATGCGTGAGCACATTCCACCATTCTTCTGTGCTTAAACGGCTGTTTTTATTGGACTGCATACGCTTTTTGCTGAATTTCATCATGCAATCGTTTCAGCAAATCCTCCTGTTTGATTGCACGATATTCCTCATAAGGAATAGCTTTTCCATAAATCACCTTCAATGAGCGGATACGCGTATGGCGTTCATCCAACGCATAACAATGCTGAAGCGTGATCGGAACGATCGTTGCCTTGCCCATGTAGGCAGGCTGCAGCGATCCCATTTTGAACTCATTCATTTGATCCCCTTTCGAACGAGTTCCTTCTGGAAAGATCAACAGATTCTTTCCCTGTTTCAGACGACGTGCACTTTCTCTTAACATATGCACGTTTCCCTCACGTGTATCACGATCAAAGTGAATCGTTCCGATCATCAACGCCAACCGTCCAAGCAAAGGAATTTTTTCATTCTCCTTTTTTGAAACAAAGGCAAGCGGCAATGGACATGTCGCTACGATCGGTGCCGGATCCAAAGTTCCCTGATGATTAGAAACAAAGAAGATCGGCCCTTGTTCTGGCAGATTCTCTATCCCTTCACTTTGCAGCTGAAAACCTAACGCCTTTACGACCTTTTGACTATACACTCTTAATTTCTTATAGTTCTTTTCCCAATCTTCCATATCACAGCGATGGGCATACAGCCATGCGCCAGGCAGTAAATGTGCTGATCTCAAAACTTGAAATGGCGTCACACGAATCACCTTTCCTTTTCTATCCCTGTACGTCCATCAACGCACACATGATTTCACCGCGTGCGGCTACTTCTCCTTCAACCGTCGCACAGACATCTGCAAAATAGATTCCTGCACGCTGATTGGTCAATGTCACTTCCAAGCGAAGAACATCTCCAGGAATGACCGGACGGCGGAAACGCATTTTGTTGATGCCGGCAAATACACCGATCTTCCCTTTATTTTCTTCTTTTGATAACAAAAGGACGCAACCGGTCTGTGCCAAGGCTTCTACGATCAATACGCCAGGCATCAGATGTTTTTGCGGAAAATGCCCTAAAAATTGCATTTCATTCGCACTGACACATTTACGTCCAACGATTGAAGTACCTTCTTCATTGATGCTTTCGATCGCATCTACCAGCAGAAACGGATAACGATGCGGAATGATCTGCTGGATTTCATTTGAATTATAGACCATGCTTATTCTTCTCCTTTCGCAAAGATCAAAGAGGCATTATGACCGCCGAAGCCTAATGAATTGCTCATTGCATAACGCAGATCGGCTTTTCTGCCTTCATTGGCTACGATGTCCAGATCACATTCTTCATCTTTCTGCTCGTAATGGATTGTTGCCGGAATATAACCTTCTTGTAATGCTTTCACGGTAATAATTGCTTCGATTGCACCGCTGGCACCTAACAGATGGCCTGTATTTGATTTTGTAGAAGACATCGCCAGATGATTTGCATGGTCACCAAAAGCCAGTTTGACTGCGGCTGTTTCGGTGCGGTCATTCAGCGGTGTGCTCGTACCGTGTGCATTGATGTAATCGATGTCTTCTTTATTCAATCCAGCATCTTCGATGGCCTGTACCATGGCTTTCGCACCTCCGCTCCCATCTGGAGCCGGCGCCGTGATATGATGCGCATCACAAGTTGCCCCATAACCGACGATCTCACCATAGATCTTGGCATGTCTTGCTTTTGCATGTTCGTATTCTTCCAAAATGAGGATTCCTGCACCTTCGCCCATGACAAAACCATGACGCTCTTTATCAAAAGGAATGCTGGCACGTTCTTTGTTGTCGCCTTCACACAATGCGCGCATGGACATAAAACCAGCAATGGCCAATGGTGTGATCGCTGCCTCGCTTCCTCCAGCGACGATGATATCTTCGTATCCGTCACGGATCTTATGGAAGGCTTCTCCGATGGCATTGCTTGCTGCTGCACAAGCA
>CASFOT010000070.1 GCA_949296305.1 uncultured Erysipelotrichaceae bacterium
CACAGCTGGATTATACGATTTATTCTGATATCAAAGCAAATCCAACAATCGAAAATGTACAGAACGGCGTAGCAGCTTTTAAAGCAGCTGAAGCTGATTATATCATCGCGATCGGCGGCGGTTCTTCAATGGACACGGCAAAAGCAATCGGCATCATCATCGCTAACCCTGAATTTGAAGATGTTCGTTCTTTGGAAGGTGTAGCTCCTACCAAAAAACCTTGCGTTCCGATCATTGCAGTACCAACGACTGCCGGAACTGCAGCTGAAGTCACGATCAACTATGTCATTACTGATGTTGAAAAGAAAAGAAAATTTGTCTGCGTCGATCCACATGACATGCCGATCATTGCCGTAGTCGATCCAGATATGATGGCTTCTATGCCAAAAGGACTGACTGCTTCTACAGGCATGGATGCACTCACACATGCAATTGAAGGATTTACGACAAAAGCGGCATGGGAAATGACCGATATGTTCCATTTGAAAGCAATTGAGATCATCAGCCGCTCTTTACGCAATGCAGTCGCTAATGAAAAAGAAGGCCGTGAAGGAATGGCATTAGGGCAATATATTGCTGGTATGGGTTTCTCTAACGTCGGTTTAGGCATTGCACACTCAATGGCTCATACGCTGGGTGCAGTATATGATACGCCACATGGTGTTGCTTGTGCAATGATGCTTCCGATCGTGATGGAATATAATGCTGAGTGCACAGGTGAAAAATACCGTGAGATCGCACAGGCCATGGGTGTTAAAAACGTAGATTCCATGTCATTAGATGAAGCACGTAAAGCAGCCGTAGATGCAGTTCGTCAATTATCCATTGATGTCGGCATTCCTACAAAATTGGACGCACTGAAAGAAGAAGATCTTGATTTCTTAGCTAAATCTGCATTTGAAGATGCTTGCGCTCCTGGCAATCCAAAAGAAGCCAGCATCGATGATTTGAAAAACTTATTTAGAAAACTCATGTAATCCCTGAACTTAACTATACAAAAAGGACGGAAATAGCGAAACAACCTCTCAAATGTTAAATCTAGTTTTAACAGGATGAAGGGCAAATCGTATCCGTACTTTTTTTGCTTTGAAAAATGAATCCAGCTGTAAGCAAAGGTTTGGAAAAGCAAAAAACCTTTTGTGCATCAAATATCCAAATCTGCTCATATGATGAACATTCATTTGCTTTATTCTCATACAAGAAATCCATCCTGCTCTCCCCTGTTTAATTTCCTCGAAAATTCGCATTCAATCTCGTCTTAGACATAAAGTAAATAAGAATCAAGCACTATGACCAAACTGTAATGAAGAGATGCTTTTTATCTTAAATCTTAGTCAAATACATAAAAGAAATTCAGCCCATTATGATAAACAAGTCTAAAAAGTGATAATTCTGCTAATTACGTTTCTGTTTTCGCAATTCTAAACAATTCATATTTTTTCCTTAATCATAGGATAAAAGAAGTCATGAATTTATTTGTGCATAGTAATTGTGAAGATCCTCATTCATCTGATGCTTAATTTTCTCTAAATCATCTTTATTTAACTTTTCCAGCAATGCATGATTCATAGAAATGACACCTAGATCTTTGGAATAATACATGAATCGTTTTCGTTCAAACTTTTCAAACGGATTCGTCAGCATATTTCGTTTGATCAATTTTCTGTCCTGTAGCGTATCTTTATTATATGGGCAGGTCGGACGATCAACAGGAAGCCCTTGCTC
>CASFOT010000071.1 GCA_949296305.1 uncultured Erysipelotrichaceae bacterium
AAGCCTACGGCACATACGATGGAAATGATGCCTAGCGACAAAGAAATCGCCCCTTTGGTATTGCTGACTTCGTGCTGCATACGTATCCTCCTCCATCAAACTATGTTCCTATCTTATGGAAAATCCCTTTATTTGTCAAGGCGATACGATTTTCATTTGACAGCCTGCCTGCAGAACCATTACGATAATAAACAGATGTTACAAATGACGAAAGAAGGAATTCGATGCAAAATGATTTGACCAAGGGTGCGATCTTGCCAACGATGTTACGATTTGCCGTCCCAATGATCTTAGGCAATCTGCTTCAACAATGCTATAACATTGCTGATACGATCATCGTCGGCCGCTTTTTAGGAGAAGGAGCCTTGGCCGCCGTCGGATCCGCTTTTTCTTTGATGACACTGCTAACCTCGATCATCTTAGGCCTGACAATGGGCAGCGGAACCGTCTTTTCCATCTGTTTTGGACGGCGCGATGAACATCATCTGAAAGAGAACATCCTCGCTTCGTTCGTACTTTTATTCACTGTAACGATCCTGTTAAACATCCTGGTTTACATCGCCATGGATGAAATCATTTATTTTTTACGAATTCCAGCGGAAATACAGACCATGATGTATGAATACTTGTTCTTTGTGTTTGCAGGATTATTTGCCATCTTTCTCTATAATTTTTTTGCTTCGCTGCTTCGCTCCATCGGCAATTCCATGGTTCCTTTATTTTTTCTGGCAATTTCTTCCATTCTGAATATCTTCTTTGATCTATGGATGATTGCCGGCATGCACATGGGCGTAAAAGGTGCTGCCATCGCAACTGTGATCGCCCAGTATATTTCCGGTATCGGCATTGCACTTTACGCTCGATGCATGTATCCGGCTTTATTTCAGAAAGAAGAAGGCATTCACCTGAGCCGGACATGCATGAAGAAAATCTTTCACTTTTCATTTTTAACCTGTTTGCAGCAATCCATCATGAATTTAGGCATCGTTTTAGTACAAGGCGTTGTTAATAGTTTTGGTACCACCGTCATGGCCGCTTTTGCGGCAGGCGTAAAGATCGACGCATTTGCGTATTTGCCTGTTCAAGACTTTGGCAACGCATTTTCGATCTTCATCGCCCAAAATTATGGTGCACAAAAACAAGATCGCATAAAAAAAGGCATCCAGGCCGCAGCAATCACTTCCATCAGTTTTGCTTTGCTCATCTCCTTGCTCGTTTTCCTCTTTGCCAAACCATTGATGACCTTATTCATCGATGCTTCTTCCGTTTCGGTCATCCGCCAAGGCATGCTGTATCTTCGCATCGAAGGCGCCTTCTATGCGCTGATCGCCCTTTTGTTCTTGCTCTATGGCTTTTACCGTGCCATTCAACATCCGGGGATTTCGTTGATCTTGACCATCCTTTCCCTGGGCACCCGTGTCATCCTCTCTTATATCGCCGCCGCTTTACCATCGATCGGTGTGATTGGCATCTGGTGGTCAATTCCGATTGGATGGCTGATTGCGGATACCATCGGTCTGATCTGGTATCAAAAAAAGAGAAGCGCCTTGCTCCTCTCATACATTCATCAATAAGATCGAAAACAGGATGCCGATCATCCCAAGGACGGTTTTCTTTGTCATCTGCTCGTGCCATAACCATAAACCAAAGATCGTTATGACGATGATCGTCAGCACGCTGTACGTCGGATATGCGATCACCGCTTGGACTTCTTGCAAAGAATAGAGCAGAAAACGAGAAGAAAAATAATTCGGCACACCGATCAACAAACCAAAGAAGATCTCTTTTTTTGTGATCTTCTCTTTTCTTTTTAATGTCCAGCAGATCGTCAACAGCCAAGCGCTGCCGAAAGCAATCAATAAAAACTGTCCATTATACAGCGGATCCCCGATTGCTTCAAACACCTTATTCATCGCATCACATGTGCCATTGGCAAGCAATAATACCAGCAAGGAAATACCAACTGCCTGTTGTTCCTTTTGATGATTCAAATAGAAGATCGAAAGAAGGGCTGAAAAGATGCCCAGGCATTGCGTCCATACAGGTGTCTCATAAAACAACACGATCGAGCAGAGGATCGGAACGATCACACCTAAACGTGTATATAAAGAAGATACAATGACGCCGTATATTCGAATATTGTATTGCAGAAGGGCCAAACCTGCTACAAGCAAGATGCCCATGATCCCGCCGCAGGCAAAGCTGGCTCCATCCATCGCAAATGATGTGCAAAAGCAGAGTGCACAGATCGTACAAGTCAGATAATTGACCACAAGCAATGCTGTCGGCTGCTGCACCTGTTCTTTGCTCCAACGCATGACGATCGATACACAAGCACTGCAAAGAATTGCTGCTAATAAATAAAACAAGAGCCATTCCCCCTTTTTACAGCCAGATTGTTTTTATGTGACTGCTGCCTTGAGCGTCTTTATAAACGTAAAGCTGCTGTTCGATCTGTTCCTTCAGCTCACTTACATGTGATATGATGCCGATCTGACGCTGCCCCTTTGTAAGCGCATGAAGGATCCGCATGGCTTGCTGCAGCGATTCATCATCTAATGTTCCAAATCCTTCATCGACGAACATGGATTCAATCTGAATGCCGCCGTTGCTGTTGGTGATCTCATCAGACAGTCCTAAAGCCAAAGACAAGGAAGCTAAGAAGCTTTCACCACCAGAAAGGGTACGCACATTTCGAGTGGCTGCACTATGATGATCCAGAATACACAGATCAAGGCCGCTGCGTGAACGTTTGGATCCCTTTTCTTCCCGGCGAAGCTCATACTGTCCCTGACTCATCTGCAATAAGCGTATATTGGCATAACGCAAGATACGTTCAAATGTGCTCTGCTGCACAAATGCTTCCAATGTTATGCGCTCTTTTTGCGACAACGTCCCATTCATCGTGTCACTGAGCGCTTGGATCTGCTGCATCTTGCGCAGATTGTTCTGCCAATACATTTGCTGTTCTTTTAACAGCTTCCACGCTCTTTGATTATTCGAAAGATCCAATGCGTGATTTCGTTCTGCCGCTTGCGCTTGTGTCACACGTTCTTTTTGTTCCTGTTCACGTTCCATAAGCACAGTGACCTCAGCGTCCGGAAGCGTTGCCAGCTCTTTTTTCAACGCATCTATCGAACCTTGCAATTTCTGTCTTTCCCCTTGCAGGGTGTCCAATTCATTCATCAACCGTTGTCTGTCTCTTTCAAAACGTTTTAGTTGTTGATCAAGTTCTTCCAGATATTTTTTCAATGGATCCAATTCAAGGAACTTCAGTTGTTTTTCTTGTTTCTGCAGCCGGATCTGGACATTTTGACAAATGACCTCCAGCTTTACATAGGCCTCTTTGCTTTCTTGCTGCTGCTGACTCGTTTGTTCCAACTGCTGCTTTAACTCTTCTTGCTGCTGTTCTTCTTTTTCCAACTGTGCCAGCCTTTGTTTCCACGTCGTCCAGCGTTCTCTTTGTTCATTCCATTCTTGTGCAAACGCAAAAGATCGCTGTTCTAAGATCAAACGCAGATCATCGTTTGAAGCCGCTGTTTGCTGCATTGCCTGCTGCAATGACGTTCTTTTTTCCTCCCAGCGGCTGGAGAGCTGTGCGATCATCGTTGCACATGTTTCCATTTTTCTGCGCTGGTTTTCATAAGCGTTTTTCTGTTTCAACAATGTGCTGCGCTCGACATTGCTCTCTTTCCAAGGGGCCGGCGCAGGATGCGACAACGATCCACAGACCGGGCAAGGCTTTCCTTCCTCCAGCTTCTTGGCAAGCACGCCTGCCTGTCCATCATAAAACTGCAGTTCCATTTGCTGATAAACGTCTCGTTCTCGTTCATAGATCGCCCGTTCTCGCTCATAGACCTGCCGCTGGTTGTCGATCTCTTTCTGCAATTGTTGTAATTCCTGGTACTGCTGTTTCCAATCACTGATCTGTTTTTGTTTTTCCTGCAGCTGCTGATCCATCAACAGCAAGCTGTTTTCTTTTGCCTTCCATGCCTCAACCGACTGCGCACGCTCTTTCGATCTTGCCAGTTGATCTTGGATCTCTGTTTGTCTTTGTGCTTGCTGCTGGATCGTTTCATTCAATTGTTTCAATGTGTGTTGATCGTTTGTCAATTGCGCTTTTTCTTTTAACCATTGCTGCAATTGTTCTTGTTCCTGGCGCAAGCGCACCTGTTCTTCCCGAACAGCGTCCATGACTTTTTCCTGTTCTGCTTGCTCGTTTTTTGTTTTCTGCAGCACTTCTTGTTTTTCTTTTATGCTCTGCAGCTGTTGTTCATCCTGCGCCAATCGCTGGATGATCATTTCTTTGCGCTTGGCCAATTCCAACATCCGCTCAATATGTCCGAATTGTTCTTGCAGTTCATGCAGTTCTTGCAGCCGTTTTGCTTGCTGCTGTTCTTGTTTCTGGATGAGCTGTTCAACAAAAGAGACGACTTCTCCTTCATCTGCATATCCTTGCTGCTGCAAAAAGGTCGATAACCTCTCCTGATCGAGCGCATCACCATGAATGCTGTTCAAAATGGTTTTCTGCTGTTCTCGGTGCTTACGCAGCTTTTCCTCGTTCTCTGCCTGCATGGCTTTCAATTGTTCTTGCAGATCTGCAAAGCGCTGGGTATGAAAGAGCTGGCGAAAGATCTTTTCACGTTCCTTGGTCGAGGCAAACAGCATCCGTTGAAAATCCCCCTGTGCCAATAAAGCAATCTGGCGGTATTGATCTCCATCCAAACCGATCAATGTGCTGATGTAACGGGTCACTTCTTCATAACCATTTGCCAAGATCTCGCCATCTGACTCCAATATGGCATCTGCTTTTTCCATCGTCACGCCTTTGCCTCTCAGCGCTGTCCGCTCATAAGCAGGATTTCTGCGTAATTCATAGATCTTTTGTTGAAAAGAAAACCGCAATTCCACATAAGTCGGATCTTGCAAAGAAACATAAAGGGAACGAAACATCGTTGCATTTCGCTGCAAGCCGCTTGCTTCACCATAGAGTGCAAAGACGATGGCATCAAAGATCGTTGTTTTGCCAGCACCCGTATTGCCACAGATCAGATATAACGAATTCTGAGAGAATAGCGTAAAATCAATTTCTGTCCGAGCTGCATACGGACCAAAGCCACATAACGCTAAAGCTAAGACTCTCATAAGCTCTCCTTTCGTTTTTCCAGCAATTCCATGATCAATTCCCGTTGTTCTGTTTCCATCCGCTGGTTATTCTGAAGCTCATATAGTTCTTCAATCCATTCCAGATCGCTTTGCGCTGCCAGTGTTTGCTTCAGTTCCTGCTGATAGGCATAGCGGAGGTTCTCATAACGAAGCTCCATGATATTCGGATAAACAACCTGTAAACGTGCCTTTGCGTCCGGAATCATCTGTTCATCTGTTAATGCAATATACACATAGTCTTGTGCATCTGCATTACCGATCCCTCTCTGCATCAGTTCATCATAAGTTCCTTTGATCTCACGCAAGTCATGGAGCGGCCGAAAAGGAATCTGTGAAAGCGTGATTTCTCCTTTTTCCTTCATATCTACAATGACCATCGCTTTTTTCTGATGCGCTTCGGATAACGAATACTTCATCAGCGATCCACTGTAGCGAATCGTTTCCCGCCCCATGGCCTGCGGAGAATGTAAATGCCCCAAAGCCACATAATCAAAAGAAGAAAAGCTGCGGACAGGAACTGCATCTAAACCGCCAACGCTTGCAAGTGCACTTTCTGAATCACACGTAGCTGCTCCTGCTACGAACTGATGGGCCACCAATAGGTTTCGTTCGCCAGGATCGATCTGCATCTGTTCGATCATCGCTTCTACTGCCTGCTGGTGGCTTTCGATTTCCTGATTTAAAAACGCCCGTACATAAGCTGGTTTTACAAAAGGCAGCAGATAGATATGTATAGGACCATACGCATCTTCCATCGTGACCGGTGTACACGCTTCCTGTAAAGAACCGACGATATGCACCCCGCCTTTGCGAAACAACCGATGTCCAAATTGTAACCGAACTCGGCTGTCATGATTTCCAGCGATCATGAGGACCGTGATTCCTTGCTCGCTGACTTCACTGATAAAATCATCTAATAAAGCAACAGCTTCCTCACTGGGGAAATGTTTATCATACACATCCCCAGCAATGAGCAAGGCATCGACCTTCTCTTGCGCAGCATGTGTGATTACTTGTCTCAACAAGCTTCGCTGATCTTCCAGCATGGAAAAACCACGCACATTTTTTCCTAGATGCAGATCACTGATATGCATAAATTTCATCCCATCACTCCTCGCTTTCTTTATTGTACCATGAGTATTACAGGCAAAAAAGAGACATTTCTTTCATCATGGTTTGCGATCATCCCATAAGAGCTCATATAAAAAAGGCGGATCTTTCCGTGATCAAACGGATCCATACGCCTTTCTTCCATGATCCTATCCTCTCAGGTATGCCAGGATCTCAGCTGCATTGGTGTCTGGCTTTGCCTTCTCAAACACTTTCTCAATGATTCCTTCTTCATTGATCACATAAGTGCTTCGGACCACCCCCATGCTCACTTTGCCATATAGTTTCTTTTCCTTCCACACATCATACGCCTCAATCGCCTCGCGCTCAGGATCGGACAACAAGATAAATGGCAGATCATGTTTCTTGATGAAGTTTGCATGTGATCGCTGAGAATCTTTGCTGATGCCGATCACGACCACATCCAGATGTTTAAAGTCTTCATATGCAGCCGCAAAAGCACAAGCCTGTCTTGTACAGCCTGGTGTATTGTCTTTTGGATAAAAGTAGACAACGACTTTTTTTCCTAGAAAATCGCTTAATGAAATCTGCTCTCCTCGTTCATTCATCAATGTGAACGATGGCGCCTTCATTCCTTCTTGTAACATGCGTACCTCCTACCTCACAAATACATAAGTTTGCTCATTTGAACGTTTCTCGTCGTAATGATAATGCAATCGATCAAACGCTTTGATCTCATCCGGCGAATCGATCTGATGTTCACACAGATAGCGGACCATCTCTCCTCTGGCCATCTTTGCATAGACGCCTTTTTCTTTGATGGAGCCATCCGTTTGCTCTTCCCCGAAGATCACCTGTATGAGCTGGATCGGTTCTTTGCGATAGCGCGAAATACAACGGCTGTATTCCTCGCTGGCCAGATTCAAGATCAATTCTTTGTCTTTGGAAAGTTCCTCATAAAGCGCGTCTTTCCAAAAGTCATAAAGATTCTCACAAAAATCCGTTTTCAGTTTTGCCTGCATCTCTAATCGATAAGGAACGATCCCATCCATCGGTTTCAATACCCCGTAAAACCCAGAGAGGATGCGGAGGTGTTCCTGCGCATATGCAATCTGTGCATCATCGAACACATTGACGGCCATGTATCGATACTGGATTCCTTCATACATCCAAAGCGCCGGTTCACCGATCTGATTTAGATCCATATGCTGAAACCGTTCATAGTTCAAAGCTGCCAGCTGGTCGTTGCAGGCCAACAGTTTTTTTAATTCCGGCAAAGTCAGCGTCTTTAGATAATCTGACAGCTGCCGGGTCTGTTTCAAGAATACCGGTTTGCTCAAAGCATCGATGCCTGCCACTTCTTGACGCATTTTTTTAGCAGGAGAAATGATGATTTTCATAAGTGATCTGCTCCTATTTTCTTTCTAATCGATATGATGTTATTCTTTCACTATTTTCTCAAACATATCCGCGCCAACGCCGCAGATCGGACACTTGAAATCCGCAGGCAGCGGATCCCCTTCATATACATAGCCACAGATCATGCATTTATAGCTGATCGACGGTTTCGTTTCCGCTTCTTCCGGCTGATACGTCGGTGCATTTTTCGGGCTCTTTCCTTTGATGACCTGATGATAATACGCATAGGTCATCGGTATGCCTGCATTCAACGCTTTTGCTTCGATCACTTCGCCCAAAAAGACCGTATGGGTCGATGTCTCCATCGTATCGATAATACGGCAGACGATCGCTCCTTTGGTATTCGTGACGATTGGTGCTCCCTGCACGATCTCATAAGGAACTTCTTTAAATTTATCAACCGTCTTGCTGCTTTGAAAACCGAACGTGCCGATCAGTGACGCATCACTGTCTTGTGCCAAGATCGATACAGCAAACACGCCGCTCTTTTTCATGCATGCGTTTGTATAGTTGTCATGATTGACGCTGACTGCCAAGGTCATCGGATTCGATGTGATCTGCATGACGCTGTTCGTCACACAGCCCACCGGCCGTTCCTCATCCATCGTCGTTGTCAGATAAACACCATAACTCAGATCATATAACACTTTATTATCCATTGTTTTTCCTCCTTTTAACACATCGCTGCACCATCAACAGCGATGACTGCACCGGTGATATAAGATGCCAGATCGCTTGCTAAGAACAAAAATGTGTTGGCTACCTCTTGTGGTTCACCGATCCTGCGCAAAGGGATCGATTTGATCAGTGGGTCAATCACCTGTTCAGGGAGCGCTTTGACCATATCTGTATTGGTCACACCTGGTGCGACTGCATTGACGCGAATCTGGTCCGGCCCTAATTCTCTTGCCAGTGATTTGGTCATTCCATTGATCGCAAATTTGCTCGTTGGATATGCCACACCAGCAGGCTGTCCATATTGGCTTACCATGGAACTCGTGTTCAGGATCACACCGCTGCCTTGCTCTTTCATATAAGGAATGACCGCTTTTGAACACAGATAAGCAGCCTTGACATTCAGATCCATCACACGGTCAAACAATGTTTCCTCATAATCATAAAAAGAATGACTGTCGCTGATGCCTGCATTATTGACCAAGATATCAATTTTTCCATATCGTTTTACGATCACAGCCATCGCATCTTCCACTTCCCGCTCATTGCTGAGATTTGGGTACATCCCTTCCAGTGTCACATCAAAAAAATGTTCCTTTAATAAGCGCATTGCTTCTTCTACCGTTTCTTTGCGTGAACCAAAAAAGATGACCGTTGCTCCATTGGCCAGATACGTTTCGACGATTGCTCTTCCTATGCCGCGAGTTCCACCTGTAACCACTGCTACTTTACCACTTAACATCTTTCTGCCTCCTTTAGTACATTTCTAATCTCAGTATGCCCTAATTCTGATTGTTTGTCGAGCAGAGTGCCCGCTTTTCTTTACCTTTTTAAAAGGTTTTGTTAATATGTAAAAAAGGTGGTCTTCATGAATATGCAGAAACAGAAAACATTACAGAATTGGCATCTCTTGCCGATCATGGACAGCGTATCTTCTACGAATACGTGGCTCAAAGAACATGCCGATCAGATTCTTGACGGTTCTGTCCTCATCGCAAAAGAACAGACGAAAGGCAGAGGACGCAATGAGCGTCATTTTCATTCTGCTAAAGGCAAAGGACTCTATCTTTCCGTTTTATTAAAAAAAGACATTTCTTCCATCCCGTTTGCTCGTTTGACTGCATGGAGCGCATTAGCTGTCCAAAAGGCAATCGTTGAATGCTGTCAGTTGGAGACACAGATCAAGTGGGTCAATGACATCGTCTTTCAAGGGCATAAATTAGCCGGCATCTTATGTGAAGCCCTCTATGACGGATCCGCATTAAAAGCATTTATCATCGGCATCGGGATCAATGTATACACACAACCCTTTCCGCCGATGGACAACCAGCCTGGATCGATCGAAGATTTTGCTTTAACACCGCCTTCGATGGATTCTTTGATCCTTTCCTTATTAAGACAATTGCAGATATGTTTCTATGAACAAAAGGATGAACAGCGATTATCTGATTACCGCAATGCCTCTTGTGTGCTGCATAAACAGATCTTGGTAATTGAAGGCCATGAACGTTATGATGCCTATGTATGCGGAATCGATGACGATTATGGACTGATCATCAAAACACAAGGAAAGGAAAAGAAACTGCAAAGCGGAGAAATCAGCATCCGCCTTTCTTCCAACACGTAACAACCATGCAAAGCTCCGTACTTTTTCCTTTGATTTTTCCTTTCTCTTCTTGCATGCACCCTTTCTTTATTATATGATTATGGGAGTAAGCGGAAAGGATGTAAACTATGGCAAAAAAAGTTAGAACACGTTTTGCGCCGAGTCCGACAGGCTATATGCACATCGGAAATCTGCGTACAGCATTATTTGAATATTTGATCGCAAAACATGAAGGCGGCGACTTCATCCTGCGTATCGAAGATACGGATCAAGGCCGTTTGGTCGAAGGCGCTACCGACATTATTTACGATACATTGAAAACCGTAGGCTTGCTGCATGATGAAGGGCCGGATGTTGGCGGTGACCATGGGCCTTACGTACAGTCGCAGCGTCTGCCGATGTATAAAAAATATGCAGAAGAATTAGTCGAACTAGGGGGAGCACACTATTGTTTCTGCAGTGAAGAAGAAATCGAACGTCAGCGTAAAGAGGCTGAAAGCTTAGGCATTTCGTTCAAATACGATGACCCTTGTAAACACATTTCTCTAGAAGAAGCCAAAGCAAGAGTCGCTGCCGGTGAACCTTATGTCATCCGCCAGACGATCAAAGGAAACATGGAAACATACTTTGATGATGAAGTATATGGACGCATCGAGGTCGATAGTGATGTTCTGGATGAACAGATCCTCATCAAGTCGGATGGTTTCCCTACTTATAACTTTGCAAATATCATCGATGACCATCAAATGGAGATTTCTCATGTCGTTCGTGGCAATGAATATTTATCTTCAACTCCAAAATACAATCTGATCTATCAGGCCTATGGCTGGGAAATTCCTACCTATGTTCATGTTCCGCCAGTCATGAAAGATGAACATCATAAGCTGAGCAAACGCAACGGGGATGCCAGCTTCCAAGATCTGGTCGTAAAAGGATATCTTCCGCAGGCAATCTTGAACTACATCGCTTTGTTAGGATGGTCGCCGGAAACCGAACAAGAAATCTACACATTGGATGAATTGATCAGTGTATTCAACATTTCACGTATTTCTAAAAGTCCGGCAATCTTCGATATCGATAAATTGACTTGGATGAATGGTGTTTACCTGCGCAACATGAGCGTAGATGAATTTTATGAACTGATCAAAGACATCTTGAAAGAGAGCATCCACCGTGCGGTCGATCTGCACACTGTCGCAAAGATCCTGCAGCCGCGCATCGATACATTGGCACAGATCAAAGAAAGCGTCGATTTCATTGATGAACTGCCGGAATATGATTGTGCCATGTATGTGCACAAAAAGATGAAGACTACGCTGGATATTGCCCTGACAGCATTAAAAGCAGCGAAAACGGCATTGGCCGATCTGCAAGACTGGTCCAGTGAGGAAAGCGTGCATGAACTGTTGTTATCACTTCCAAAGCAGTTGGAAATGAAGAACGGACAGCTATTATGGCCTGTCCGCACAGCGATCACTGGTAAACAGTTTACACCAGGAGGCGCCATCGAAATTGCTTATATCTTAGGAAAAGAAGAAACACTGGCTCGTATCGATAAAGGAATCGAAAAATTAGAGGCAGCGCTCAATCAATAAAAAGAACGAAGGAATCATCGATGTGATTCCTTCTTTTTATGCAGTTGATTCTTTTTTTGCTTTTGGTTAGAATGGTACTGTTAAGAAAAAACGGAGGTACTCATGAATCTGCTCTCTTATATCGAAAATGAAGATACACAAGTATTGGCACAGTGCGATCCTCAATATCATCCAATGATCAAACAGCTTCTGGCAAAGTTTAAAAAAGCAGCTTTGCCGAAAAGCAGAAGAGCGTTCTTTCTGACGAAGGTCATCGATCAATGCCGGCATCACCAAATAGATGAAACGCTCATCGATCAACAATGTATGACCTATATACAAGCCGAAATAAACAAGCTGACAATATTTCAAAAGCTGATCTTACGGTTTTCTGATTTCCCGATCGTTTTATTCTGTTATGCAGGCATCTATGAAGTCGCCTTGGACCAGATTGCAGAGCCCCTCTTCCATCAATCAGCGATCCATTGGACATTTCCGCTGACATTTGATCTATTGCTCAACACGGGCATCCTCTATGTGGTTGCCAAGGTAGTCATGCAGCTCTTATCAAAATCATCCAGCACGGCCAGCTTATACTACTGGCTCGTTCTCTCCGGCTGTTTTCTCGTTTTTATCGGCCTTACTTATCTTTCGCGAACCTATGCTTCTTTCTGCTTGTTTACCTGTTCTATGCCGCTCTTTATCGCTGTTACGGGTCTGTTCGCATGGGGCGCTTTGTTCCTGCATCGCAAGATCGATTGCTGACATGTAAAAAGTATATAAAAATGATGGATCTGATGCAGGCCCATCATTTTTTCATACCGATAAATG
>CASFOT010000072.1 GCA_949296305.1 uncultured Erysipelotrichaceae bacterium
AGCTCTTTTCATGATGACAAGATGCCTCGTCATCACCTATCCGGTCTTAGCTGTCGTTTCCAACCGTTATCCCGGTGATCTGGGCAGGTTCCCTACGTGTTACTCACCCGTTCGCCACTAAGTCTTTCAAAAGCAAGCTTCCAATCGACTTCGTTCGACTTGCATGTATTAGGCATGCCGCCAGCGTTCATCCTGAGCCAGGATCAAACTCTCCATTTAGATTGTTTGTTTAGCTCTTTTTACGCTTCTTTTGCGTTCTTTCTTTTCTTATCCGGACTTGCGTCCTTCTTCTTTCTTGAATTGACGTTTCTCTGTTTGGTTTTCAAAGATCGAACTCGCTTTCCGCAAGCGCTCGTTAATATTACCACCTGCCCCCTCTTGTTGTCAACTACTTTTTTCACTTTTTTTGTTTTTTTCTCATTTATGCTTAAACACTCATTTTTTTATTCGATAATATGAGATATTTTTCATATAACTCATTGATTTCTTCTTTATCAAACGGTGATTTTTTCAATGCGATATCATTTAGTACATTTTGTAATCCTTGCCGGATCACTACATCTAATTTTTGACTATACTGCATCTGACGACTGTGCTGCTGATATTCATCTTCATCTAAAATGATGAATTTGCCATTTGGAAATATTTTTACATCTAGATCATAATCGATGTTTTTGATTGCTTCTTCATCCACAAGGCTTGGTGATGCGATATTACAGTAATAATGCACACCGCCTTTACGGATCATGCAGATGACATTGTACCAGCGATCTGGATAAAAGAAACATACGGCCGGCTCTTTCGTCACCCAGCGTCTTCCGTCTGCTTCTGAAACCAATGCATGATCGGTCACTGCAACGATCCTCTTTTCATTTGCTTCGATCACAAAACCAGTCGCCCATGTACGATGCAGAGAGCCATCATGCTTAAAACTTTGAATATATACGGAATCTTTTTCTTTTAAACGCATGTGTTCCTCTCCTTTCCATGTGATTGATATTATATCATCTTTCTTTATTTTGATACAGATGCTTCATTTATGTTAAACTATCTTTATATCAGAAAGGAAAACAGCGTTGGTTAAACGCTGCTAGATGATCTATGAATCAATTTTACGAAGAACTCAATCAACAGTTTCATGCATTATTATCAGACGAAACTCAGCCAATTACCATTTATGCCAACACGGCAGCTTTACTGTTTCAACAGATGCCCGACATCAATTGGGCAGGATTTTATTTATTTGATCCAGACAAAAACGAATTATACTTAGGCCCCTTTCAAGGAAAGACAGCCTGCATGCACATCCCTCTAGGAAAAGGTGTCTGCGGCACATGTGCCAGCACACGCGCCATCCAAAGAGTCGATGATGTGCACCAATTCCCCGGCCACATCGCTTGTGACGCCAGCAGCAACGCAGAAATTGTCTTGCCATTGATCAAAGAAGATCAGCTCATCGGCGTTCTAGATATTGATTCTACTTGTTTCAACCGCTTTGATGAAGAAGATGAACAAGGATTATCAAAATTGTGCCAAGATCTATTGCTTTTGTTGTGAGTGATAACAAAGAGCGGCTACTGCATCTGCCTCATGGGCAGAAAACAAGGTTAGTTGAGCATTGCCAAGATACGCATACGAGATGGTCTTTCGTTCTTCCATTTTTTCTTGCACAAGATCTAGACCGGCCGTATCCATTCGATAGTCCAGCACATCTTTCCAAAAGAGAGATGTGTTTTTTTGTAATGGCAGACGGCGGACACAAACAGGAAGAAAACGAGAACGGTATTTGGCTAATGCATGGATCACCGCTTGTTCAAATACGCTGCCAAGCAAAACCACATACCCATTCAGATCACTGATACGTCCTAATGGAGATTCTTCATTTAATGCAAAATGCAGGGGATGCCGGCGACAGATCACTTTTGCATATTTGCCCCATGCCGCAAAACTATATAGTGGATGGTTGGAACGAACAACCCCTTCATTGCGCAAAAACTGACGGACAAATGGATCACCATATACCGGCATCGATAATTTCGGCTGATATGGCAGTGCATTTTGCCGGATATCTTCCCAGCTCTCATAAGGAAAAGGACAGTTGCTGATACTGGAAGGATCCAACAATTCCGGTGTAAAGGCCGGAACGACCAGCGTACCCTCAAAACCAACGATTTCCATCAATGCCTCTATCAACGCCTGTTCACCACCGACCACATAGGGCAGACGATCGCTGTCTGCTTCTACCAGCAGCACCATTCCTCTAGATAATCCGATCAAGCGCAGTTCTTTTATCAATTCCTCTTTGGTCAACAGAGGACGCTTCATTTTTTCTTCATCCATTATAAATTTTTTCATGTCCATTACCTCTGCTTATTATTTTACCATATTCTTTACCAAACCATGCAACAACCATCCTGCCTGTTAACTCATATGCCAGATGCCATCCTCTTTTCCTTCTACATCTTCTTTGGCAAGCGTTGACGAAACAAAAGCAGTGACGATCATATACCCATCTTCTTGTTTTGCAATCTGATAAGCAACGATGTCTTCTGAATCTTCGCTCCATGTAACGATATAGACATGCTCATCTTCCAGCATCTTATAATACGTATCATCTGGATAAAAATTCAGACAGATCTGTTGGACGAGTTCCTCGCTGCTCATGCCTGTGGTCATGATCGTTTGTTGTGTTTCAGGGAAATGGATCATTTGTTCAAATCCTTCCTGCAGTTCTGCCAAGTCCATCGGCAAAAGATCCTCATTTGAAAAAGGATCGTCCGCTAAATAATCATCGATCAGCTGCTGTGTTTTTTCCATGTCGATATCCGGAAATGGCGGAATGTCCGAATTCCCTGAATCATCGTTCAATACCGCAATGCCACCTGCAACGATCAGCAAGACGCAGACAGCAGCCAATGGTGCCAAGATACGCGAAAGACGATATGTCCCCTGTTCCTTTTCATCCAAAATTTTCCACCAAACAGTCGTGACCAACAATAAGAGCAGCAAGACAAGTGTCAAAACGGTCAGTATCTGTATACGAATATGATCTTGAAAACAAAAGAGACTAAAGATCGCTTGAAAAATCAGCCAGACAAGCACAACGGTCGGCTCCCAAACACGGCGGATCTTCGTGCTGCCGTCAGCAACATGCATCGCTCCCGCGCTGGAGGCTCCTGACTTCCCTGATAAAGAAGCTGCTAAAAGCAGAATACGCAGAAATGTCTGCGTTCTTTTTTTTAACGGCTGTGCTTTTTTGGGCAAGATGCTGCCCATGATCAGCATGACCCCTGCCATTATGATCTGAAATGCTGCACAAACAAAAACGAATGTTGTTGATGAATCAAAAAAATCGCCGGCATTGACCATAAGTGCTATGCCATCCGCAAACAGCAAGATACATAAAAAAACGTTAATTCGATGCAATATCCCCTTCATCATTCCCATTTCCTTTACTATTACTATTATAATCGATTTTTGTTTATCACAGAAGAAAAAAAGCCTCTCCATCGATCATAAGGAAAGGCTTCTGTTTTTCTTACATGGTCTGTTGTATGATCCGCACATTGATGATTCCTTCGCTGTTTCGAATTTCTTGCAGCGTTTGATCATCAACATCATCATTAGTCTCTACGATCGTATACGCATATTCTCCGCGTGCCTTATTTGCCATGGTTTCGATATTGATTCCATACTGTCCTAACAACGAAGAAATCTTGGCGACCATCTTTGGCACATTGCGGTTGATGATGCAAATTCGGTTTTTCGCTGTCTTTTCCAAATTCAATGCAGGGAGATTGACCGAATTACGAATATTTCCTGTTTCCAGATATTCACGAATCTCTTCTACTGCCATCCGTGCGCAATTGTCTTCACTTTCTGGTGTTGAAGCACCTAAGTGAGGGGTAATGATCACGTTCTCTTGTTTTAATAAAGCTGCACTGGCAAAATCTGTTACATAAGCTGCAACTTTTCCTTTTTCCAGCCAATTGATCATCGCCGTTTCATCTACCAATGCATCTCTGGAGAAATTGACGATGCGCACACCGTCTTTCATCTGCGCAAATGCCTCATCATTGAGCATATTCTTCGTCGAATCTAGCAGAGGCAGATGCAAGGTGATGTAATCACATTCTTCAAAAATTGTCTTCAGCTGAGTAATATGATGGATCCTTGCCTTTAATGTCCATGCAGCACTGACGGAGATATAAGGATCATAACCATATACATCCATGCCTAAGGCTGCGGCAGCATTCGCTACCTGTACACCGATCGCACCTAATCCGATCACACCTAATTTCTTGCCCATGATCTCCGGTCCAACAAACTGGCTTTTTCCTTTTTCAACCGTTTTGCCGATTCCTTCGGGTTCTAATGTCTTTACCCACTCAATTCCTTTGACGATCTTTCTGGATGACAACAACAAGGCAGCAATCGTCAGTTCTTTTACTGCATTTGCGTTCGCTCCAGGCGTATTAAAAACAACGATTCCTTGTTCGCTGCAACGATCTAAGGGAATATTATTGACACCTGCGCCTGCACGGGCAATACATTTCAATGAAGCAGGAAATGCCAGATCATGCAAATTGGCACTGCGCACCAAGATGGCATCATAATCTTCAAATTGATTGCCGGTTTCATATAACTGATCATCAAAATGGCGTAAACCTTCCGCAGAGATCTTATTCAGCAATTGTACTTTCATCTCATTTACCTCCATTGGTTTCTTCAAATGCACGCATGAAGGCTACCAGATGTTCCACACCTTCGATCGGCATCGCATTATAAATCGATGCTCGAATACCGCCAACTGCACGATGTCCTTTCAGATTGCTCATGCCCGCTTTGATGCTTTCACTTACAAACAACGCATCCAATTCTTTGCTCGGTGTACGGAAAGTCACATTCATCAAAGAACGATCTTCTTTTGCGGCTGCCGCCTGATAGAACGTGCTGTTATCCAAATAATCATAAAGCAGTTTTGCCTTTTTCTCGTTGCGTTCCTTCATGGCAGCTACACCGCCTTGCTGTTCGATCCATTCCAACACTAAGCCAAGAATGTAGATCGCATAAGTCGGAGGTGTATTATACATCGAATCTTTATCTGCCATCGTTTTATAATTTAACATCGTCGGTGTTCCTGGCAAGGTAGATCCGAGCAGACCTTCGCGAACGATGACCACTGTGACACCCGCAATGCCCATGTTTTTCTGTGCTCCTGCAAAAATCAACCCGTATTTAGATACATCGATCGGTCTTGATAAGATATCGCTGGACATATCGGCCACGATCGGCACGCCGTTTGTTTCCGGCACATAGTTCCACTCTGTTCCATAAATCGTATTGTTATTACATAGATATACATAATCTGCGTCTGGATTCAGATCCAATTGTTCCTGTTTAGGAATATAGGCAAACTGATCGGATTCACTGCTTGCAGCTACATGGATCGAACCATATTTCGTTGCTTCCTCATAGGCCTTTTTAGCAAAATGACCTGTAAGGATATAATCTGCATTTCCTTTACGCAGCAGGTTCATTGGAATCGCTGCAAACTGTGTGCTGGCTCCGCCTTGCAAGAACAATACTTTATAATTATCAGGAATCTGCAAAAGATCGCGCAGCCGCTGTTGCGTATCTTTGATAATTTGATCATAGGCACTCGAACGATGGCTCATCTCCATCACTGACATGCCACTGCCTTTATAATTTAGCATCTGCTCGGACGCTGTCGTAAGGACCTGTTCCGGCAACATGCTAGGTCCCGCTGAAAAATTGTAAATTCTCTTATCCGCCATTATTCGGCACCTTCCTTTCTTTTCACTCATCAAAGAGTATGCATATAGTATAGCACATTCTTTCATAAAAATAGAAAATATTTTTCATATTTTTGAAATTTTTTTCATTATTTGCATTTAACCTGCTGATTTTCATTTAATGAGCATAAAAAAATCGTTCTTTCTATAAAAATTAAACCGTTTGTCTTTCATCAATTGACATCGTCCTTAAAACAGCGTATATTTTACTTTAGTAGATAAAAGAATTAAAGTGTTAAATTGCAGCAATAAAATGAAAGGGGATCTATATGCCAATTACCGATTTACTTGAACGTAACTGCCGGCTTTATGGAGATGACATCTGCTTGGTAGAGATCAATCCGCAAATGCCTGACAGCCGACGTGTGACATGGAAAGAATACGAGCTGATCGAGCCATCCAGAGAATCTTATTATCGGCGTGAAATCACTTGGAATATCTTTAATGAAAAAGCAAATCGTTTTGCAAATCTATTATTGAGCCGCGGCATCCAAAAAGGGGATAAGGTTGCCATCTTGCTGATGAACGGTCTGGAATGGCTGCCGATTTATTTTGGCATCTTAAAAACCGGTGCGTTGGCCGTTCCATTTAATTTCCGATACTCTGCCGATGAAATCGAGTACTGCGTAAAGCTCGCAGAAGTCGATGTACTTGTTTTTGGGCCTGAATTTGTCGGCCGTATCGAAGAAATAGCCGATCAGATCACGCAAAATCGTCTGTTATTCTATGTAGGCAGCGATTGCCCTAGTTTCAGTGAAGATTACATCTCTTTGACAGCGGATTGTTCCAGTCAGTCTCCAACGATCCCGATCAATGACAAAGATGATGCAGCGATTTATTTCTCTTCTGGAACCACCGGCTTTCCAAAAGCGATCTTGCACAACCACGAAAGTTTGATGCATGCCGCAAAAGTAGAACAGCACCATCATCATCAAACAAAAGAGGATATCTTCTTATGCATCCCGCCGCTTTATCATACAGGCGCAAAGATGCATTGGTTCGGCTCGTTGTTAAGCGGAGGCAAAGCAGTATTATTAAAAGGAACACGTCCTGAATTTATCTTAAAAGCAGTTTCCAATGAACGATGCACGATCGTTTGGCTGCTGGTACCTTGGGCACAGGATATCATAGATGCATTGGAAAGCGGTATGCTTAACCTTTCAGATTACAAGCTTGATCAATGGCGGTTGATGCACATCGGGGCACAGCCCGTGCCTAGAAGCTTGATCAAACGCTGGAAACAGATCTTCCCGCATCATGAATATGATACGAATTATGGTCTAAGCGAATCCATCGGTCCTGGCTGTGTCCACTTGGGCGTTGAAAATATCGAAAAAGTGGGCGCTATCGGTAAACCTGGTTATGGATGGGAAGTAAAGATCGTTGATCCTAATGGTACGATCGTTCCACAAGGAGAAGTCGGCGAACTCTGTGTAAAAGGTCCAGGTGTCATGACTTGTTACTACAATGATCCAACCGCAACTGCAGAAGTACTAAAAGATGACTGGCTGTACACCGGCGATATGGCGATGGAAGATGAGGATGGATTCATTTATCTGGTTGACCGCAAAAAAGACGTCATCATCTCGGGTGGTGAAAACATCTATCCAGTACAGATCGAGGATTTCCTGCATGGCTTTGATGCGATCAAAGATGTTGCCGTCATCGGCCTTCCGGACCGTCGTTTAGGTGAAATTGCTGCTGCCATCATCGAGCGCAAACCAGATACAGCCTGCAGCGAAGAAGAAATCATGGAATACTGCCATAAGCTGCCTCGTTATAAACGTCCGCATAAGATCATTTTCGCACCTGTGCCGCGCAACGCTACAGGAAAGATCGAAAAACCAAAACTGCGAAAGATCTATTGCAGCGAAAACCTCGTTGCTGCACAGACACGAAGCTGATAACAGTTCAAACGATAAAAGAGTGAAACTCCCTCACTCTTTTCTTTTTTTATGATTAAAAATGCACAAAAAAAGAGGTTTATGCTGAACCCACATGCTGTTTCCAGAAGAATGGGTTCAGCTTAGAATGATCCTCTTTTTATTTTCCTCCTAAAGTAAGTTTTTGAGCAGCCTCTACTTTCTTTTCATAACAAGCAAAGGCATGCTGTACCAATCCAGGTGCTGGTTTAGGCGTCAGCATACTGACGATCGGAACGATGATAAACCCCGCAAGCATCACAAAGGCGCCTGCATTGATCGGTGATTGCAATAATGTTGGAAAGATCTGCGGACACAGTATGTTCGCGATCATGACACCGCTGCCAAAAATGAAACATGCCCAGCACGCTGCTTTGGTCGTCTTCCGCCAGTATAATGCATACAGAAACGGAGCTAAGAAAGATCCGGCGAGCGCTCCCCAACTGATTCCCATCAATTGAGCGATAAATGCAAGATTCTCCTTGTATTGAATGATCGCAATGAGCGCTGAGATCGCGATGAACACAACGATCAGGAAACGGATCATCCGCAATTGTTTTTTTTCATCCATGTTCTGCACGATGTGATCCTTGATCACATCGATCGTTAATGTAGAACTAGACGCAATGACCAAGGAGGACAAAGTCGACATGCTGGCAGACAGCACTAAGATAACGACCAGTCCGATCAAAAGATCAGGAAGATCTGATAACATCGCTGGAATGATCGCATCATACCCACTAGCTGCCACATCAATGGAAGAGGAGAACAGACGGCCAAAACCACCAAGAAAATAGCAGCCGCCGGCAACGATCAAGGCAAACAGCGTCGAAATGATCATCCCTGTCTGAATCGCTGTTTCACTGCGGATCGCATAAAACTTCTGAACCATCTGCGGCAGCCCCCAAGTACCAAGTGAAGTCAGGATCACCACGCCCAGCAAAGACAGCGGATCCGTACCAAAAAAGGAAGCAAATACACCAGGCGAATTTGAAGCCGCCGGGTCCGTGACCATGGAAAGACGATGCAAAGCTTCCATAAAGCCGCCTTGCGAACACAACACAGCTGCGATCACGGCAACGATGCCGATCAGCATGATGATTCCTTGAATAAAATCATTGATTGCTGTTGCCATATAACCTCCGGCAATGACATAGATCCCAGTAAAGACAGCCATCAATACGATACATACGGTGTAATCGATCGAAAACGCCATTCCGAACAACCGTGACAAACCATTATATAAAGATGCCGTATATGGAATCAAAAAGACAAAGATGATCAAGGAAGCACCGATCTTTAATGTTCGGCTTTGAAATCGCTGGCCGAAGAATTCTGGCATGGTTGCCGAATCTAAATATTGGCTCATGATCCTCGTGCGCCTTCCTAGAACGATCCACGCCAGCATCGAACCAATCAATGCATTGCCAATGCCGATCCATGTAGAAGCAATCCCATATTTCCAACCAAATTGCCCTGCATATCCAACAAAGATCACCGCAGAAAAATACGAAGTTCCATAAGCAAAAGCAGTCAACCAAGGTCCTACGCTTCTTCCGCCTAAAACAAAGCTTTTTACATCACGTGCATGACGGCGGCAATAAATACCGACCCCTACCATGACCGAAAAAAAGAGAGCTAACATCATTCCCTTCAAAATCATTGTCCATTCCCCTTTCATGATCCATTCATTGACTACAATTTAACACGTAAAAGCGTTAAAGTCAACGCTTTATTACATAAAATCGTTAAAGCAGACAGAAAAGAAAAATAGGCAGGTATTCCTGCCTATAGAAGCAATAGGATCTAAAGCTTTTTCAATTGCTCATCGTCAGCGATCTGTACGTTGATCTCTTGCAGCACGGCTTCTGCCACTGCGACATCTTTGACGCGCAAGATCAAGCATGCTGCATCGATGCTTCTTGTGATAAACGCATAAGCATACTCTACAGCAATATTCTTTTCAGATAATGCAGAAACGATGGTTGCCATACTGCCAGGTTCATCAGGAACGACAACAGCTAAGACCGGTGTCATTTGAAGGACAGCACCTGCTTCCTTCAATACGGCTGCCGCTTTATCCGGTTCATCAACAATAATACGAAGAATGCCAAAATCTTGTGTTTCTGCAATCGATAATGCACGCATATTGATTGCATGATCCGCGAGTACAGCCGTCATTTCTGCCAGACAGCCCGTTTTGTTTTCCATGAAGATCGAAATCTGTTGAATGCTCATTGCCATCCTCCTTAATATAGTTTTCGGCGATCAATAACGCGAACGGCCTTTCCTTCACTTCGCTCGATTGATTTTGGTGCTACCAAATGCACGTTCGCAACGATCCCCAGCATAGATTTTAAAGCTGCGCGCAGATCTTTTTCTTTTTCAGAAAGCGCACTGACCGTATCTGTAAACATTTCCGGCGTCATTTCTACATTGATATCTAATGTATCGCTGTTGTTTACACGATCGACGATGATCTGATAATTGGATGTCATGCCGTGATTTAACAATACGGTTTCGATCTGCGAAGGGAAAACATTGACACCGCGAATGATCAGCATATCATCGCTTCGTCCCATCGGCTTCGTCATACGAACAAACGTGCGTCCGCAAGAACATGGCTTTCTGGACAACACACAAATATCTCGCGTTCGATAACGCAGCAAAGGAAATGCTTCCTTTGTCAGCGAAGTAAAGACAAGTTCCCCGCGAGAGCCTTCCGGAAGGACCTCTCCTGTATCAGGATCGATGATCTCAGCTATAAAATGATCTTCATTGATGTGCATGCCCTTTTGTTCTTCACATTCAAAAGAAACACCAGGTCCGCTCAATTCCGTCAGTCCATAAATATCATACGCTTTGATCCCTAATTTCTGTTCGATATCATGACGCATTTCTTCCGTCCATGCCTCTGCGCCAAAAATACCGGCTTTCAGATGGATCTGATCCTGCAGTCCTCGCTCACAGATCGACTCTGCCAGATAAGCAGCATAGGATGGGGTGCAGCATAAGAATGTCGATTGCAGATCCTGCATGAACTGAATTTGACGATCCGTATTTCCGCTTGACATCGGCAAGGTCAAAGAACCCACTTTATGAGAACCGCCATTCAGGCCAGGTCCGCCAGTAAATAAGCCATAGCCATAGCAAACCTGTACGACATCTTCATTGCTTCCTCCAGCCGCAACGATTGCTCTCGCACAGCAGTCTTCCCAAAGATCGATATCATGCTGTGTATAAAAGGCCACGACCCTTCGTCCTGTCGTTCCGCTGGTTGACTGAATGCGTACGCAATCTTTTAAAGGACGCGCGAGCAGCCCGTAGGGATACGCTTCACGCAAATCATCTTTGGATAAAAACGGCAGCTTATACAGATCTTCGATGCCACGAACATCTGACGGTTTCACTCCTTTTTCATCCATCTTTTTTCGATAATATTCGACATGATCATATACATACTGGACTTGCCGAACAAGACGTTCACTTTGCAATGCCTTTAATTCCTCCAAAGGCATTGTCTCATATTCTGGTTGATAATAGGTATGTTCCATAGTCTTTTTCTATCCTCGCTTAATCGATCGGTTCTTCCTCTCTTCCCATCGCAAATGCTTTTTGATTCAGTTCTAAGAACTTCGGCGGTACACATTCGATCAGCGCCTGCTGCCATGCTTCTAACGGAAAATCAAAATAGCGTGATACTCTTCCCATCAATACGATGTTCACTGCTTTTGAAGAGCCTGCTTTTTCTGCCAGCCGCAGGGCATCGATCGCATCTACATCAGCATTCGCTGCCTGCATTTTTTCAATCAAATGATCTGGATATTGTGCAGCTCCGGTGATGACCGGCATCGGATCGATCTGCTGCGTAGAAGTTACGATCTTTCCGCCTTCTTTTAAGTAAGAAAGCCAGCGTGCTGCTTCCAGCTGTTCAAACGAGATGATCATATCGGCTTCTCCTTGGTCGATGATCGGTGAATACACATGTTCTCCATATCGTACGTACGTAACGACACTGCCTCCTCTTTGGCTCATGCCGTGCACTTCAGATACTTTTACATCATAGCCTTGTGTTAACAACAACCGGCCTAACATCTTGCTGGCTAACAGCGAACCTTGTCCGCCTACACCGACGATCATGATATTTTTTGTCATCATCTTTCCGCCTCCTCTGTTGTCTCCAATGCGTTGAACGCACATAACTGCTGGCATACACCACAGCCTACACAAAGCGTCGTATCGACGAGTGCTTTTCCATTTTTGATAGAAATAGCAGGACAGCCTAAACGCATGCAAGATTTACATCCGACGCAGCGATCAGCATTGACCTTTAATGCAGGTTTTGGTTTCACATATTTCAACAATACACAAGGCCGGCGGCTGATGATCACTGAAGCTTCAGGAGCTGCCAGTTCTTCTTTGATTGCTTGATCACAAGCAGTCAGATCATACGGATCCACGACACGCACGCGTGCGAATCCCATGGCTTTGCATAACGCTTCCAGATCGATCTTTCCTGCTGGATCGCCTTTGATATTGTAACCAGTCGTCGGGTTTTGCTGGTGACCTGTCATGCCGGTAATTGAATTATCTAAGATGATCACGGTCGAATTGCTTTGATTGTATGCGATGTTTGCAAGGCCCGTCATGCCTGAGTGCATAAAAGTGGAGTCTCCGATAACCGCAACCGTTTTCCCTTCACTGTCTTTTCCTAATGCTTTATTAAAACCGTGCAGACCGCTGACACTGGCACCCATACATGCAGTCATGTCGATCGCAGCCAATGGAGCAGCAGCACCTAATGTATAACAGCCGATATCGCCAAGTACGGTACATTTATTTTTAGACAGCGTATAGAACATTCCGCGATGCGGACATCCCGCACACATTACCGGCGGACGTACCGGTATCGCTTCATCTAACTGTACGCCAGAAGGCAATGGCTGACCAAGTTTTTGAGCGATCAGACGCTGTGAATATTCACCTTCCATCGGCAACACATCTTTTCCGCTTACTTGCAAGCCCAAAGATTTACAATGTGTTTCGATGATCGGATCCAATTCTTCAATGATCACCAAACGATCGACCTTGCTGGCAAAATCGAGGATCAGCTTGCTTGGCAGCGGATAGATCATACCGAGCTTTAAAATGCTTGCCTGATCACCGAACACTTCTTTCGCATATTGATACGAAGTAGAAGAAGTAATGATCCCAAGCGAAGCGCTGCCCATTTCCATGCGATTTAATTCGGTCGTTTCTGCATATTCCTTCAATTGACGTGTCCGTTCTTCAACGATTGGATGACGGCGGATCGCATTTCCAGGCATCATGACATATTTTGCAATATCTTTCTGATATGCTTTTGTTTCTCTTTCCATGCGCGGCGCAGTTTCTACGATGCTTTGAGAATGAGATACACGTGTGCACATTTTTAATAACACCGGTGTATCGAATGTTTCAGAAATTTCATAAGCAATCTTGGCAAACTGCAGCGCTTCCTGTGAATCCGATGGCTCTAACATCGGTACTTTTGCCGCTTGCGCATAATGACGACTGTCTTGTTCATTTTGTGAAGAGTGCATGCCCGCATCATCTGCCACACCGATGATCATACCGGCATTGACACCCGTATAAGCAATGGTAAACAGCGGGTCTGCAGCAACATTGAGTCCAACGTGTTTCATTCCGCAAAAGCTTCTTTTTCCAGCTAAGCTGGCACCAAAAGCCACTTCTACCGCTACTTTTTCATTCGGTGCCCATTCGCAATAGATCTCATCGTATTTCGCCGCTTCTTCCGTTATCTCTGTGCTTGGCGTGCCTGGATAACTGGAAACGACAGCACAGCCGGCTTCATACAGCCCGCGTGCCACTGCCGCATTACCTAACATCAGTTGTTTCATGATCCATCAACCCCTTTATTCTTGATTGTCAAAGACTTCCCGCAGCGCATTTTCGCCATAATTCAACGCCCGGTTTACCCTGCTGATCGTGGCACTGCTGGCATGAGTCTTTTCACAAATCTCTGTATATACTTTGCCTTCATAGAGCATTTTCGCAACCATAAAGCGCTGTTCCATCGCATTAAGCTCTGTAATCGAACAAAGATCCTTGAAAAAACGTTCGCATTGATCCAGATCTTTCAATTTCAATATACTTTCATATAATTCCCTATTTTTTTCATAGTCTCGTGCTTTCGCCATGCAATACCCCTTTCATTTTTGTCTTATCGTTACTCATTATTTTAACACATTAAAGCTGTAAATCAAAGAAGATTCAAAGGTTCTCTTCTGTAATGCCAAGATCTTATAATTTTTTCATAAAAAAAACTTCGGTTTCTGCCGAAGTCTCTTTTTCAAATTTTCATCGCTGTTTTCCATGCGCCCCAAATCACCGTACGCAAATTGCCTACTTGTTTTGCATCACCGATCACATAGACATCTTTATCATGAAAGATCGGATCACTTTGATAGCCAATGGCTTTGATGACTTGATCGTAAGGCAGATGCACGCTGCCTTGTCGTTTTGTTTCGATGATCACTTCCTGATCATTGATCTCTTTTATTCGACTTTCCAGATACACCGGCACCTGTTTGGCCTCAAAGAAATCACGCAGATAGGAGGAATTCGCCAGGCACAGCCCACGCACGGCCATCAAATCATTTTTCGCCTCAATGATCACTGGATGTTTTCCTTTTCGATAGAGATCTTAAGCGATCTCACAACCGCTTAGACCGCCGCCGACGATGACCACTTGATCTCCGCAGTCTGCACCTTTGAGATACTCAATGGCATCGATGGCTTTTTCTCCGCCGGGAATACGCAGCTTTCGTTCCACGCTGCCGGTTGCTGCAACGATCACATCGGCATCGATCTCACTTCTGTTTTTGATCTTTTGATGAAAACGTACATTGATCTTCATCTTTTCGATCTGGCGGCGATACCAAGCGATCAGCTGCTTATCTTTTTCTTTAAAGTCTGGGGCAGCCGCTGCAATGAACACCCCGCCTAACTCACCTGTCTTTTCATAAATGGTCACTTTATGGCCACGCAAGGTTGCCACCCGGGCGAATTCCATGCCGGCAATGCCGCCGCCGATCACAGCAATGCGTTTTTTCTTTTTAGCCGGGTACAGATCATACTTATGTCCCTGCATCGTTTGCGGATTCAACGCACAACGTGCCATTCCTCTGGCGTCAGTGAAGCTCTCATCATTTGCAACCCCTTTATAATGAGCCAGCGGAAAACAGCCATTATGGCAGCAGATACATGGCAAGATATCTTCTTCCCGATCTTCGATCAGCTTTTTCACCCATGCACCATCTGCCAAGAACTGACGGGCAACACCCATTGCATCGATCTTGTGTTCGCGGATTGCTTCGCTAGCTGCTTTCGGTGTCATGCGCCCTGCACATACCACCGGGATATGCACATGCTGTTTGATCTTTGCGACATCTTCCAGATTACAGTTTTCCGGCATATATTGCGGTGGATGTGACCAATACCATGCATCATAAGTACCGTTATCCGCATTCAGCATATCATAGCCGGCCGCTTCCAAATATTTGACTGCCCGCTCATTTTCCGATTCATCGCGTCCTGCTTCAACATACGTTTCACCAGGAATCGCCCCTTTGCCAAAACCTTTGGTCTTGCTGATGGCAGAATAGCGTAAAGAAACTGGATAATCCTTTCCACAAGCTGCTTTGATTGCCTGGACAGTCTCTACCGCAAAACGATAACGGTTTTCAAAACTTCCGCCATACTCATCTTGACGATGATTCGTATAGGGCAATGTGAATTGATCCATCAAATATCCTTCATGGACCGCATGCACTTCTACACCATCAACACCGGCCTGTTTGCACAGCAAGGCAGTTTTGGCAAACGCATCGATCAATTCCCGGATCTCTTCCTTCGTGATCTCTCTGCACATGATATCTTGCGCCCAGCGCGATGCCAGCGGACTCGGTGAAGCACAAATATAAGAGGCATCGACGATCGGTTTTGCGATCTTCCCTAATGTCGGATTCTTCAATAAAATTTTCAGATCTTCCGTTATAGCAAAACTCCTGCCAAACCCGGCCGTTAACTGAACAAATAATTTAGCACCCGTCGCATGAATTTCTTCCATATAGGATGCCAACTGCCGGAACATACGTTTGTTTTGATACAGCCATCGCCCGCCGATCAGATCTCTTAATGGGGCAATACCGGGAATGATGAGTCCTGCATGATTCTTCGCACGCCGCAAGAAAAAGTCAGCAGCAACCTTATCAAAATGATTTGGTTCCATCCAGCCAAACAACGAAGTGCCGCCCATCGGACAAAGTACGATGCGATTCTTGATTTCTACATTTCCGATCTTCCAGGGATCAAATAACGCTTCGTATTCTTTTTTCATAAGTTACCTCAATATGCAGGCGGTACTTCAATTTCCATATCCGTTTTCGGATAGGTTACACAAGGATGAATGAAACCAAACTTTTTATCTGCCTCTCTTCTGCCGTCTCGACCCGAAGCAATCACATATTCACCAGCGATCCATTTGCTGTGACAAAAACCGCAGCCACCGGCACGACACTTATTCGGCGCATTCAATCCCGCACGCTCCATCGCAACTAACAGCGTTTCATTTTCTAACGCATCGATCACATACGTATCTGCGCGCATATGCACGGTCAAACGGAATGTTTTTGGCTGGTCGACCGCCAGATCCACACAGCAGTTCGCATCCTTATGAACCGCCTTTAATGGCAATTGATATGGTTTCAATTCTCCCAAAACAAAGGCATACATGGATTGCGGTCCGCATAGAAAGAACGTTGCATGTTTGATATCCGCATATCTTTCAATCAGTTCTGCACTGACAAATCCATGTTCAAATCCTTCTTTTGTTTCATCGCTGAGCACATAGATCACACGGATTCCTTGTTGTTTGAGCATCTCTAATTCTTCGCGAAAAGCGATCTGTTCTTCTTTGCGCACTCCATAAAACAAGGTCATCTCATAGTGTTCGCTCTGCTGGGCCACGCTTTTGGCCATTGACAAGATCGGTGTGATTCCGCTGCCGCCTGCAACGGCAATGACCTGTTTCTGGTCACGGATGCCTTCATAATAGAATTCTCCGCTTGGTTCGCTCATTATAAATTGATCGCCGATCTTAGCTTCCTTATGCATAAAAGAAGACAGCAATCCAGCTTCTTCAATGCCTAAGACAAGCGTATTATCCAGTGCTTCTTTCGGTGAAGAAGCGATAGAATACGGACGGCTTACCAGACTGTCTTTGATCTTGGCCTGCAAAGACACATATTGTCCCGCACGAAAATACGGAAAAGCCGCTGCATCCAGACGGCGGAACGTAAATGCTTTGATCTGAGCGGTAAGCGGACGGATTTCTACTAATTCCACCTGCATAAAGCCAGGATGCAGCCGTTTGGCTAATTGATTGGTCCGATACTCTTTTGGGAGCGGGGCATTGCTTCCGTTCGCTAAAGCTTCACGGCGATTCGGAACCAATTGTTTGAATCGCAGCATATCCATAAAGCCAAACATCTGTTTCTTAAATTTCATCTTATTTCCCCTCCTTTGCCAGATCACCGACCGTCTGACGGCCGGCAATATCTCCTGAAACATACGCACTGGAATAACCGCTGGAGCGCATAGCATAACCGCCAACAAAGCGCAGATTCTTAAAGAGCGCTGCATCTTCTTTCATCATCATCAACCGCGGCATCAAACTATCCCATCCACCTGTTTCATAACCATAGATGTCTCCTTGCGGATGTCCGCAATAACGTGCATAAGTCGTTGGGGATGCAATTGCAATTTCTTCGATCGCATCATGGATCTGACAACCGGTCTCCCGCTCAAATACATGGATCATATCTTTAGCAATCTCATCTTTCATCATAAAATAATCTTCTTCGCACACATTGCCCCAATCATCGCTCATGAACATGGTCGTAAAATACATCATGCATGTACCCTCCGGCGAACATTGCGGATACGCATTATTCAAACATACGGTTGCCTGCACATGATTGGTAGCAATCTTCTCCATCAGATGATACTGCTTAACTGAATCTGCAGTATCATAGATAAAGTAATTATGGCTCTTGATCCCTAATTCTTCGGCGGTCTTATTCAGCCCCAAGAACAATGTGAATCCCCTGCCGGCAAACGTACGGGCATTTGTCGCACGTATAATTTTTTCATTGATTGCTTTTTCAGGAAGCAATTGTCCAAATACGACATGCGGTGAACAATTGGCAATTACATGCTTGGTGTGAACGATGGTCCCATCTTGCAGACGGACACCAACAATCTGATCAGCTTCATCACATAAGATCTCTACGACTTCACTGTTATACCAGATATCTCCATGCAATTCACGAATGCGGGCATCCATGGCCAAACTGATTTCATGCGATTTCATCTTCGGCATCCACGCATCTTTCGTGATATAGCGGATGACCATCGAACCATAATGCAAAAAGCTCATTCGATCACAATCTACGCCGAGATAGCACCAATATGCATTCAAGATGTCTTGTGCAGCTTTCGGCATCTTTAATGCCGCTAACACTTCATTCACACTATAGCTGCCCGCTTTGATAAAATTAGGGAAATGCTTTTTCATATAAGAAGCATCTGTTTCTCCATTAACAGAGGTAGAGTATGCCTGTGCATCGCGCACCTCATTGCACAGATCGAAGAAATCCTGCATGGACGCACGAGAACCCGGCACATATTTCTCCATCTGATCGATAAAAGCTTCGATTCCAAAGGGCATGACACAATCGTATTTTTTATCTGTCGTGATCATATGATATGCCTCCGGGATGCGGATCCAATCGATCTTGTCTTCTACGCCTAAACTGCGAAATAACGTGCGGATCTCGCCTGGATCTTGAGGCGATCCAAAATCGTTCAATTCATGCAGGCTGGCTTCAAACTCAAAGCGTCCGCGTTTAAAGCTCGTTGCAAATCCGCCTGGCAGATTATGTTTTTCTACAAGCAGACAGCTGTGATTTCCCTGCAAGACACGGATCGCAGCAGCTAATCCGCCATTGCCTGCCCCGATGACGACAACGTCATACGTTTTTATTTGTTCACCACTCATCTTTTCTCCTCCTTCATACATCTAGATGATGTGTTCTTTCCAGCCAATATTCATACATCTCTTTCGTCTGAATGTTCTTATAGTAATAAAGAACGATTCGGAAAGCATCTACCAGCTCTTTGTCGATCTGTTCCTCGCTCATCTCCTGATAACCGCTGGCTAGCATGACACCGAGCGCATAACAATATGTCTGCATCTTCTGATGCAGCTCGCCGGCTGTTTTCACTGACAGCTCTAATGCATCAGCCAATAAAGAAACGATCTTTTTTTGGTTGATATCTTCCATCTCAAAAAGAGCAGCCCTTCTTCGCAGATAAAAAAATTTAAACAATTCTTTGTGATCTTTCGCAAAATAAAGAAAAGATAACGCAAACGCTTTATAGCTGATCTGTGTCGTCCTCAAATATTGCTCATTGATATAAGAAACCAACGCCTCTTTTAAGTGCCCGATACATTGAAATTCACTATAGATTGGTTGCGTGGAACATTTCAGTTTCGCTGCAATATTGCGTACGCTCAACCGTTCGCATCCCATTTCTTCAATGACCTCGACCGATGCTTTTAAAATATGATCTTTCTGTATTTTTTTCACTGCCATTTATCAAATACCTCTTTTATAACATGTGTTATATTTTCATTATAACATCCCCTATTTTGTACACAAGCGTTATATATGAAAAGACAAGAACTTGTTTCTGAACCCCTGCCAGCCTTGACAAAGCTTCATACATTCCTTTCATCACCGTATCGGCTTTCTTGTACTTATCCTGGATAATCAAATTCCTATTGTCATGAGCTCACCGCCCCATTTTTTCATGCAGTTGTGACCGGTTATTGATACTGTCAGCAACTTATTATATTGATGTATATACCCATGTATCTATAGAATATCTAAAAAATAAACATGATAAATTTGCCCGATTATCTGTAACTCTATTGTGACCCTATGGCAATAAACAGCAAATTTCTATATATTTCTTGTATACCAAAAAACATCAAACATCAAAAAAGCCTATAAACATCAGCTTATAGGCTTCATTTTTTACTGGAGCAAATGAGGGGAATCGAACCCCCGTATCAGCCTTGGCAAGGCTAAAAAATGACGATAAATAAAGGAATATTTTAACATTGTAACCCTATAATGCTATTTCCTTTGTTATTTACACATACTTTTTCAATACTTCAATTGTCTGTGGGTCCGGCATTGGATCGGATAACTTTATCTTGTACCGGTCTTTTGCCGGCATGCTGTCCAGCAACTGTTTCATCTGATCATTATGAGCAATCAGCACTCTGATCCATTCTTGATGCAGCTCTATGGACTCTTCCAGGCGCTGCTTCTTTGTCAGATAGCCGATCATGTGATCTTTTCCTGAAGCGTTCTCCAGGCGCACAGCAGATGGATCCACAGCGCGCACACTGTTCACGCTGTCCTTTATCTCGGCCAGCTGCGCCTGCAGCTCCCTGATGGTATCACGAATATCACGGATGACTGCTCCTTGTCTGCTGATCCCTTGCAGTCTTCGATAGAAAGACATGATCCGGGCACTTAGATCCTCTTCACTTCGCTTGCCATTACGATTGCATAAATACATCAGAAGCTCGGTGAAACTAGCACCATTGCTAAAATGATCTATCAAGATCATAAGAAGCTGGCGCTCTCCAAATGGTGCCACTTCAGGGCTATCCTGGTACATGTGCAGCAGCTGCATAAATGCCTGTATGCCCTGTTTCTCGTACTCTGTGGCCTGTTTCTTCTCATACTGGATGATTCCTATGAGCTCCAGCGTCAGCTCCTCGCTCAGCCTCTGCTCGATACGCAGCCGGCACTCTGCCGTGTTCCTTCTGCGCCTGTATTCTTCCCTGTTCATCCCGATCCGCTCCCTTCTGGCAAGAAAAGGGCACCTGCGCCCATATACGGGACCAGATGCCCTGCTTTGCTACGCGCGTAACGATGTCAACCTTCTCACGCTCTGACGCTGATCAGTTCCAGATCATCGCCCAGGCGCTCATCCACAAAGGAAATGAAGCCTTCCAGCGTCAGGGAAAGCACCGTCTCCTCATAGGTGCGCCCGCTGCCGTGGATCAGCTGGAACACGCCCTGATCGCTGATCTGCGTGTCCACATTGTGCTTCAAACGCTGCAGCAGCTCTCTGTTCTTGCCTCTGGTGTCTTCCGGAAGCTCCAGCGCGATCTCCTGATACGCCGGGATGGTGCTGGTGATCAACAGCTGCCGGATGGCTGCTATGGCGTTGTGATCATCCTCATACACCGTTACAACGTTGCGGATGTCCGTCTTGTCCTTGATGGCCCCTGTCTGCAGGATCTGCAGGAAGTTGCTCAGCCCGGCCTGATATCCTGCTTTTTTAATGTTCTCCAGCAATTTTTCCTTCCACTTGCTCTCCAGGGCCTGCAGCCCTGCATCGATCGCATCCATGACCTGCTGGCGCTGCGTCCGGATCTGACCGGTGTACTGCTCCGTGAGGCGGTTCAGCTCCTGCTTCTTGCCTTCTGGCGTGTATGCGTTGCCGTTGATGATCTCCCGGCTGCTGGTGAAGCCACGGGATGCCGTTTCATTCATCGTGTTAAAAATTGCAATCAGATCTGATTTTCTGCTCATCGTTTCTTATTCTCCTTCTAACTTAACTTTTTTTGCAATTAAACCCTTTTGGTTCTCGGATGGCTCAAAGCTCACCTTCTGCCCCGCATTCAACTCCTTGTGGTCTTCTATATCGGATACATGAACAAAGTAATTTTTCTCGTCTTCACCGATGATGAAACCATACCCATGATAACCTACAAACCTTTTTACGGTCCCTTTCATCCCGCTGCACCTCCTTCCTGCGATAAACAAAAAGACGCAGGAAACCAGCTTTCACTGATTTTCCCGCGCCGGGCGATCTCTCGCAGCTTCCAATTCCATTTTT
>CASFOT010000073.1 GCA_949296305.1 uncultured Erysipelotrichaceae bacterium
TCCATAGTTATCATAGATTGCTTTTGCATAATATTCCCCAAGCTTGCGAAGCTGTGTTCCTGTCACATAAGCCCCTGCATTCATGAAAAAGGGTGATTTTCGACCACTTTTTAATGTGAAGTCACCGAACTTCAATACTTCACTTTCGACCATACATTCGATCAATTCCGTTTTATATGCTTCCATACACTATCCTCCAATGTTATTCGTTTACAATTTTACCATAACTCCTTCTGCTATTCAAATCCTTCCCGGATATGGGAATTAAAAAAAGTCCTCTAAACTCACTTTGCATTTAGAGGACCTCTCCCGTCTTTAGAAGTTTGCACCATATTTCTTTCGAAGCATCAAAATCAAGATATTCAAATAAGTGCTTGTTTATCGCACTTTTTTTATGTCTTAAACTATTTCTTTTTTTTTATTTTTATGTTATTATAATGGTGTCGTGGTGTTATGTTTCGAGGTGTCCTTATGGCTTTTTTCTTAAAGAAAACTAAACAACAAAATCGCGTTTATCTCGCTATCTATGAGAGCTTCTATTCTCCTGAGGTCAACGGTACCAGGCATCGCTGCTTCAAATCTCTTGGCAACATTGAAACCATCAAAGCGAACGGGATCGCTGATCCTATCTCTTTTTATTCCGATGAAGTTAAGAAGCTCAATGAACAAAGAAAGCTCGAATGCTCCAATCGCAAGTTCAATCAGAAATTGATCTCTGATGTCTCTCCGGAACGTTTCCTCGGTTATTTCCCCCTTGCTAATATCCTGAACTCCCTTGATGTCGAAGAGCATTTTGGTTATATGCAGTCATCCCGTGATTTTCATTTCGATGTGTATGATATCTTCTCTTCCCTCGTTTTTGCTCGTGCCGTTTCTCCCTCTTCGAAGCTCAGGACTTTCCATGATATCCTTCCTTCTCTTTTTAAACCTGTTTCTTTCAGTTATGATCAGCTGCTCGCTGCCCTGGGATTCATTGGCAGCGAATACGAAAAGTTTGTCGAGATCTTCACTGTGGCCACAAAAGAGAATTTTGGTATCGATACATTGCATACTTATTTCGACTGCACCAACTTCTATTTTGAGATCGATAAGGAGAACGATTTTCAAAGGAAAGGACCATCAAAAGAAGGACGTCATGATCCGATCGTCGGTCTTGGCCTGCTCCTTGATTCGAACATGATCCCGATCGGCATGAAGATGTATCCGGGAAACGAATCTGAAAGACCTGTTCTCAGAAAAACGATCCAGGCTTTGAAGAAACAGAACAATATTGACGGCAGGACGATACAGGTGGCAGACAAAGGACTCAATTGCGCCAGAAACATCATAGAAGCGATCGATAATTGTGATGGATATATATTTTCCAGATCCGTGAAGCAGCTGCCAGAGACAGAAAGAACATGGATCCTTTTAGAAGAGGGATATGCTCCTGTATATGACGAGACAGGAAAAATCCATTACAGCTATAAATCCTGTATTGAGGAATATGAATATTCTTACATCGATGATTCCGGAAAAACGATAGGGAAGAAAGTAAAAGAAAAACGAGTCGTCACCTTCAATCCAAAGCTTCAAAAGAAGCAGCTGAGAGAGATCGGCAGGCTAGTTGAAAAGGCGAAAAAATGCAAGGCGTCCCAGGCAAAGAAAGAGGAATACGGGGACAGTGCAAAATATATAGAATTCAGAAGCACGGATGGAAAGAAAGCGATCGCAAGCTTAAATGAAAAAGCCATTCAAAAGGATATGGAGCTGGCAGGCTATAATTTGCTGGTGACATCAGAGATACGAATGGATGATAGAGAAATATATAATGCATATCATGAGCTGTGGAGGATCGAGGAATCATTTCGGATCATGAAGTCAGAGCTGGATGCCAGACCGGTATATGTACAAAAGGAAGATACGATCAAAGGGCATTTTTTCATCTGTTATATCACGGTATTGCTGATCCGGTTATTTCAATTCAAGGTACTGAAAGGCCGGTATTCGACCAGTGAAATATGTACATTCATGAAAGAATTCAGGATAGTAAAGATAAACGAGAACCGTTATATCAATATGACAAGGGCATCCGATTTCATTACCAATCTGGCAATCATCACCGGTCAGCCGATTACCAATTATTATTTGACCGATAGACAAATAAAAATGATGCATACCCGTTGACCTCGGGTTTTGCACCATTTTTTGTTTTGTAACGTCGAAAGACAGGTACCATAACTCCTTCTGCTATTCAAATCCTTCCCGGATATGGGAATTAAAAAAAGTCCTCTAAACTCACTTTGCATTTAGAGGACCTCTCGGTCTTTTTGTAACGATGATTATCGTGTAATGATCTGACCTCTTTGTACTGATCCGAAATCTTTAAATTCGATCTTATTATTTGAATCAGCTGGCTCTGTGACGATCAGCATAGTCGTTGGATCATAGCCTGCTTCTTTTAGTAGTGCTAAATCAACTTCAATAATCACATCGTTTGCACTAACTGCATCCCCTTGTTTAACCAATGCTCGAAAGCCTTTTCCATTCAAATTTACTGTATCGATGCCTATATGAATCAATAGACCTGTCCCATCTTTCATTCGTATTGCAAAAGCATGTTTGCTTGGATACAGTACTTCCACTTTTCCATTCGCTGGTGAACAGATCTTTCCATCATTTAAACGAAACCCGATCGTCTGTCCCATTAGTTCTTTTGAAAAGGTCATATCCACTATTTTACTTGGTGCAATCATCTCACCATCCGCAATTGATACGATCACATGATCCGCATAAGCACCAGTCTTCGTTTTCCATTTTTCAAAAAGTCCCATACTTCACCTCTACAATTTTTGTCCATTAGACTTAATTACATTCGCATACCAATAAAAGCTGTCTTTCCGATATCTCTTAAAAGAGCCTTTTCCATGATCATCACTGTCCACATAAATGAAACCATAGCGTTTTGCCATCTCTCCTGTTGAAGCACTTACGATATCGATAGCAGACCAAGGTGTGTAGCCTATTACGTCTACTCCATCTTCTATTGCATCCATCATGGATCGAATATGACACCTTAAATATTCGATTCGATATGGATCGTGCACTTGACCATCCTCTTCTAATTGATCAAATGCCCCTAACCCATTTTCTACGATCATGATTGGCAACCGATAACGTCCATACAATTCATTTAAAGTGTATCGCAAGCCATCTGGATCAATCTGCCAGCCCCAATCACTTGCTTTCAAATATGGGTTTTCTACGCCTGCCAACAGATTGCCTCCGATCATTGAATGATCATCTTCATGAGAAACACAGTTCGTTTGATAATAAGAAATCGCTATAAAATCAACCGTTCCCAATGATAAATCTTTACTATCTTCCGGTGATATTGTCAATTGGATATCCATTTCTTTCCACATGCGTTCAGCATAAGAACCATATTGGCCACGAACCATGACATCTGTACAATAGTAATTGATTTCTTGCCATTGTTTTTGACATTTTAATAGATCTTTTGGATGACAAGTGAATGGATAAGTTGGCATCATTGCAATCATACACCCAATTTGCATACGATGATCAATTTTGCGTCCTAACTGAACTGCTTTCGCACTGGCAATAAATTGATGATGCAATGCTTGATAACGCAGCTGCAAGCTATCCACTTGTTTATTAAAATAACGAGTTCCTTCATTCACGATACCTAAAGACATGTAATTTCCCAACGCTAGAGTACCACAATTGATTTCATTAAAGGTCATCCAATAAGTTACTTTGTCATGATATCGTTCAAACAGCACCTTGCAATAATTAAGATAGAAATCTATCACGTCTCGTGATGCCCATCCTTGATAATGATTTACAAGATAAATTGGCATCTCATAGTGTGAAATTGTAACGATTGGTTCAATCCCCTTTTCTTTCAACAGATCAAAAATCCGGTCATAGAATGCCAATCCTGCTTCATTTGGTTCATTTTCTACCCCTGTAGGAAAGATCCTTGTCCAAGCAATTGACATTCGATAGCATTTTAGTCCCATCTCTGCCATCCATTCAATATCTTCTTCGTAATGATGATAAAAATCTGATGCAATACGATTTGGATAATATAAGTTCTCTTCAGATCCTTTTGGAGTAATTTGTCGTGGGATTTCTTTTGTGCCATTTGATAACATGTCTGCACAGCTCAAGCCTTTCCCATCCACATCAAATCCGCCTTCTACTTGATTAGCTGCTGTTGCAGCTCCCCACAAAAAATGTTCTCTCATTGGACATCCTCATCTTTAAATAATACGTAAGTTGCTATAAATGTTGCAATCATGCCTATTCCGATTGCAACTGCCATCATCACTACATTATTTCCTTCCGGGGATACGAAGCATGGCAGAGCTACTATACTAGATGCTCCAGCAAATGCATAAATATAGACATGGACCATTCCAGCAAATGCACCAGCAATTAAACTGCCAAGCATTGCGCCAGCCATAGCTTTTTTATAACGAAGGTTGACACCATACATTGCTGGTTCGGTAACACCACCAATAACTGCGGTGATTGCGCAAGAAAATGCTGTTGATTTTAATGCTTTGTTTTTTGTTTTTAATGCTACAGCTAAACTAGAGATACCTTGATCAATATTAGAAATAACTAAAGCTGTAAAGAAAATTGGTTCATATCCAACAGTGGCAAACATCTGTAACAAATATGGAACAAAGGCTGAATGCATGCCAGTCATGATCAAGAATGGCATGACTGCAGCCAACACAGCTACACCGACAAAGCCTAATGTATTGTACAGCCAGATAACCGCAGAAGAAATGTAATTTCCTAAAAAAGCTCCTGCAGGCGCTAACAAGCAATAAGCCAACGGTACCATGATCAGTAATGTACAAACTGGTTCAAGGATTGAACGAAGCATGGTTGGAGAATATTTTGCAAAAAACTTTTCAATGGGAGCCATTACCCATGCGCATAGAATAGCAGGGAAAATCGTGCTCGTATAAGTTGCATTATAGACAGGAATTCCAAAGAAATCCAATCCATTTCCTACTGCAGCAATAAAATCCGGGAAAATCAACATTCCGCCGACAACCATCCCTAAACCTTGGTTAGCACCAAATTTTTTCGCCGCATTTCCACACACGATGACTGGCAAGAAATAAAAACCTGCCTGACCAACATAATATAATAACAAATATGTTCCGCTTGTTTGATCCATGCCCAAAGATGTCGCAATGATTAACAATACCTGAATCATACCACATCCGATCAATGCAGGAATCGACGGTGACAAAGAACCTGAAATACCATTTAAAATACCATTTAAAACAGTGCTAAAAGTAATCTTTTTGTGTTCTTTTTCTTCTTCCATAGGCACTTCTGCACCATCATTGAAGCCATATTTTGCGCAAATGGCTTTAAAAACGTCATTAACCGCTTGACCGACAATTACCTGTAACTGCCCATTTTGCCATTGTACACCAAGTACACCTTCCAATTTTTCAATTTCTTCTTTTTTTACTAAACTTTGATCTTTTACATTAAAACGTAAACGAGTGACACAATGCGTAAAGAATTCTACATTATCTTTACTGCCTACATACATACCTATTTTATTTACTAGATCATCATATTTTTTTGCCATATCCTTTTTTCCTTTCTCTTCATCTATGCCGACATACAGACCGTACGCTCCTGATATGTTTCAGCCGCTTATTCTATGTTCTCTCTTGAACGAAGACGATTGATATGAAGAATCAAATATAATTGTTCTTCTTCTGTTAATTCCCAACCCATATTCTTTCTTAAAAATTCATCGATTTGTTTTACACATTCATATGTTTCCGGGTATTGTTGACAAATAGAGATAAACATTGATTGATTCTCACTAGAAATTGCCATCCGATCTTTCTGACGGCGTAACAGAAATTGCATATGTGAAGCAAAACGAGAATAATTAAACCCATTTTTATGAATTTGAATATCAAATTCTTTTTCTATAATTTCTGTTACACGCTCTAACACTGTCGATTCATTGATACTTTCATTCTTATTAAAATTTTGCGAATTTACAAAATGCAAAGCAATACTTACAACTTCTTGATCGTCTAAATGGATATGAAGTTTATCATTGATGTATCGTATTGCCCAATCTCCAATTTCCATTTCCGTTTCAAATTGCTGTCGAAAATCATATGAGTAAGGTGCTTGGACTAACAAACCTTTTTGATAGCGATCATAGGCAAATTTAATATGATCTGCCAACGTAAAAACGATATTTGGATTTAATTCATGCGTTATTTTCCTTTTAAGCCGATCAACGATAATAGCTGATATGGTAAATATTTCATCAGGTATTTCATTTAACAATCCATAATATTTTGCGTTTACACCATAAAACGTCTTACGAACTCTACTCATATCTTTTAATACGTATGGTGTTTTCGGGAAGCCGATCCCATTTCCTATCGCAATTAGTTGATTGCCATTATCATCTACACAAATAGCAGCATTATTATTCAACTTTTTAATTACTCGCATTCTGGGCGTCCTCCTTCCAAAAAAAACTCTTCAGAAACATACTATGAAAAACATAGGTAATGCCTCTGAAGAGTAACAATCCAATCTCAAATCACTCCATATTTGTGATTTCCATGCTTATAATAACTTATTTATTTTTATATTGCAAGCGTTTTCGACTTTTTTTTAAACAATGATTAAAAAAACGGGAAATAATTATAATGTCATCATTTCCCGTTGCCTTTCCTATTCAAATAGCCTAAACAATATGATTATGCTTCCATAATTGCTTCAATTTCGTTATAGGTTTTCAATGGATCTGCACTTTTAGTAATAGAACGCCCTACAACAATATGATCACAGCCCTGTTCTTTTGCATAAGCCGGTGTTGCCACACGTTTCTGATCATCTTTTGAATCATCTGCTAAACGAATACCCGGTGTAACAGTTAAGAAATCAGGACCGCAAGCTTCATGGATCGCACGTGCTTCA
>CASFOT010000074.1 GCA_949296305.1 uncultured Erysipelotrichaceae bacterium
GATCGTCACGTATTCAGACCGAGAGATGGTCTCTATGCTTCTCTGCCTGGACATTGCCTTGCTCCGATCAGCTGCACGCTGCAACAAAAACGCTCATCATCACGATCATGCTTTCCACCTGTTCGATCATGCCTTTGATCATCCTTCCTTCATCGCTTTCTGCCAAATTCGTTAACGTTTCTTTAATTTCTTTTTGTTCATACGCTGAAAAATAAGTCTTTAATGAATGACTCTTGTCTAAAAGGATGATCAGCGACGCGATCTCCTCTGTGATCTCAACATCTTCAAACAGTTCCGCTTTCATCATATCAACAATGCGATGTATGATCGCAGCTGAAGGAACATACGCATTTTTCTTTGCCAACAGGCCGCCAGACACCACCGTAACAACACCTAGATCGGCCAAAGAAGAACCGATCGAATCCATCCATGCTTGGAGGCGTTTATCGGTCAATGTTCCCATGTATGCCTCTGCGACCTTTTTTAAGGTCACAGGTTTTCCTTGATCCACCACATCATAGAGATCTTGAAGATGCATTCGATCACTAGGAAGTTCATTGACCACCGTCACGCTGTTCTCCTCAATTTGTATACAATCTGCGAGCTGCAGATCCAATAAGCCAGCAGCAATCAAACAGACAAGCTTTTCGGTTTGAAAGCTGGAAATCTTTCCTTTTTCATTCACTGCACAGATCAGATATTCCTGCACAAGGGTCAAATCGTTCATATATATTCTCCTTTTACTTATTACTTACTACTTATTACTTACGATTTAAAATTATCACATCCTGCCTCGATCGTCAACAATCTTTGCTGATTCAAAGATGAAAAAAAAGCCAATAAAAAACACTTCTGAATAACAAAGAAACAGAAGTGTTTTTCATTCGATCCTCCGATTTATCCATAACCATAAGCGCCAGGGATCAATTTCCAGTCACCTTGATCGCTGCGTGCCAGATACCAGCCATAATCCACATACATCGTTCCCGCATTCCATGGTGCTTCTGCATTTATCGGTGCACGAAAATCTGTTTCGAAATAGATGCACTGTGTAAACTCAGTCGACGTATTTTGTCTTTGGGCCAATTCATTCAGCCAGCGGATATTTTCCTCATTGCAAAAAGAATCAGAAACATACCGGATATTTAATAATTCAAATCCTCCCCAAGAGCCGATTTCGGCTTTGATCAAGTCCATTGCCTCATCCATCTCTTCGTTGGTATACAAGCTAGATTCTCCATAGGAAATTTCTGCATTCTCAAACAGATCCTTTTGGCATCCTGCTATCATGCTGAACAAAAGCAGCACTACACACACCCACTTTTTCATCTTCATCCCTCCTCTCAGTTCGATCAAATTCCTCTTTATCCTTTTTTTTGTGTCAGAGCAATGTCCTAGGAGATCTCTTGGATCATGTTTCTGGAACTCAAATAAGTAACGATAAAATAGCTGCCATAAATCACGATCAGCAAGATCACCGATAATAGAATGCCGTCCAAGAGGATCTGTTCGCCCATCATGGATAACAAGAGCGAACAAAAACGCAGACCAAAAATAGAATGGATCAATGCCAATACAAGCGGCAGGCCGAAAAATATCAAGTTTTGCACTGCAAGGGAATGACTGAGTTCTTTCTTATCGACTCCCAGCCGGCATAACACTTCATAACGAGAGCGTCCGTCACTGATCGAAGCTAGCTGCTTCAAAGCCAGGATGACCGCACTGGAGATCAAGAAAACGATACCGATATATAGACCAATAAAGACGACCATCAGTGTAAGGGTCAACACATTCGCTTGCACTTCGATCTTCGTTGTCAAAGAATATGTATCCGGCAGAAATCCTGTACCGATCCCGCTTGTGTTCCATGCGATCCCCTGCTCATCCAAAAAAGCCGTCAATGCCGTTTCATCCGCCTGCTTGCTGATCAGATCTGCTGAACGGTAATCGGTAAATAAGCGGTTATATTGCAGCTGTTCTCTTTTCAACAAGCCATCCGGGACGATGATGACTCCGTTCCCGGTGCGTGAAGCGCTCATTTCCACATGTCCATAAGTACAAGAAGCAGATGCTGGTCGTAACGTAGCCCCATTGACCGCGATCGTTGATCCATTCTGCATGGCTTGTGAACGCAAGGTGATCCATATATCCGTGTCAGCAACGACCGCATATTCACCATTCTGCAATCGGACCGGTTTACAGCCAAACATCTCTGCAACCGCATTATACTCACTGACTTCCATAAACATTTCATAAGACGTCAATTGAATGGTCGGGTATGTTTCATTGATCCATGTCTTGGTCTTTTCATCCATCGTATCGTTCATGGTAATGGGTCCATCATCTCCCGATGGAATATAAAAACCGACTTCCAATGCAGAAGCAAACTCATCATCCACATCATAACCATACAGCGACAATTGTTCTAAGATCCCCAAACGGGAACGTTCGATCTGTCCTTCATCATACATGTCATTCATTGGTAATTCCATCGTCTTAGTAATCATCAGATCACGAGGCAGATTTTCTTGCAAGGTCTTGATCGTTGAGAAATTTATGCTCATCGCACTGGCAAAGATGCAGATCGTAAAAAACAACAAGATGCAGATGATCGACATCGCCATGACCGTGGAATGGATCTGAGCGTAGATCTCCCGCAGCGTAAAGCTGTTCAAATGGCAGAAATAAAACGGCCTCCATTTTTGAAGCAGACGGAACGCACCACCGCTCAGTGCGTAAACGATCAAAAAAGTTGCTAAGATTCCTAAGAGAATCATCCATCCCAGCAAACCAGGCGAGGCGATTACTTCGATGCCATGGGTCACGCGATAATAAGCATAAGCCAGCATACCGGCACCGATGACAAACAAAACAACAAAGAGAAAGAACGGCTTATCATGCTTTTCCTCTTGTTGAAAACGGGACCGTAACAACTTTGCCAATGAGCTGCGTGTGATCGTTACGGTGTGAAACAATATGACACAGCCATACATAAACGAAAAGCAGATGATAGTGATCACTAACGCAAACGGTGAAAAAGTAAACATATAGTTCGTCATATCTGCCTCAAACAAATTGATGACGATCAAAGAAAACAGTTGTGAAAGCGCAATGCCAAGCAGCAGGCCAAAACCTAATGAAGCGATGCCGATCAGCAAGGTTTCAAAGACCAGCAACATGGAAATGCGCAGCTTTCCCATGCCAAGCATCTGATATAAAGCGAATTCCTGTTTGCGCCGTTTGATCAAGAAACGGTTGGCATACATGATCAGAAAGCAAAAGACCATTGCCACAAAAGCACTGACGACGATCATGGCACTGGAGATCACCCGCAAGACATCCGTGGCATTGTTTTCCAAGGCGGTCACGACTGTTTGCGAATCCAAGGAATTGAACATATAAAAAACAGCAACCCCAAGCACAAGCGTCAGAAAATAAATGGCATAATCACGAATGCTTTTTACAATGTTTTTCAAGGCCAGCTTACATAACATCGTTTCCACCGCCTCCCAGCAAGCTTTCGACATCGATGATCCGGCTGAAGAAATGTTTCCGCTCATCCTTTCCTCGATAGAATTCATGGAAGATCTTGCCATCTTTGATAAAGATCACACGTGTCGCGTAACTGGCGGTAAACGCATCATGAGTGACCATCAAGATCGTGGAAGCAAGCTGTGCATGAAGCGATGCAAAGCATTCCAGCAGCATCCGCGCGCTTTTGGAATCCAATGCACCGGTCGGCTCATCTGCCAATACCAGCTGCGGATCGGTGATCATCGCTCTGGCACAGGCAACACGTTGTTTTTGTCCGCCTGAGAGCTGATATGGATATTTATGCAGACAATCGCTGATCCCTAAACGTTTGGCCATTTCTTTTACCCGGTCATCGATCATCTTTGCTTTGACATGCTGGATCTGCAAAGCCAATGCGATATTTTCATAAGCGGTCATCGTATCCAAGAGATGAAAATCCTGAAAGATAAAACCGATCTCTTTGCGCCGATACAAGGTCAGACGCCGTCCGCGCAGCCGTGTGATGTCCTCTCCATTGACATAGACATGTCCGCTGCTGACCCGTTCTATGCTTGATATACAGTTCAATAAAGTCGTTTTCCCCGATCCGCTTGGACCCATGATCGCCACGAACTCGCCTTTTTGCACACGCAGGGATAACCCGTTCAATGCTTTGGTCAGCGAAAAAGCACTGCCATAATATTTTTCCACTTTATCGACCAGCAGCATTTCCGGCATCCTTTGTTTCCTCCCTTTCCTGTTCAAACACTTGATGAAAATCATCTTTATAAAAAGTGATCGTAACGGTTGTTCCTTCATTTTCGATCGAGGTCAATGCAATGCCATGTCCTAATTTTTGACAAAGCTGTTTGCAAAGGTACAGTCCCATTCCGGTCGAAGAGCGGATGAAACGGCCATTGCTGCCGGTAAAAGATTTTTCAAACACCCGCGGCACTTCTCCTTCAGGAATGCCGATCCCATTGTCACCGATCGATAAGCGTGTTTCTTTTTGATCCTCTTCGATCCATACATGAATGTGCCCTTCTTCTTTTGCGCCATATTTGATGGCATTGCTCATGATCTGATTGATGATGAATTCCAGCCATTTGCTGTCTGTATATACAAACGCATCGCTTGGTTCAAATTCGATCCGGATGCCGCCATATAACAAAGCATCTTTGTTCTTACGGATCACATTTTGAACCATTTCATCTAATGAACAATATTTGATCAAATAGTCTTTTTCGCTGTTTTCGCTTCTTGCATAATAAAGCACCTGTTCCACATTATCTTCGACGCGTTGAAATTGCTCGCGCAGTTTTTTATTCATCGCACCAGGATTATTATGCAGGATCAATTGGCCGGCAGCGATCGGCAGTTTGACTTCATGTACCCAAAGCTCGATAAAATCTTTGAATTCTTCAATTGATTCCTGATAGATCCGGATGTGTTCGTTCATAGCCTTATCATTTTCATAAAGCACTTGATGAAACAGTTTACCATCCAGGAAAGTCGGTTCAGGGATCAATTCATGGATCAGATATTTTTGATCCAATTGATCTAAAGTTGCAAATAACTGATGGTAATAATGATGCCGGCGCATAAACTCATAAACGAGGATCAATACGCCAAAAAAACAGCCGAGAAGCGCAATGGTCCACAAGATCAAGGCATGAACACGAAACAACGACAAAACAAATAAGATGATCACAAACAGTGCCGCATACAATAAGATCGTGACCAGATGATCACTTAAAAACGAACGAAACTTCATACCAACAGATACCCCTGTCCTCTTCTTGTCTCGATCACATCGATCAATCCGATCTCTTCCAGCTTCTTGCGCAGCCGTGTGATATTGACCGTCAAAGTATTATCATCGATAAACTTATTGGTGTCCCAAAGATAATCCATCAGCTCATCACGGCTGACAATGCATCCTTTATGCTGCAGAAGATAATGAAAGATCGCCATTTCATTTTTTGATAACAACAGCTCCTGCGCCCCTTTTTCAAGCGTGCTCTTGAGCACATTGACCATAACACCGCGATACATCTCCATCGAGCTCTGCTTGCTGATCCGCTTGAAAAGCGCTTCGATGTGCAGCAGAAGCAGTGTTGGATTATACGGCTTTGTCATATAATCATCCGCTCCATAACTCATCGACAGCACTTCATCCACTTCGCTGTTGCGTGAAGTCACCATGATGATCGGTACATCGCTTTTTGCCCGAATCTGTTTCAGCACTTGCTGTCCATTGATCTCAGGGATCATGATATCTAATAAAACAAGATCTGCATCCATCGTTAAAATGGCATTGGCCACATTGGTAAACGACTGCAGGATCCGCCCTTCATACCCATTATTGTCTAATAAGATCTTCAATTCTTCCCGTAAAGAAAGATCATCTTCTACGATCAATATCTTTTTCATCTTTACCACCTGTATTCATTATAACGAATTTTCCAATTTTATTTCCTTACAAGCCTGTAAGCTGCACAAAAAAACAGAGGCATCAATGCCCCTGTGTCTGATATTGCTTTAATGCGCAGGCAATCTGATCCGGACAGCTTGTCGGCTTTGCCCCGCAGCGCACACCTTCAAACGCTTTGATCACCTCATCGATTTGCTTATTTTCCAGCATCCGTGAGATGCCGAGCAGATTTCCCGGACAACCGCCAACGATCGTCACTTTGCGAATGACATCCCCATCCATCTCAAAACGCATTTCTTTTGAACAGACACCTTTTGGCTGATATACAAAATTTTCCATTTTATCCCTCTCCTTTCAAACGACGGCAGATCTGCTGCGCGAACATGGCAATGATCAATCCCGTAGGAATCGATAAAGCAACAAGGATCGGCAGCAGTGCCTGCATGAAAAACTGCTGATAGATCCACGTGATCACCATCACCTGCGCAGCGATATGTGCACAACTTCCTAATACGCTGACCCCGTAAATGCTGAAACATGAAAACCGCTTGGCAATGCTCATGACGAATGAACTGAGCAATACCCCGGCCAAAGAAAGCCAGAAAGAAGTTGCAAACAGCATTCCTGATAACAGCGAAGCAAAGATGACACGCACCAAGCCCACCGTAAACAGCGCTTGCACACCAAAATAATAAAGAGCGACCAGAGACAAGATATTTGCTAATCCTAAACGAAAACCAGGAACAGGTATCGGAATGACGACCATCGATTCAATGAAATGAAAGATGATCGCTAAAGCACATAGCAGCGCAAACAAAGTCATTTTTTGTACAGGTTTCATTGGATCTGTGTATCGACAGTGCCTTTCTCACTGCCTTCGATGCTGACGACCACCTCATTTGGCAAACAGATGATCGGGGTCGATGGATCCTTCACATAGCCTTGGATCGAACAATAATGATAAGGCGAGTTCTCTTTTTCCACCCGAACCGCACCATCATTGACTTCTACGACGACTTCACCGAGTTTACCTTGCACTGTGTAGCTGCCATTTTCCCACAACGAGACACGCAGCACTTCTTCATTTCGCACTTGTACGACCACTTCTTCTCCCTGTGTTCCGCCATATGCAAACCACAAAGGCACATAAAACAACACACAAGCAGCCATGATGATCAAGATACACACTTTATCTGCACGCTTCATCTCTGTCCTCCGACGGTATCATTATACGAAATTACTCATTTTTTTCAAGTTTTCCTAATGATCCTCAAAAAAAGAAATGCATCATTTCATGCATTTCTCATTCCATGGCATCTGCCTTGGCTTCCTCAAATACATCCACATACTTTTCGATGGAAATCGTACAGCCGCTGAGCACATCCGTATTTTGCGCACGTCCCTGTTCATCGAAACTGATTGCATCACTGCCGTGTTCCATCAGATATTCTTCCAGAAAAGCAATCTGTTCATACCATTCTTTGTCGATGCTGCTGTATTTTTTCAAGCCATAATTTTCTTTTTTCTCTTTCTTCGATATCCCTTGGGTCGTTTCATCGATCGATATGGAAGCAATCTGGTTTCCATCCATCTCCACAACTGCAGAAACCTTTTCTCCGTTCAGATCTTGTTCAGCTTTTCCTACATTATTCCCGCTGCATCCGGCCAACATCAAGATCCCTGACATCAAACATATCATTTTGCGCATGTTCATACCTCCGTTCTTATTCACAGTGTACCCACCTGTGATCAAAATAAACAAAAAAAGAACGATCTTTACCGTTCTTTCTCTTGATATGTCTTTGCCAATTCGACATAATGCTGTGCATTCCACAAGATCAGCTGGCGCTGTTCTTCCCGCAGTTCCTTGCATCTGCATGGGATCCCCATGGCCAATGAACCCGATGCGATCCGTTTTCCTTCACTGACCAAGGCTCCCGCTGCGATCATGCTGCCTTTTTCAACATATGCACCGTTCAGCAAGGTTGCCCGCATGCCAATCAGCACTTCATCTTCGACCACAGCGCCATGAACGATCGCTCCATGACCCACCGTTACATTTTCACCGATCGATACATCAAAGCCGCGATCGCAATGCAAAATGCTTCCATCCTGGATATTGCTGTTTTTGCCGACGACGATCCGTCCGCTGTCTCCCCGCAAGATGCATCCATACCAGATCGATGCACCCTCTTCAATCGTCACATCACCGATCAACACCGCATCTTCCGCAACGAAAGCATTCTTCGCAATGTGTGGCCGGTGTCCGTTATATTCTTTGATCATATCCATGTCTCCTATCATAGACCTATTATAGCATCCTGTTTGAAAAATAACATCTTCACCACTTTCATGAATTCTGTTTACCTTCATCACTTCTTCTGAACAAAGATTCTAAGAAGCCCGGTATCCATCTTTTCGAAACGCTTTATACAGTTTTAAGAATGCCCTCTTTTCGATCCGTGAAATATAGGATCTGGATAAGTGAAGCTCTTGTGCGATCTCTTTTTGTGTCTGTTCTTTTCTGCCATGCAATCCAAACCGCTTCTCGATGATCAGCAATTCTCGTTCATCCAATAACGGCAGATATGCTTTCAATTGTTTCAGCTCTTGTTCCAGCTGGATCTGTTCGACGATGCTTCGTTGAGAAGGTGCAGCGATCGCATCTAACAATGTGATCTCACTGCCATCTTTTTCATTCGCGATCGGCTCATTCAAAGAAACTTCTTGAAAGCTGTTTCGGTTTTTTCGCAGATACATCAAAATTTCATTTTCGATACAGCGCGATGCATACGTTGTGAGCTTTTTTCCCAGCTGAGGTTGAAATGAATCAATTGCCTTGATCAAGCCGATCGTGCCGATGCTGATCAGATCATCGCTTTGCGTCTTCTTGATATCATATTTTTTTACGATATGCGCGACCAGACGCAGATTATGTTCGATCAGTTTCTCCCTTGCATGTTCATCTTTTTGTTGAAGAAGTGCGATGCAGCGTTCCTCTTCTTCTTTCGATAAAGGTTTGGCAAAGCTCTGTGAGCGGATGTAGCCGGTAAAATAAAACATGGATGCTAATGCTTCCATCAAAAGCGTAAACAACTCTATCACCTGTTTACACTGTATGCAAAGGATCAGCAAACTATGCAACGCGCAAACATCATGAAAGATGTTTACATTAACTAAAAAAACACCAGATTTTCTGATTATTTTCTGAATTTTTTCACGATTTATTTTGAAAATATTTGCTTTTCCATATATTTTTGTTAAGATATGATAGCATTATTGTCCGAACTCAAAAGAGGTGACCTTATGAAAATTCAATTATTTGCCGCTCTTCTCTTCGGAGCATCCCTTCTATTCGGCTGCAGCGATTCCTCAACGGATTCCATTAATGAAACTATACAAGAAAATAATGAAAAAATAAACGAAACTGCAGAAAAAAACAGTACGATCGAAACAACACATTCACTCAAAGATGCGAAAGAACTCCTCACGATCAAATGGGATGTAAAAGAACCTCAATTTATACCTGAGGGGTATTCGCTTATGGATTATTACATATATGATAAGGATATGATCGAGATACGCTACAGTGACACAGATGACCACCATGAACTCTATTATCGCACAAGCACACGTCAGGATGATATCAGCGGAAATACCAATCCATATACAAATGAAAAAATATTGTCCACTTCTTCCATCGATAGGATCTTGGTTCGAGGAAGTGATGATGTTTGGATGGTTGCTGCATGGAAAAATGAAGATATCTCCTATTCAATTTCCTGTGAAAACGGCCTATCACAAGATACGCTTCTTTCCATGATCGATTCAATCCAGTAAATCGAGACCTTAATATGGAAGACGCCTTTAGACTATTGACAAAACACCATGTTTTTTTAAAGAAAGCATGGTGTTTTTCTATTCTCTTACATAACAGATTCAATTCAAAAAAGCATCAGATCCTATTGTAAATATCGATAATCGATATTATAATAAAAATGGAAGTAATATCGATGATCGATAATAGGAGATGATTTTTTGGCAAGAAAAAAATTAGATACGCTCAGCGAACAGATGCACTATGTTCTTTTAGCTCTGCAAAAAGAAAGATGCGGTACAGAAATTGCACAAGAAGTAAAAGAAATCAGTCATCAACGGATCCAACTGGGGCCAGGAACACTTTATACGATTCTCTCTCAATTTGAAGAAGCCGGCATCATAGCAGAAACAAAAGTTGAAGGAAGAAAACGCAGCTATTTGATTACTGCACAAGGTCTGCAGCTTCTGAAAAATGAATTTCAGCGTTTGCAACAAATGATCAAGGACACACAAGATGCAATGTCCAGAAAGGAAAAAAATGAAAAAGAAATATGAATTTGCTGCTGTACAAATCGCAGACAGTGAAGCGCTTGAACAACATCTCAACGAGATGAGCAAACAGGGATGGCAGCTGAAAACCATGAACAGATGGATGCTCATTTATGAATGGAAAGAAGAAATCAATCACTATCATACCGATTTTCATACGAACACCCATATCTTAAATAACCGGCAGCTCGATCAAAAACAAAAGCAGCAGATCGCTTTTTACGAAGAAATGAATTATCATTTCGTCTGCTGCTGGCGTACGCTCATGATTTTTAAAAGTGCACCGGAACTGCCGGCACTGCATACCGATGAAGAAATCAAATTTGAAGCAGTCAAACAAAGCATCCGTCAAGAACGGATGATCAAAGTCTACATGCCGATCGCTGTTGTATCGATTGCTTTGGCCTTGCTCTTTTCTCAGCCGGAAGCCGTCATTCAGCTTTGTCTTTCCAATTGGGCCATCGGGGCTTGGATCAGCATTCTTTTGCTTTTGCTGGTTCTCTGCCGGATGAATTGGCAAAATATATCTCCACGCCATCCGATTCAATGGAAACAAATCAAAAACAAAGCAATGATCGAATTATTTGAGATTGCTGCATTGATCTTCTTCTTTTTCATCTGCATGTATGGTTTTTCGAAAAATGGATGGTTTGTCATTTGCGTGGGCATCTCTTTGCTGGTTGCTTTATTTGAATGCTGGTTATGGCAGCGGTTGCTGAGCACTAATAAAATCTCGGTCGTCGCATGGATCATGTCCAGCTTCCTCATATTATCGATCCTAACCACAGTACTGTTTGCATGGAGCTCAACATCCAATGAACCAGTGCTTCAAACAGGACCTGTGATTTTTTCTGAAGCTGTCAGCGGAGCACATCCTGAACAAACGTATTACCAAGAAGAAGAGTCCCTTTTGCTGCATTTGACCAGATCAACAATCAAAAGTGATAGCGATCAGCTGGATATCGTGTATCTCCACGTGAAGCAGCCGTTTCTGTATTCATTTGCACGCCAAGCCATCTTAAAAGATACACCGATGGAAAAAGAGAGCATGATCGATGGTGTTCAAGTTTCTCGTTTTACGCTTGAGCATTTCGTTCCGCTTGCCATGCAATATGATGCCGCGCCATGCATCCTGCTAGAACATGATCAAGCAATGATCCGGCTGACCTCATCACTTCCTTTTACAGAAGACCGCATCAAAGCGATCATCTTTGATCTCGGGTGGGATTGATGAGAATAAAAAGCAGAAAATGATACAAGATCACAAACAGATGACAAAGATTCAGCACGTAAGGATCGATTCCCCTCTCATTAGCGGGAATCGATCTTTTTCTTTTCGATCCATCGTCATCTTGTTTGTTGATATGCAAGGAACATCACATAAAAAAGCCTCTCTTTATTGCTTGATGCAACAAAAAGAGGCTTTCCTGCCATTACATGCAAGTTTCGTTATCAACAGCGTTTTGTTCAATCTTTCAAAAACGCTTGGTAATGAAGATCAAAACTGATCTTTGAATTCAGATCTTCAAGAACGATGGCAAATGCATCTTTATCAAAGATTGCCAGATCGATATAAGAATAATGCGTCCCCATCGCTCCGCCGATCGTTCGTGCGATCGACAATGGCTGCAACATCTCATTGAGCTTTTTCTCCATCGTCTGACGGATCAATGCATTTTTCTCATCATCATAGGGATTCTCATAATACAGATACCCATATTCTCCGCCTTTATCGCGGAAATCGATACAAGAATCAAAATTATTTGATAATAATTCTTCCTGCAGCAGCGAATTTGTCGTAATGATCAACTTCATATCTTTGCGGAGCGTATCGCTGGCAGGTTCTTCACTGATCTTATAGGCCATGTAAATATTGGTCGGTTCATGATATTCCAGCCATTCCTGATCAACGACGATATCGCACACATCTTCATAAAAATTGGGAAGCAGGCAGAAATTGTCACTGTCCTTGATCGGCTCGTCGATTGCTTGAATGCTCGCAATACGCGCTTCTAATTCCAGTTCGCCGATGAACAGTTCCAACATATAAGCAGACATTTCCCGTTTGCGGTCTTCATCGGCAATTTCCTTGAAGCCAGGGCAGTACAGATCGACATGCAGGCAATGGTTGGTATCATCGATATCATAAAAAACCGTAAAGTCTGCTCCGGTATACATTTGATCCTTGATCCGCAAGACTGCATTCTGCGCTTTTGATGAATACGGCGGAAGCCACGCGTTGATGATCCAGTCTTCGACCAGTTCCTTCGGTGCACACTGACGCAACAGTTCACAGATGTATTGGACCGTCTTATTCGGTCCCGTATCAAATGTCAGTTCAAAAAAACCGTCATCACTATATTCGATCAACGCTTTGCAGCCGCAGATCGATTCCAAGCGCACATTGATCTCGCGGATCAGATCTTCGCTGCGCGCTTCATCCTGTGTACGCAATGCCTCTTCCAGCTCGCTTCGTTCCGATAGAAACGACTGCCAAAAATTCTGTATTCGATGTTTACAGTTCACAAAACATCCCTCATTTCCATTTCGCCCCTCATTATAGCATGATGCCTACGTATTCACCAGTTCGTTTTTCAGCTTTGCCAGCACTTTTCGTTCTAATCTCGATACTTGGACCTGAGAGACGCTTAACCGTTTCGCGATCTCTTCTTGTTTCATGCCCAGATCATAACGATAATGCAATAACAATTGTTCCCGCTGCGGAAGACGGGCAATTTCTTGCAATAAAGAAAGATGTAAGATCACATCTTTTTGCCGTCCATCTGCCACCTTATCTTCCAACACGATCGGTGAACCGTCATTTTCGTAGATGACCTCATCAAATGACAGTGTAAACTGGTTTGCTTCCAGTGCCAAGATCACATCACTGACTTCCAGCTGGCAAGCTTTTGCAATCTCATCATAACTGACCTCGCGGCCATGTTCCTGCATCAATTGTTCCCGCATCTTCATCACTGTTAAATAATTCTCTTTGACAGAACGCGAGATCCGCATGCTGCCATCATCACGAAAAAAGCGCTTGATCTCACCCAAGATGATCGGGACGGCATAGGTTGAAAATTTGACCTGATAATTCAGATCGAAATGATTCAATGCCTTCATGAGTCCCACACAGCCGATCTGCACTAATTCTTCAAACGGAACACGTGATGACACGAACCGTTTTGCCAATGCATAGATCAATGGCTGATTACGTTCTACAAAAACATCCTTAGCTTCCTTTGAGCCATCGTGAATCGCTTCGATCAGCGCTTCATTGCTCATTTCTTCAAATTTCACGCGATTTTCTTTTCAATGTGCAGGCTCGTGCCAACACCTGGTCTTGAATCCACTTGAAAAAGATCCGCAAAGCTTTGCATAATCGTAAATCCCATCCCGCTGCGTTCCAAGTCTTGCCGACTCGTATATAATGGCTGCATGGCTTGTTCTACATCTTCGATCCCGCAGCCTTCATCATAAAGATCGATGATAACGATCTCTTCATCATAACAGACTTCTAAAAAGACATCTCCATCTTCTCTTCCTTCATAACCATGGATCATCGCATTGACGACCCCTTCCGCAAGGATCGTTTTGATCTCCATCAATGTTTCCATGGACAAATGCAACGGTGCAAGAAAAGCCATCACGCTCGTCCGTGCAAACGCTTCATTTTCCAGCCTGCTCTTGAACACCAGCTTCATCTCATTCATTTTCTTCCCTCACTTCTCTCATAGCGAGCAATCTGAAAGATCCCGCTCATATCAAAGATGGCTTTGTTCAGCCGTGATAAATTACAGATCACCACTTCTCCCTGCCATTGTTTCATCTGTTTATAACGCGCCAGCACATAGCCGATGCCGCTGCTATCCACAAAGGTGACTTTTGCAAAATCCAGTTTTAAGATCTTTGGACGAAAACGTTCGATCAAGGCAATGCTCTCCTCTTTGATATGCAGCACATGCAGATTGTCAAACTCTCCCTCAAAATAAAAATGGAGCACCTCTCGCTTATGCGTATACTTCATAACCAACCTCCGCAACCACTCTATCACAGATAATTTCTTTCTTGGATTTCTTCGACAAAGATAGTCAAAATAAAAGAAAAAATCGTTCGACACGCTTTGACAAAGAAAAAGACAGACGTCGCTTCATGCGAGCATCTGTCGAAACGAGCGGATCCACAAATCAAGAAAACTTGCCTTTGTCACTTCTTTTTCAACGCTCAAAGGTATGCGGAATCGATACCCATCGCTCATGGTGATCAAAAGATGAGCACAGGTCTCTCCTGGTTCATAGGGAGGCGAGTCTTTCTCGTAGATGATCTCTTGTGTTTTGATCGTCGACGTCTCTCCTTTTTCGACCACTGCATAGACATCCTCCATCGTTACCAAAGAAACTTCCACCGGATTTCCTTTCTCATCACATAACGTGTCGATTGCTTCTCCTTTTTGATATAACAGCTGTTGTTCAAAACGAGAAAAGCCATATTCCATCAATGCGCTGGCTTCTTGATTTCGTGTCTTCCCATCCGGTTCACCCATGACGACCGCGATCAATCGAAGGCCGTCACGTTTGGTCGTAACGGTAATGCAGCTGCCTGCCTGTGAGGTATAACCGGTCTTCAACCCATCCGTTCCGGCCAATTGTTTGATCAGCTTGTTCGTATTGACCAGCCAGAACGGATGACTGTCTTCACGAATATATGCATCATACGTACTTGTGATCTTGAGCAAGTCTTCTCCGCCTTCCTGCACCAACGCACAAGCGATGAGCGCCATGTCTTTGGCACAGCTGTAATGGTCATCCTCATGCAGACCGGTCGCATTGGTAAAATGCGTATTGATCAATTTCAATTCTTTGGCCTTCTCATTCATCATCGTGACAAAGTTTTCATGTGTGCCGCCTACTTTTTCAGCCATTGCGACCATGGCATCATTGGCTGAAGCGATGCAGATGCTTTTTAACAGATCTTCTACGGTCATGGTCTCTCCTGCTTCCAGATACACTTGGGAACCACCCATGCTGGCAGCCGTCTCACTTACCGTCACTTGATCTGACAGCTTCAATTTACCTGCATGGATCTGTTCATAGATCAGCAACAACCCCATCATCTTGGTCATCGATGCAGGATACATCGCTTCTCCTTCTTGTTTGGCATAAATTTCACGTTGACTGCTCATCTCCATCAAATAAGCACTTTTCGCTTGTTCTACCAGCGAATCTTCACTGACCACCGCTGTGCTTTCACTAGCAGCAATCGGCCATGAACAACATAACCAGGCAAATATGATGCTGATGATCATCCATTTTTTCATCATGTCTATCGACCTCAATAACACGGTATGCTGAAACGTGGACATCCATGCCTGTTTAATACCAATAACGGATCTTTCCGGAAGGAACCACCATCTTTTGCAATATCATTTGTTTGTCATCAGCTGCTTTTACATAGATGAAATCACTATACAGCTGGATGATATGGCCGCTCTCACTTTGATATCCGGATTCATGCGGATCCGCTTCAATCAAAAATGACAGTTGTACATGGTTTGTTTTTTCTTCCTGCATAGCTTCTTCTACCTGCCAACATAATCGATCGTCATTGATAATGACGTCTGCTGGCAGCTGCTGATCAACAAAACGAACTCCTTTGCACAAACGAAAGAGCAGCCTGCCTTTTTCCTCTTGAGCCTCTTCTCTTGATAACCTTGGAGGGGAAGGAGCGATGACCAGCGGAGACAATAATAGGATTTCCTGTTGACCAAATGGTACATCTTGCAGCTGCCATCGCTCATCTTTCATGCTCACTTCCAGCGTTACTGACAACACATGTTCTTTTGACGTAGGCGTGATCGTCTCTGTCATGGTGATACCATCTTGTTTCATCGTTGCAACTCCTGTGCTCTCCCAATGAGCTGCATCTGTGGACGAAAAAGTAATCGACAACCAGATCAAAAGGATGGCTGTGAAAATTTTCATCATTTCCCACCTCATGTTTTATGATAGAAAACGCACAGCAAAAAGTTTGTCGATACATAAAAAAACACATACGCCAGGTATGTGTCTTCATCCGAAGAGCGTTTGCCGCTGCCACATGTCAACGATCGATTCCGGATCGATCATGATTCGTTTTTCATTCAGATAAGCAAGACCAGAATGAATCGGAAAATGAAAACAAAGACGGTAAGCAGCCAATGCCTGATATGCGACTTGTTTCTTTGCCCCATATTTGACATCACCAAGCAATGGATGATGGATGAATGCGAACATCGCACGGATCTGATGGAATTTCCCGCTGATCAGTTCCACTTCGATGATAGTATGCTGAGCATGCTTTTTCCATATTTGATAACGCAGCGAGCAAGGCTTTGTATCCGGCTTCGGTGTTTCAAAGAGTATCGCTTTGGTTCCTTCTTTTTTATGATAGAGGCGCAATTCTCCTGTTTTTGTTTGAAGCACGCCTTCCACACAGGCAAGATAATACTTCTGCACGTGATGCTCACGGATTCCTTCATTCATTTCGCGCAAGGCCTTTGCCGTTTTTGCTGCAATGATCAATCCGCGAGTATTGCGGTCCAGCCGATTGCAGATTGCCGGCGTAAAGCTTTGTTCTTTTTCAGGATCATATTCTCCTTTTGCATACAGATAATGCAGCAATCGGTTCACTACACAATCCTGTACCTGAGCCTGGTCGCTCTGTGAACGCAAGCCGACCGGCTTGTCGATGACCACGATCTGATCATCTTCATAAACGATGGATAACGCTTTAGGCACTTGCAAAAAAGCTACGGTTGCTTTTTTCTCTTCCAGCCACTGCGGCGGCAAGAACAGCTGTATCTGATCACCGGCATGCAGCCGCTGATCATTGGTGCAGCGTTTCCGGTTCACTTTGATCTTTTTATTGCGTATCGCTTTGTAAAGCATCCCCATGGGAAGGTCTGGAAACAGCTTCATCAAAAAGCGGTCTGCACGCTGGCCTTCATCATTGGGCTTAATGATTATTTCTTTCATACGATTCACCTTGTTTAAGTATATCATACCCGAATGAAAATGTGTTACACTTATGGATAGTGATCGATAGAAAGGAACCTGCTATGTTTACTTGCCGCATCTCTGTTCATGAATTAGTAGAAACCAGTTATCTGCAAGGCGATCTCTCTTCGCAAGGCATGAGCGTCAAACGTGCACAGATTGGTTCACGCATCCATCGGATGTTACAGGCCGACCGACCGCAAAGCTATCAAAGCGAAGTGTTTTTTCGTCATGCATGCACGTTAGAAGATCTCACGATCATCGTAGAAGGCAGAGCAGATGGCATATATACGCAGCATGATCCAATCATCGTAGAAGAGATCAAATCGACCCTTCTTCCTTATGAACAGATCGATGACCAGCAATTTGTCCACTTTGCGCAATGTTATGTCTATGCTTATTTTTATTTGCTGCAGGAAGAAAATGCATCGATTGATTCCATCCTTTGCCGGGTGACTTACTGTCAGGCACAAAGCGGACAGATCAAGCAGTTTGATCGAACCATGAGCAGAGAGGTGCTATCTGACTTTTACGATACCCTCATTGCCAATTACCGCAAGTGGGCCCTATTGCAGCGAGATCTGCACATCCAGGCCAAGACCAGTGCCCAAAACGTTATTTTTCCATTTGAAAGCTACCGGCCGCATCAACGCACTTTTGCCGCTTGGGTATATCAGACCATCCTCCAGCACAGCTCGCTGATGGTCCAGGCACCGACCGGGATCGGCAAGACGATCTCTACCTTATTCCCTGCTTTGAAAGCGATCGGTGAAGGAAAGTGTGAAAAAGTATTTTATTTAAGCGCCAAGAGCATGACCGCAAAAGTTGCCCGTGATACGATGCACTTGTTCTATGAACAAGGACTTTCTTTGAAATGTGTATCGATCAGCGCCAAAGACAAGATGTGCCTGTTGGATGAGCGGGATTGTGATGAATGTCCGTATGCGCAGAATTATTATGGCCGCATGCGCCCTGTCCTCTATGATCTTTTGCAGAACAAAGATGAACTCGACAGTGATTATTTCCGTACCATCGGTGCCCAGCAATCCTTATGTCCGTTCGAGCTTTCCCTCGATGCAGCCATTTACGCTTCCCTGATCATCTGTGATTATAATTATGTCTTTGATCCGGGTGTCTATCTCAAACGTTTTTTTGAAGAAAAAGGCCATTATGCCTTTTTGATCGATGAAGCACATAACTTGGCAGAGCGGGCAAAAGAGATGTATAGCAGCGATCTTTATGAAAGCGCGCTGCTGCGTTTACAAGCTTTGCTGCCAAAAGCACCTGCTTCTCTTACACGCGCGCTCACGCTCTTGTTGCAGACCTTGCAGAAACTGAAAGAAAACTGCAAGGATGCTATCTGTTCACAAAAAGAGCCGATGGAAGAACTCTATCAGCGCGTCAACACGCTCATCAACGAATGTGACTCCTATTTTCAAAATGAACAAGAGCTGCCTGATCATAAAGAAATCAACGATCTTTATTTTCAGCTGATCGATTTCCGCCGTGTCTTTGAATATTATGATGAAAATTTTATTACTTGGTATCATCTGGAAGAGGATCATTGCCATGTGCGCATCTATTGCATGAATCCAGCAAACCAGATCCAGGAACGGCTGTCATACGGCGAAAGCGTCATCTATTTCAGCGCGACCTTATCTCCTTCGCTCTATTATGCCACCTTGTTAGGCGAACAAGAAAAGGCCAAACGCATCGCTTTGCCATCGATCTTTGATCAAGAACAATGCGCCTTGCTCATCCACAGTGCGATCTCAACCCGTTATCAGCACCGCTCCTCTTCATTAGTTCCTTTGATCAATGCCATCTATCACAGCGTACATCCAAAGCCGGGAAATTACATCATCTTCTTCCCGAGCTATCGCTATATGCAAGACTGTGCTGAGCTCTTTACCGAAGTCTATCCTGATCTTCATGTGCATCTGCAGAAGAGCAACATGAATGAAGAACAGCGTCATGCCTTTTTGGACCGCTTTGAAACGCAGGAAGGATGGCAGCTGTACTTCTGTGTGCTGGGCGGCATGTTTGCAGAAGGCATCGATTTCCGCGGCGAACGTTTGATCGGTGCGATCATCGTCGGGGTCGGTCTGCCGCAGATCAACATCGAATCTGATTTTATCCGTGATCACTTCAATGAACAGGGCGTTGATGGCTACCATTATGCCTATACCTTCCCCGGCATGAACAAAGTATTACAAGCCATGGGCCGTGTCATCCGCACAAAAAAAGACAAGGGCATCCTTGTCTTGATCGATGACCGCTATCAAACCGCGCTCTATCGTTCATTGTTTCCCGCACATTATCAACATGCGCATTATGTGCAGAATGCACTTCAGATCGAACAATTGTTGGCCGATTTCTGGCATCCATCAAATCAGTGAAGCCAGTTCTTCGATCCGATCCACTGTTTCGCAATCACAGCGAAGCAGTTTTTCTTTATGCTCATGTCCATTAGCAACCAAGATACATGCGCATCCTGCTTGTTTGGCAACTTCATAATCATGCACGCTATCACCGATAAAAACGATCTGATCCTGTGCTTGCCCGCTTTCTTCTACGAAATGTTTTGCCAGCTGTGCTTTTGAACGCGCATAATAATCACTGATCCCTAAGACCTGTTCAAATTGATCTGACAACGGATAATTGGAGAGCTGTTCTTGCAGCAGATCCAAACGGGAAGCACTTAACAGCACTTGCTGTTTTCCTTCCTTGCGGAAGTGTTCCAGCATATCCAGCACATGGGCATGCAGTTTACATTGCAAGCTGCGCGGCTGATAATAATCCATGTATTCTTTTGCCAAAGCTTCAAAAGGTTCACGATCAAAATCAAAACCTGCTTTGCGATAATAATCGATGATCGGGAACTGAAAGACACGCTGATATGCATCATGATCCAATAGCGGCAATCCTCGTTTTTTCAACATCTTGTTGATCGTATGTTCACATAATGCCACATCATTTAATAAGGTTCCATTCCAATCCCATACGATCGTCTGTATCTGTTTCATTTCCATCCCACCTGTCCATTGTACCTAATTGTATTGAAAAACAAGCAAAAATGCAATGAAAAACTGTCCATAACGGACAGCTTATTCCTGTGCCCATGGCGCAAGTACCTGCGCGATCGGTTCATGCAAGGTCAGATCCGCTTGATCATCCATGCTCGTATGATCCCGGTTGATCAAGATCAAGCTCTTGCCATGAAAATAGCGGATCAATCCTGCTGCCGGATACACGACTAAAGATGTCCCGCCGATGATCAGTGCATCACAATGGGAAATGAAATCGATTGCTTTCTGCATGACACGCATGTCCAGTCCTTCCCCATAAAGCACGACCTCCGGTTTCATCAACGAACCGCAGATCGGACAGCGGGGAATGCCCTGATCATCACGATGATCCATCATTCCTTTGAGATCCAGGAAATGATGGCAGCGCAGGCAGCGGTTTCGGTGAACGCTGCCATGAAGCTCCAGCACTTCTTTGCTGCCGGCAGCTTGATGCAGCCCATCGATATTCTGCGTAATGACCGCACGCAATTTTCCTTGTTTCTCCAATGCGGCCAATGCGCAATGAGCCGCATTGGGCAATGCCTGTGGATAGATCATCTCATGGAAATAAAAATCATAAAATGCTTTGGTATGCTCATAAAAGAAATCACTGGAAAGCATCACTTCTGCCGGATATGGATACTTCTGCTGTTGATACAGGCCATCACTGCTTCGAAAATCAGGAATATTGCTTTCTGTCGAAACACCAGCTCCGCCAAAAAACACGATGTTTTCCGCTTCATCCAATCGTTTCTTCAACTGACTGTTCATCCTTCTCCTCCTGTGATGCATCCGCATCTTCTTTCGCTTTCTCATATTCCACCGTATATTCATAATCTTGGTTGAGCTGCAAAAACTGAAATTTAATCGTAAAACGATAATTTCCTTCTTTCACATCGTTATCTTGTAATAAATAGCTTACTGTTGTCGTGAGTTTCCCCTGCTCTTCTTTCTTTTGTGCGCTTAAGTAATGAATGGAAAAGCTTTCTGCTTCATTCCCGTAAAAGGACAATACAGGAACATCGATCACAGTGCCTGCCGCACTAGAATATTGCAAGATGAGATAGACTCCGTTTTCTGCATCTTCTTTGTGAAATTCGATTTCATCGATCGAAACGATATTTACCGTTGCAGTCGATTCGATCTGTTCATCATCATCGAGCGTGCATACGATCTTAAACGTGTTTGCGCCGCCAGCAAACTGATAAGCATCCTGCGAGAGCTGATAACTGGAATGGTTCGTAACATCTGCAAGCCAGACATCGCCTTTTTGTGCATCCACATAATACAGTGTGCTGGAGGTGACGCTTCGCTGGCCTTGGTCGATCTGCCAGGTCAGAACAACCACATCATTATTCGTTAATTTTCCCGTAAAGCCAACGATTGCTGTCTCGGTTTCTGTTGGTTCTACGCTTTGTATTTGATTGCTTTGGGCAGTTTCTTGATCCTGAGACGAAGGAGAGGCAACCAACACCTGATAAAATGCTACAGCAGCCGTAACGATGATGATGACTGCCAAAATCAATACAAACATGGCATTACGCTTCATATAATCAATCATTTTCTGCATGTCTATCATCCTTTCGTCCTATTATTTTTTATTTTATCATAAAATGGATTCGTTTGAATACTCCCTATAGAAAAAGGCAGAAGTGTATTCTGCCCTGTTGATCCTGTCTATTCCACTGTGAAGAATGGAACGACGATGCCATCATAAGTTTCATTGATGAAATCGATCGTCTTCTGTGATTTCAATACGCTCATCAGATCTTTGATCTTTTGAGAATCCTGATCCCCATCACGTACAGCGATCACATTAGCAAACTGCTGTGCCACACCGCCTGCATCTTCTGTAACGATGATCTTATCCAATACTTTTGCATTCAATGCATTGTTGCCGTTAACTACGCCAAGATCCATGTCAGCCAAGTTTACCGGAACAGTTTCTGCATTCATTTCCACGATCTCGATATCATATTTGCTGTCGCCAATATCCTTTGGAGTCGCTGTGATGCCCAGATCCTCATCCAGTTCAAATAAACCTTTGGATGCTAACAGCTGCAATGCACGTCCGCCGTTCGTTGCATCATTTGGAATACCGATAATGACATGCTGTCCTTCTTCCAATTCATCTAATGACGTATATTTATCTGAATAGATGCCCATTGGTTCAAAGTGAACATCTCCAGCCGATACTAACGATGTACCATTTTTATCATTCCATTCATCCAGATACTGATTGTGCTGGAAGTAATTCGCGTCCAATTCACCATCTTCCAAAGCTGTATTTGGTTTCACATAATCAGAGAACTCTACGATCTCAACCGTGTATCCCATTTCTTCCAGATCCGGTTTGATGTTATTCAAGATCTCCGCATGCGGTGTAACGGAAGCCCCGATCTTCAAGACCTTATCATCGCTGTTTCCGCCGCCACAGCCAGTCAAACTTGCACATAATGCCAAAGCAAGTGCACCACTCAATAGTTTTTTCATATGTTTTTTCCTCTCTTTCTTTTTATTTATTTCACATCTTTGATGTTGAAACCTTGTTAATGGGTCGTTTTGCGAGTAAAGTAATTTCCGATTGATTGAACGATGATCGTAATCAAGACCAATACGATCACGCCGCCCCAGATGACATCTTGGCTTTGTTTAGAATAGCCATAGTTATAACAGAAAGCACCTACGCCGCCGCCGCCGATCGCACCGACGATGGCAGTTAAGCCGATCAAGGAAATAAAAGTGATTGTCGTTGCACGAATGATGCTTGGAACACTTTCCCGAAGATATACACGGACCATGATCTGAAATGGCGTCAATCCCATTGCCTCGCTTGCCTCAACAAGTCCGCGGTCAATTTCTGCGATGGCTTGTTCGATCTGACGGGCAAAGAATGGAATCGTGCCGACGATCAATGGGAAGAAGGATCCCTTAAAGCCGATGGATGTTCCAGATATGAAACGGGTAACGTCCCCCAAGACCATGATCAGGATGACAAAAGGAACCGCTCGAAATAAATCGATGATCTTGCCAAGGATCGTATAAATGATCTTGTTTTCCATGATATCGCCTTCTCTGGTGACAACAAGAATGACACCAAAGAACAATCCAAAGATCAAGGAAATGCCGCCAACGACCAGCAGCATGATCAATGTCTGCACGATCGAATCCACAAACTGAGGAAACAGCTGCATCAGATTAGGCATCCACTGATTCAATACTTCCATCATCGCTTGATCACCTCACTTTCTACCCCATGCGCTTTAATACATTCAAACGCTGCTTTACGATTTGCCTGATTGCCTTTCAATACGACGATCAGTGTACCGATCGGCGTATCTTTGACCACTTCGATATTCCCGAAAATGATATTGCAATCCACATCATAAGTTCGAGAGATCTCAGAGATCAGTGCCTGGGATGCATTCGATGCATCATATTTTAATGAGACGATGACTTCGTCTTCATCCAGTTCGGTCAATGCATGGCCTTCCTGGATCAATTCATAAATGCGGTCGGTCGTGGATGTGCTGGCAATGAAGCTCTTGGTCATCTTGGCATGCGGATGCGTAAAGATATCCACGATGCTTCCTTCTTCAACGACATGCCCATCTTCCATCACGGCCACCCGGTCACAGATTTCTTTCACGACACCCATCTCATGGGTAATGAGCACGACCGTTAAATTCAATTTTGCGTTGATATCTTTGATCAGCTTTAAGATGCTGTGGGTCGTCTGCGGATCCAAAGCACTGGTCGCTTCATCACAGAGCAATACTTTTGGATCGTTCGCCAACGCTCTGGCAATCGCCACGCGCTGTTTTTGTCCACCGGAAAGCTGGCTTGGATACACATTGGCCTTTTCGCTCAGATCTACCAGTTCTAATAACTCCTTGACCTTATGATCGATCTCTTCTTTGCTCAGACCGCTTTTCTTTAATGGAAAAGCCACATTTTGAGCAACGGTGCGCAAACGCATCAGATTAAAGTGCTGAAAGATCATGCCGATCTTCTTGCGTGTCTCCCGCAATTGAGGAGCTGTCAATTTCAAAAGTTCTTTTCCATCGACAATGACATTCCCTTCTTCCGGCCGCTCCAGCAAATTGATACAACGAACCAACGTTGATTTACCAGCTCCGCTGAAACCGATGATGCCAAAGATCTCTCCTTCTTTGATATGCAAGGATACATCTTTCACTGCATGTACATAGCCGCTCTTTGTTGTAAATGTCTTTGAGACATGTTCCAATTGAATCATCTATGTTTCATCCTCCCTAAACAAAAAACCTTCATCCCATATAGGACGAAGGTACCTTCGTGTTACCACCTATCTTTACAAAAACATCACTGTTTCTGCCTCATCGAGTACGTCTGTTTCAGATTATACTCTATCGCTGTAACGGGCGAACACGTCGTAGCCTTAAGACTTTCTCTCGACCACGCAACTCCAAGACCATTTTCAACAGTGCATTCTTTATTCTCTTTCACCATACGAGAACTCTCTTTGAAAGATGTTCCTGCCTACTCTTCTTTTCATCGTCGATTTATGGTTCAATCATACACAACAAGAAAGCGTTTGTCAATCTTTTTTATATTTTTCAGAAAATTTCATTTTCTTTTTTTACATTTTGCCTGCATTTCTACTTTAATACATAGCGCATCCGGTAGGTCTTCCCTGGATCTTCTTCATCTGCATATTCATGATACGTAAATAAGATCTGCGAAGCCCCATGCGGGATCAAAAATACCAGACAGCCTTCTAATACACCATCACCTTCAATTTCCATGACATCCGCCAGCTGGGAAGGCACCCCGAAGTGATCTTCTGCTTCAAAAGCGAATTTCTTCCGGTCATAGCTTAATAAAAAGTCATCTTTATAGACAACGATCGGTTCCTGTGTCACATTGCGCAGCGTCAAAAACACTTTTAGAAAACATGCCGGCTCCTCCACTTCATAGCCATGCAGGCTCCTGCCGCACAGTTCCATCTTTTCCATCTTGCAGTCAAACAGTGCTGTCTGAAATTCGTTGAGCATCGCTTGATTGGGCTGATGATCTTTTAATAATCGTACTTTTACTTCACCATTGATCGTTTCAAATAATTGCATTACATTCCCTCCTTCTCCTTCATACTATATGAGCGAAGAAGTGAAATCTGTCGAATTTCCAAGAAATAGATCAAAGAAAAACCGCTGTCTCAAATGATGACATGCGGATAAACATGAACGCCTTGATGAATGATGCGATGCAACCGCGGACGGCCAAAGGAATGAAACAGTTCATGCAGATCCTTTGCATGAAAGATCAGCAGATCAGCCGCTGCCCCCGTGCGGATCCCATCTTTTTCATCCAATTGTAATGCTTTTGCAACACGCAAGGTCATGGCTGCCAGCACTTCTTCTTCGTTTGCTTTTCCCTCAATGCAAAGCAAGCTGGCTAACGGCATCAGATCATAATAAGGATGGTGCTGGTAGACAAAAGAAGTCGACAAGATGAACTGTTTTGGCAGCTGTCGATGGTTGAGATAGGTATAATCTACGATCGGCGGCATGCAATGACCTTTATACGCATGCAGCTGATAATACGGCGTGCTTGCTAAAGAAGGCAGCTGTCTGCTGGCAACGGTCGTGATTCCGTTTTTATAGAAGAATTCCATGGTCTCATGATTGATCCGTACATTATCCCCGCTTCTTTGATCAAAACTGAAAGTAACGTTCATATCGATAAAAGCCGGCACGACGATCTCGTTTGATGCATCGATGATCCGGGTATCTTTATCGACCCAGTGTTGATAATCATGATCGCCCAGATCGATGATTTGATCATGGTGAACCGCCACAAAAGCGTGTTTGATGCACAAAAAGGCGTCTGTACCACGCTTCGTACTATATAATTGATGTATGTCTTTGATCAATAACGTTGCTTTCATGTAGGTATCCTTATCTGCTTTTATTATAATGGAAGATTCAAAAAAAAGCCATGGCTCGCTCTTAAAACTATCAGGTTCCATGGACCTATGCTATAATATTGCCAGGAGGGATGAGATGATCCAAAAAAAATTCCTGTCCTTTTTTCAAACCCGCAAGCGCCCGGTCATCATCACGATCCACGGCTATGGACGCCGCCGTTCACACGAAATGGATAATATTGCTGCCTGGGCACGAAAAGAGGACTTTGATGTCGTTCAATTTGATTTATACGACCTTTTTGATGAAAATGACTGTGATCCAAAACAATGGTTAAAACGGGCATGTCAACAAGTCGAACATTATGAAGCACAAAAACGGCCGCTCTATCTGCTTGGTTTTTCCATGGGTGGTGTCATTGCCAGTTATCTTGCTTCGATCTATCCGATCGAAAAGCTTGTCTTGGCAGCACCGGCCTTCACTTATCTGGATATCCAGAAAACGACCAACTATCTGCGAAAAGGCACCAAATCCTTATTCCATTCGGATGGAAAACAAGAAGATATTCGTGTGCCCAAGACATTTTATCCCGCTTTTTTAGAAATTATCCGCAACTGCCGTGACAGTATCGCCCATGTAGATTGTCCGGTCTTGTTCTTGCATGGGGATGAAGATGAAATCATTCCTTTAAAAAGCAGCCTGCATGCATATGAAAAAGTACCTCATCAACAAAAACAACTGCTGATCCTGCATGAAGGACACCACCACCTGCTGAGCGAAAAAAAGACAGCCAATGAATGTTATCAGTTGATCCTGCTTTTTTTCAAAGGAGAGATCGTTACGCGCAAACGCACATTTGTCCCTGATATCTTAGATACGCTGCGCAGACAGCTCAAACAACAAAACATAGAAAAAGGAGCTTGACTCCTTTCAGACCGTTGACAAAGTCGCTCTTTGAGCAGACTTTGTCATACGGTCTTTTTTAATCTCCACTTTTAAAGAGAAAACAGGCAATCTTAAGCCATCATTTATATAAAATTACCTGAAAAATGGTTGATAATCCCCAC
>CASFOT010000075.1 GCA_949296305.1 uncultured Erysipelotrichaceae bacterium
CCCATGGTATGAGAACTGGAAGGACCCGGTCCAATGCGAAAAAGTTCTTTTAGTGATTTCATAGTTGTTCGATCTCCTTGTGATTTTGCCTTTATTAGTGTAGCGCAATTTATCAAAAAAGAACAGCCAGAGATAAAAAAAAGAAACTGTAAATCATAGGGTGTGAATGTTTTATGAAAGAGCTGAAATACTTACAAAAATGAAACAAAAAAACTATGAAGTAGAGGGATAAAAACGATGGCTTCTATGCTATAATAGGATAGAATCAAAATGGGATTTATGAGAAAGAAGGCGATTGCTGGAGAAAAAAGCAATAGATAGTGAAAACATAAGCAAAGAACGGCATAGAAAGGGGGATCTTCGGGTATGGCGAGAAAAGTATCAAATACCGGACAGACGCGAATTAAACGGAATTTGGAAGCAATCATGCCATTAACCAAACAGATCTTTTCCTTGTTGAAGTATTATGTGATCGGCGTTGCGATCATGTTATTTATTACAAGCTATATTGCAAAACCTGTCGTTGTGCGAGGTTCCAGCATGAATCCGACATTAAACAATTTTGATATTTGTATTTCTAATCGTTTGTCGATCGTTCTTGGCGGATCGATCGATCGCTTTGATATTGTTGTAGCAAAAACAGGGGAAGAAGAAATCGTAAAACGAGTCGTTGGCATCCCTGGTGATGTTATTACTTATCAAAACGGTGTTTTGACGGTCAATGGTACAACAGTGAAGGAAGATTATATCATAGATGATCCAAACAAGCATCATGCAGATATGGATTTTTATGAATTGAAATTAGGCGTAGATGAGTATTTCTTAATGGGGGATAATCGAACAGGTTCAACGGATTCACGTTATTTTGGTCCTTTCCACCGAAGTGATATCATATCGAAAGATATGCTGGTTTTCTTTCCATTTAATCGAATTAAATTGGTGTAGACATGAGGAGTGAGAAAAAATGCGTAAAGTAGGGATTGATTTAGGTACGACAAACTTATTGATCTGTGTAGATAATGAAGGGGTCATCATCGATGAACCTTCTGTTCTTACGATCGATGCACAGACAAAGAAATGCATTGCAGCTGGAAAAGAAGCAAAAGAGATGCTGGGACGTACTCCTGGCAGCATGATCAGCATTCGGCCATTAAAAGACGGGGTGATTGCTGATTTTGAAGCAACAGAAATGCTGTTGAATTATTTTTTCAAACAGTGTAATTTACAGGGCATGTTTCGCAAGAACATCATTTTGATCTGTCATCCAACGAACATTACGACCGTAGAAAAAAATGCGATCCGTGATTGTGCATATCGTGCAGGAGCAAAACGTGTTTATTTAGAGGAAGAGCCGAAGGTAGCTGCTGTGGGCGCAGGTTTGGATATTGGCCGTGCATGCGGCAGCATGGTATTGGATATCGGCGGAGGAACCAGTGATATTGCAGTTCTTTCACTTGGCGACATCGTATGTTCGACTTCATTAAAGGTTGCTGGAAACCGCTTTACGCAGCTGATCATGGATTATTTGCGTAAATACCGCAAATTGGCGATCGGTGAGCAGATGGCGGAAGATGTAAAGATCCGGATTGGATCTGCATTGCCGATGGATGAGCCTTTTACGATGAAAGTCAGCGGTCTGGCTTTGGACAGCGGACTGCCGATTTCGATCGATGTCAATTCTAATGAAATTGAGTCTGCCTTGCGCGGTGCGGTCGATGAGATCGTACGTGCTGTGCGCACTGTATTAGAAGTAACACCGCCGGAATTAGCCGCAGATATCATTCAGCGCGGAATCGTCATGACCGGAGGCGGATCATTATTGAAAAACTTTGATGTCCGTTTACGCAGTGAATTGCAGATTCCGGTATACATAGCAGAAAATGCGCTGCACTGTGTCGTTGACGGCTGCAGCATCATGTTGAAACAATTGCGCTAAAAAAGAAACGTTCCTGTTGGAGCAATTCTCCGCTGGGAACGTTTTTTATTATGCTTCATCATCATTTTCCAAAGTTGTTTGAAATGCACGCAATTGTTCTTGGTCTGCCATGGCGGCTAATGCACCGGCCATGGTGGTTGTGTGCGCAGCATATAGATTGGCAAACTTCAGAAAATGTTCCATTGATTCTATTGGTGTATTTTCCAGATCATCGATTTTCTCTTTTAGTAAGCAGTAGAGGAAAGCGCCGATGAATGAATCGCCTGCGCCGGTCGTATCTACCACACGGACTTGATGCCCTTTTGCTGAGGTATGATCATTTCTGCGATAAAGGGTGGCTCCATCTTTGCCTTGTGTATAGATGATGCATTTGCAGCGATGTGCAAATAACATGGGCAATGCCTCTTCGATCGTTTGCTTTCCTGTGATGAAGGTCAATTCTTCATCAGATAATTTTAAGATATCGGCATAAGGTAGAAACTCGTGTATGGTTTGATAAAGAGCGTCTGGATCGTTCCATAAAGAGAAGCGCAGATTTGGATCAAAGCTGATGAGAACCCCTTTTTTCATCGCCAGCTCTAATAATGCCCGGTGTGCTTCTTTCATGGGTGAATCTACGAGCGACACACTGCAGAAATGAACCATTCCGCAATCATCTAACAGATCTTCCGTAATATTTTCAGGACCATATTGCAGATCGGCTGCTGTGCGTCGATAGAATTGGAAGTCGCGGTTTCCATCTTCACGTAAGGACACAAAAGAGAGAGATGTATCATATTCTGTGCTCTGTAAGATGTGTGAAGTATCTATTCCGCTGTTCTTTAATGATTCTATGATATGATCGCCAAACGCATCTTTTCCTAATTGGGTCAATACCATGGCAGGAACGCCTAGTTTTGCGACCGCACCTGCCACATTGGCTGGTGCACCTCCGGCAACCCGGCTGAAACTTTCCACATCTTGCAGGCTGCAGCCTTTCCGTTGTGAAATAAAATCGATCAATGCTTCACCAATAACACAAAGTTTCTGTTTCATGGAATGCCTCCTTTTAATTGATTTGATGTGCAGAGAGAGAATATAAATGGATAACTGTGTTTTTATTCTCTGTATACAGTTTAACACATCTTGGCTGCGTTGGATAAATTCTTGTCGTAAATACTTCGCTTCCATCGTTGATGAAGATTTCTAAAGAAGTCGTATCAGAAAAAACTCGGATATTTTTTAATGTATCCAGGTAGACGCTTCTTGTCGTACGTCCGCTGCCGCAAGCAGTGATATCAAGTGTGAAAAGATGATCTTGATACGTAATGATCATTTCATCGCTGAGCTGCAGCTTCATCTGATTACATGAATCGGCATGGATCGCCATTTCATAACACTCTTCGGCGTAGGACATCGCATTTAATGTATCTTCATTGCATTCATCATGTTCCTTGCGCAGCTGCTGTAACTCTGGCAGCGGCTGCTGGTATAACATGCCGTCTTTCCAAGTCAACAGTCTTGGCAAGGTTAAAGCATGTTGCCATCCATCTTTAGCCGTCGGATTTGTATAATCAGCATCAGGAATACCCATCCAGCCAATCAGGATCCGTCTTCCTTGTTCATCTTCAAATGTCTGTGGAGCATAGAAATCAAATCCGCGATCAAGCTGATGGATCTTTTTGATAGATAATCCGTCTGCGATCGTTCCATCGATCTGCATCCATGTACAAGAGTGGACGTTCGCATAGTCAACACCTTGTGTCTCGACTCCTTGTGGACAGGTGATGAGGAGCTTTTGGCCTTGCAGATCAAAGAGATCTGGACACTCCCACATATATCCAATAGGTTCTTCACTGTGCAAGCAAGAATGGAATTGCCAATGTTTGAGATCTTTGGAAGCAAAGATGAGCAAAGCGCCTTGATCTTTCAAATCTCTTGTTCCCTGGACCATATAGATCATATCATTTTCTTCAATAAGTTTTGGATCACGGATGTGCTGTGTAAATCCTTGCGGATAGTCACTCATTCCCATGACCAGTTGTTTTTGGTCAAAATGAAAACCGTCCTTGCTAACGAGATGGATCGTATTCGCTACACGTCCGCAATGAATATAATCATAGTCTTCTTTGTCAAATAATTTGATGTTTCCTGTATAAAAGAAGTGAATCTGATCATCTTTCACAAAAGCACTGCCTGAATAGGCACCGTGCGTATCGATCTCACTATCTGGAAACAGAAATGGTCCATGTTCTTCATAGTGAATGAAATCTTTCGTCGTTACGTGCTGCCATAACTTTAATTCTCCATTGATGTCAAAAGGATCATATTGATAATAGATATGGTATACGCCGTGATATTGGCATAAACCGTTTGGATCATTCAGCCAGCCGATACGAGGCATCAAATGATAGTGTAATCTTCTAGGATCGCTGTTTACTTCTTCGATTTCTTTTTTATGTTGAGAAATCCATTGTTCGTATTCACTTTGATAAACCGGATGATATTTTTTAATCATTTTTTTTCTTCCTAACTGTAATCACGGATGTATCATTATCCGCTTGTTCATGTTCGTGCACCTCAATCTCATAATCATCGCTGTTGGTAACGATCATCATGGTCTGATCGCTGTAACCAGCAGCTTTGATCTTTTCTTTATCAAATCGAATCAGCGGTGTATGCGTGCTGACGTTTTCCCCTTGAGAAACGAGTGTTTCGAACCCTTCCCCATTTAAATTCACTGTATCGATGCCGCAGTGGATCATCAATTCTACTCCTTGTGCATTGACCAATCCAATGGCATGTTTCGTTGGAAAAGTGAAGGCAACAGTTGCATCGCAAGGTGCAACGATCGTTTGATCGATTGGATCGATGCAAACGCCTTTTCCCATTCCTTCTCCAGCAAATGCCGGATCATCTGCACAAGTGATGTTTCTGACATTGCCCTTTACAGCACACATCAATTCAACTGGTCCTTGCTCTTTGATGCTGGCAACTGCTTTTGGCTGTTCTTTTGCTTTTTTATCATTGCTGGAATCTTCAATCTTGTTCCAGAAAAGCAACGTTACGATGGCAGATGTTGCCATAGATAACAATAGACCGACGCCAAACATTGCCCAATCTTGAGGGAGTACAGAGATAAAGCCTGGCAGACCTGCAGCACCTAACGCTTGTGCTAAGATATGGAACAAAGCACACCATGCACTGCCGACTGCAGAACCAGCCATTGCTGCATAGAAAGGATAACGAAGCTTTAAGGTAACACCAAACATAGCAGGTTCGGTAATTCCTAACAAGGCACTGACACCAGCTGCTGAACAGATCGATTTTAATTTTACATCTTTTGTCTTAAATAACACAGCCAATACAGCAGCACCTTGTGCAACGTTGTTCATAGAAGCAGTGATGAAGATAAAGCTTCCGCCAGTAACAGCAATCGATGCCAGTAACTGTGTTTCGATCGGGATAAATGAATGATGCATGCCGGTCAACGTGATCGGTGCATATACGAGACCAAACAAGCCGCCGCCAATCGGACCAAGTGTATTATACAGCCAAGTGATGCCATCAGCTAAGATATTTCCGGCACCTCTTAATACCGGGCCGACAAGCAAGAATGTGATAAAAGCAGTAACCATGATGGATAACAATGGAGTGGTCAGGTTATCCAGCCAGGTTGGGGTCACTTTATGCAGCCGTTTTTCGATGTTTGCCAGGATCCAAGACACAGCTAACACTGGTAATACGGTTCCTTGATAACCAACGGCATCAACGCTTAAACCAAACAAATTCCAAGTAGGAACTTCAACACCCGTTCCTAATGAATATGCATTTAACAAATCTGGATGCACCATGATCATGCCCATGGCAGCACCTAAATAAGGGTTTCCGCCGAATCGTTTCGTAGCAGAGAAGCCGATCAATACAGGCAGGAATGTGAAGGGTGCATTAGCGAAGATGTTGATACAGGTAGCTAAGTCACGAAATTGCGGGAACAAATCGATGATCGATTTTCCTCCATCGAACATCGCAGCAGTGAGCACGTTATTGATACCCATGAGCAAACCGCCGGCAACGATTGCTGGAATGATCGGAACAAAGATATCAGAAAACATTTTGATGAAGCGTTGAACGGCGCTGCCTTTCTTTTCTTCTTCTGCAGGTTCAACATTGGTGATCGTGCCAATTTGTTTTTGAACTTCATCACAGACAAGATTGACGAGGCCTGAACCTAAGATGATCTGAAACTGACTGTTTGTCATGAAAACGCCTTTGACTCCTTCGATATCGGTGATGGCTTCTTCATTTCTCAGATCGCTGTTGTTCAATTGGAAACGTAGACGGGTTGCACAGTGCTGAACAGAACGGATATTGCTTTTTCCTCCGACATGTTCGATGATCTGTGCGGCAATTGCTGCATAATCCATAGAGCATCCTCCTTATGTGGAATCGGTACCACAAATATTACGATGCCATTTTATAACCGCTTACAACGGTTGTCAATAGGTTTTGTCAAAAAAATGGTACCGATTCCACAAAAGATTCGTTTTTTTGTTAAGAAGGTTCAAAAAAGTGCGTTTATGCGTGGTTTTGCTATGTTTTCATCAGGTAGTTCATAAATATGTGAAAATATGTGATATAATGGATTCAATCAAGGGAGGGTCAAATATGGAAAAGCTCAAACAATATCTTACAAGGAAAAATATGCTGCTGGCATCTTTCGTAAATGGCATCATTGGTTTGCTGCTGCTGTTCATTTATTTCATTACGATCAATAACAGCAATTTTCAAAGTATATTATCTTTGCTTTTGACGTTATGCATGTTGTTTTATGTGGACTTTGTTCTGTTGCTGCTGTTAACGTTAGGCTATGGTTTTTTGGTTTTTTATGTAAAACAAAAAGATGTGACCACATACATCATGGCTGGATGCACTGCAGGTGCATTTCTAATGTCTTTATTCAGTTTTTCGACAGTAAATGCCATCAATCAGCTGCTGAATGGAAATTTTTCGGCAATTTGGTCACTTGCTTCTTCTTCTGCACATGTAGATAAATGGCTGCTGTTGATGTTGATCTTGCAGTTAGTTTGCGGAGGTCTCAGCGGATATCTGCGCTTTGTGAAAAAAACAGAAGAACTCAGTCAAGAAGATCTGGCACAGTTTCAGGATACAGCGAAACAAGTAGGAGACGCAGCAGCTGCAACAGCAAAAAAAGCAGCAAGTGATGTCGCCGAAGGTACAGCAAAGCTTTCTGAGAAATGGAAAGCGTATTCGCAGACAGAAAAAGGGAAGAAAACGATCAAATTGACTGCGACTATTGGTGCGGTCGTCATCGTTGTCATTATTGCGGTCAGTATTTGGTCTGCGACACGTACGACACCGATCGATCTGACATCCGGCTGCGAAGTTACGTTTAACGGATATGACGGAGAAGGATATGCTTCGATAGATTGTGATATCGATTACGATCTGAATAATTTCAATCTTCAATCATTTGTCAATGATGTTGAATATACGATCGAAAATGACGGCAGTCTTTCAAATGGGGACAAGGCCGTGTTAAAGGCGGATTACAGCGAAGAGACCGCACGGGCATTAAAATTGAGTGTTGAAAATGCCCAGATAGAGATAGAGGTAGAAGGTTTAACAGAGGTATATCGTACCTTTGCAGATATTCCGGCAGATGTATCTGATTCGTTTGCCCAAGCAAGCAAAGAAGCCTTGACTGCTTCGATCATAGATGGAGAAAGCTGGGCGTTTGATCCTGAGGATATCACGATCAACAGTTGTGATATCGTTGGCATCTATTATGAATATAATCAATATTTTGGCGAAGGAACCGCATATTATTTGTATCGTGTAGATTTCACTGAAGAAAACGAATATAGGACGGAGAATCTGATAAATTATTATTATGTTGAGATCAGTCCGATATCCAGCGAACATCCGTTAGATCTCACGGCAGAATCCAGTGATATTTTGGTATTTGAAGTATATATCAATGATGATGAAAAAACGGATGCCAAAGCAGTGGAGAATTTTAAGAATCGTTATTCGAATGTGCAAACCATCGAAGAAAATTTATCTGATAAAGCATACAAAGATACAAAAACGGATAAGAATTGACATACAAAATAAAAATAAGACCTTACAGCCTGTGATCATATCACTGTACTGTCTGGTCTTATTTTTTATATGACTGATGATCGTTCCGCTACGCTTTCTCCTTCGATAAAAGCATAATTTACATATTGGATCGGCTGTACCTCTTCTCCATTGATCATTTTTAAGATCGTGCGTGCGCAACATTTGCCGCTATATTCATTATCAAAACGAACGGTTGCTAACCGAGGGGTCAGCAGTTCACTGATATCATATCCACCGAAAGAGATGATCGAAATATCTTGCGGGATATGGAGCCCGCGTTCACGAATTACTTTATAAGCACCTAATGCTTGACGATCTGTAGAACAGATCAATGCATCAATCGTGTGCTCATCTAAAATCCTGCTGACTTGTTCACATGCATGTTCAAAAGAAAAGTCAGAAAGATAAATGTATGGATCTTCAATGCCGGTTTCTTTTAATCCGTCTAAGATTCCTTTGCGTCGTACGACACCGACTGCTTCATCCCAAGTGTCTACGCATAAACAAGCAACATGATGGTGGTGACGGCAGCCGATATAATTTCCTACGAATTTTCCACCGTAATAGTCATCGTTGATGATGCATACCCCGTCTTTATAATTTTGAGCAACGACAACAACGGGGATGTCGATTTGTTTGAGTAGCTCCTCATGTGCATCGCTGAGATGCGTCGCACTGAGGATCAGGCCATCTACATTCATGCGCCACAGTTTTTCTAAATACTGAAGTTCTAGTTTTTCTTGATGATCGGTATTGATGATCATGGTGCTGTATCCTTCATTTCGCAAATGGCGGTCAATGCTCATCAATACTTGTGAAGTAACGATCGAATCTAAACAGGGTGCAATGATACCGATCATTTTACTGCTTTTTGCTTTTAGACGAGCAAAGACATTCGGTTCATAATTATATTGATCGATGACTGCAGCAATTTTCTTGCGCGTTTCTTCTTTGACATAACCGCCGTTGAAATAACGGGAAACTGTACTTTTTCCTACGCCGCTCAAAGAGGCAATTTCTTTCATCGTGATTTTCTTTGTGATACTCATGGTAAACTCCTTCAGTAATTACATAAATGATAGCACAGGGAGACCTTAAAAAAAAGAGAAAGTGGGAACGGTTTTACATGAAAAAGCAGATAGAGAAAGCCCTATGCTCATGGTCAAAGAAAAAATGCTCAACCGGCATCAAACAGGAATGCGGGGTCGATGATCTGTTTTTGCGGATCTGGGCATTCCCCCATCTGCCATTTTGGCATTTTCATAAAGTGGTAGTGCAAGGAGGATGGACATGTGTGGAATTGCAGGTATTGTTGATTATGAGCATCCAACGCTCTCAATGTGTGCGCCCTATCTGCAACAGATGCAGGAAACGATGAAACGAAGAGGTCCGGATCAAAAAGGCGTGTGGGAAAGTGATTATGCAGCATTGATACATGCACGGTTAAGTATAGTTGACCTGGAAAAAGGTATACAGCCTATGAAGAGAGAGAATTGCTGCATCGTCTATAATGGAGAACTGTATAATACAAAAGAAATCCGGGATGCATTGATCAAAGAAGGCTATGTATTTTCTACTCATAGTGATACAGAAGTGATATTAAATGCCTATTTGGCATGGAAAGAACACTGTGTGGAGCGATTCAACGGGATCTTTGCTTTCGCCATTTGGGATACGTACCGTAAAGAATTGTTTGTGGCACGTGATCCGATGGGAGTCAAACCATTTTTTTATACGTTTTGCAATGATGCATTTCTGTTTGGCAGTGAGATCAAGACACTTTTGGCTCATCCATTTGTAAAGCCAAGGATCAGTCAAGACAGTATCTTGCAACTGATGCTGTTAGGGCCAGGAAGGATCGGCGGCGATGGGGTCTTTGAAGGAATCGAGGAATTAAAGCCAGGGGCATGCGGATTTGTGGATGTGCATGGACTGCATCGCTGGGAATATCATAAAATGAGAGACCGCCAGCACACAGATTCTTTTGAAACGACGCTGGAACAGGTACGTATGCTGGTTACTGATGCGATCACACGCCAGCTTCAAGCAGATGTAGAAGTAGGTACATTTCTTTCAGGGGGGTTGGATTCCAGCATCATTACTGCGCTTGCAAGCAAACGGTTTGCGGAAGAAGGAAAAAAACTGCATACGTTTTCACTTGATTATGAAGATAACGCTAAATATTTTCATACAACGAAATTTCAACCGAATGCAGATCCATATTATATTGAACAGATGGTCAAATCGATCCAAAGCGAACATCATCGCATTGTATTGAAACCACAAGATGTAGCTGAAGCACTGTACGCAGCAGTTGATGCACGTGATTTGCCGGGTATGGCAGATGTGGACAGTTCACTATTGCTTTTCTGCAAAGAAATTGCCAAATATGTGAAAGTTGCTTTATCAGGGGAATGTGCAGATGAGCTGTTTGGCGGGTATCCGTGGTATCGAGATCCAAAGATCCGCATGCAGGAAGGCTTTCCATGGTCGCAGACGACAGCTTACCGTGCAGGCTTTCTGAAAGAAGAATGGCTCAAGGACATCGATCCTCAGGCTTATGTTTCTAAATGGTATGTACAGACGTGCAGCGAAACCGATTGTATGGCCGGTATAGACAAGAATGAACGGCGGCTTCGCGAAATGACCATGATGAACATGAAGTGGTTCATGCAGACGCTGCTGGATCGAAAAGACCGCATGAGCATGTATTCCTCTTTGGAGGTAAGGGTGCCATTCTGTGATGTGCGGCTTGCCAATTATCTCTATAGCATTCCTTGGCACATGAAAGATCATAATGGTTATGAAAAAGGGTTGTTAAGAGAAGCAGTCAAAGGATTGCTGCCAGAAGAAATCTTATGGCGCAAAAAAAGCCCATATCCAAAAACCTGGCATCCGCTCTATCGTCAGTGCGTAAGCGAACAGATGATGAAGATCCTTCAAGAAAGGGAAGCACCCTTATTTTCGATCGTGCGAAGAGAGCGGGTGGAAGCATTACTGGGGGAAGAGCGCGCTGTTCCATGGTATGGCCAGTTGATGACCACGCCGCAAACGATTGCATATTTACTGCAGCTCAATTATTGGTTGAAACAGTACCAAGTAGAAATCATTAAAAAATAAGAAGCCGACCGAACGGCTTTTTTGTTTTGTGCGATAAGCAGAAGGAAAAGATGCGATCAGTAATGATCGTGTATTCATTAGCAAGGTTTATGTAACGGATGGTAAAAAGGAGATGAACAAAATACGATATAATTAAGAAAGGATTAGAGGAGTGAGAAGATGCATCGTTTCATTGTCTGTGAAAATGATGGTCAGCTGGTCGAGTATCTTACGGCCAGTCTGCTGGCAAAATATCCAGACTGTGCGGTTATTCCTTATAAAGAAAGCGGAAAATTGCTGGATGACATGCATTCCTTGCCGCAAGAAGCAATCTTGTTGATCGGTTGTACGATCGCTTATGCAGAAAAGGTCAAATTGATACAAGAGATTGCGAATCTTCGACCATCCATTATTATTGTGTTTATGGATGCTTCTATGAAATTATCATCAAATACATACGATGCTCAGCAACGTTATTCCATTTACAAACCTGAGTTGATCGATGATTTAGGAGAGGCAATGGAAAAAGCAATCACATTGCTGGATGATAATAAAAGCAAATTGTGCGTGCCTTTAAAGGATCGGGTGGTCATATTAGAAAGCGAAGATATCGTTTGTTTAGAGCGTAATCGCAGAAAAACCCAGATCACCAGCGAACATCAAGTATGCAGCGTTTCGTGGAACTTAGAACAGCTGCTTTCTAAATTGCCGAGTAATTTCATCATCTGTCATCGAAGCTATGTGGTAAATTTAGGAAAAGTGAAAGTGTATCGAAGAACAGAATTTATCATGAATAATGGAATCACGATTCCGATCGGAAGGTCTTATGTGGCAAGTGTGCGGCAACAGGTTCAATCGTATTTCAATCAGCATTAAAGCCGTGCTTTTTGAACGGTCCGTGTTGGATCGTTGAAAATAGGCAGAAGAGAACTTTTTTTATATGGAATGATCGATCTATATGCGTATATCCAAGGAAAGGGGATGGTAACGGAATGAAGAGGCGAATAATTGCTTTTATTCTTATGTTTGGCATGGTGAGCACTACGATGGCTTGCTCTTCAGAAAAGGGAGATTATACCATCGAGTATGGAGAAGAAGTACAGTTAGCTGAATTATTAAAGGTCGATAAAAATACAGTGTTTTCGTTAGATGTGGACACTCATGTAGTAGGGATGTATGAGGTCCATTATCAGGAAGATACACAGCAAAAGAAGATTAAAGTAGAAGATACACAGCTACCTGTTATTTCTTTATTTCAGGAACAGAATGGGAAGATCCCAAAAGGGGAAAAATATAATGCATCTGCAAATGTTGAAAACGTCTGTGATCCTGTAGATGGAGTGATCAAAGGGATCGAATCATTGTCGAAAGAAGAATATACAGAGCGGATACAAAAAGCGCAGGCGTATAAAGAACAATTGGATGAACGAGTATTTAAAACAAAAGAAGATATCACAACAGCAAAAAAAGAACAAAAAGATCAAAGTTTTATTATCATAAATAGTGAAGTGGATACCAATAAAGTGGGAATTTATATGGTGGAAGTTGCTGCTAGCGACAAAAATGGGAATATTAGCCGAAAAAGCTATCAGATCCAAGTAGTTGACGAGAAGGAAACGATCAGTGAAGATGAGTTGGCAGTCGGCAGTGAACAGAAACCTAAGGGAGAAACTTCAAAAGATACTCAAGATAAAAATGATTCAGGAAAAAAAGAAAATGGAAGCACGAGCACCGGATCATCGTCCTCCTCTTCTTCTTCCTCATCATCATCTTCTTCTGGAAAGAAGCCTTCAAGCAATGCATCTTCTTCAATCACAGATCCGGTCGCTAAAGCTGCATTGGCGAGAGTAGGACAGCATATGGCCTGCGATGATTTGGTTTCTTATGCTTTAATGGATGCAGGAAGGATCAGTGGCGGCAACAATTGGATGGGAACCGTAGGCGTCTATTATTTCCCACAGCTGTGTACAAAGATCTCTGCTTCACAAGCAAAACCTGGAGATATCCTTTATTATGACAATGGGAAGAATGCATCTCCGCATGTCGCAATCTATCTTGGTGGAACTGAAGCAGTTCATGGTGGATATAATGGTTTGAATGTTGTACGAACGACCATTTATCTAGGCAATGGGCCAACATATTATCTGCGTTTTCCTTCGCATATGAGCTGGGATGAAATTGATGAAGCTATTTTTGGAGATAGTTCTGATGATGATTTTAACAGCGGCGGCAGCTCTTCCTCTGGAAGCGGTTCTGGATCAACGACGTACTCTGGCACTTATTCCATTGATGATCTAACGGTTACGGTCTCCTCTTCCAAGCCGATCGATGATGATTATGTAATAGGATTATTAGAGAAAGTGTATTTTAATGACATGACTTATGACGAAATGGTGGCTCAATTAAAAAATAAGGGTTATCAAGTAAAATAGAAAAATGAGTTGCAATTGTATCGGACAAAGAATGAAAAGGATGGTTCCTTTACAGTTCTGACTATCGTAATCTGATTTTGAATAGCAAAGCGTTCTTTCTACAAATGATGAAACAAAAGCATAGAAGCGGTGGATCAAATAAAAGAGATACCGCTTTTTCATTGCATGAGAAAAAAATAAAATTATTTACATCGGCTTTTGCAGCAAAGAAAGACGATCGATCAATGAACACAAAGAATAAAAGAAGATAAAAAAGGATAATCATTGGAAAATATGTGTAATTGTGGGAATTTTAGCACTCTAGTTGAAAAAGTGCTAAAATAGGCGTATCATCAATGACAACATAGGAGGGCATTATATGAATAAGCAAAAAAGGCCATTGTATCATTATTATTTATTGATTTTGCTTGCTATGCTGATTTTAAATTTCATTTTCTTTCCAATGATAAAAAACGATCGAATTCAAGAAGTCACTTATAGTGAATTTTTAGACCGAATTGAAGAAAAACAGATCGAAAATGTAGAAGTACATGATTCAGAAATATATTATACATTAAAAGGGAAAGATGAAGTTGTTTATGAAACTGCAGCGATGCAAGATGCGCAGTTAGTAGACCGATTGGATGAGGCTGGTGCTACATTTACAAAAGTACAAAGTGAAGAAATGAATCCGATCCTTTCTTATTTGATTACTTTGTTTTTACCTTTGTTGATTTTCTGGGGACTTGGTTCGTTCTTATTTAGACGAATGCAGAAGAAAATGGGAAAAGATTCGATG
>CASFOT010000076.1 GCA_949296305.1 uncultured Erysipelotrichaceae bacterium
TCCATGGGTGTCACAGTTTCAGCTGGGCAAGGTGATCACGATCATCGGGAAATACAATGGAAAAGGACGGATCACGGCTTCGCAGTATCATCTGAAGCCGCTGGCACAGCTGCAGGGCATTCATCCTGTATATAATCTGAAAGAAGGAATGAAGCAAAGTGACCTGCATCGCTTGATGCAGAAGGCTTATGCGCTTTGCGAAGACACGATCATTGATTTTCTGCCCCAGCCGTTAATCGAACGCTATCGCTTGTGCTCACGGAAACAGGCGCTGCAATGGATCCATTTTCCATCTTCGATGGAAGCCATCAAGCAGGCACTGCGCCATTTAAAATATGAAGAGTTTTTCCGCTTTCAGCTCGTCATGCAGGCACAGCGGAAAGAAAATCATGTATTGAGCAAAGGAAATGCCAAACACTTTTCTAAAGAAGACGTATTTGCTTTGGCAAAGAGCCTTCCTTATGTGCTGACCGATGGTCAGAAACAAGCCATTGAGGAAATCTTGGAAGATCTCTCCAGCGAACATGCGATGTATCGCATGCTGCAAGGGGATGTCGGCTGTGGAAAGACGATGGTCGCGGCATTTGGTTTGTATGCCTGTGTGCTGGCACACAAACAAGGTGCATTCTTAGCTCCGACCGAGGTCTTGGCACGGCAGCATTGTGAGAATCTTCGCCAATTGTTTCAGGATCAGGATGTTCATGTGGAACTGCTTTGTTCTTCATTGAAACCTGTACAAAAGAAAAAGATCTTGCAAGAGCTCAAAGACAATACGATCGACCTGATCGTCGGTACGCATGCGTTATTTCAGGAAGATGTGTGCTTTTATGATCTGGGCATGGTCGTTGCCGATGAACAGCATCGCTTTGGCGTGCAGCAGCGGAGGCAGCTGCTGGAAAAAGGAGAAAAGGTTGACTTTCTGTTGATGAGCGCTACACCGATCCCGCGTACGTTGGCACAGTCATTGTTTGGCGACATGGAGGTGTCTATCATCGATCAGCTGCCCAAAGGGCGTTCACCGATCCAGACACAGTTTGTTCCTTCTTCCAGCATGGGAGCGATCTTAGAGGATGTGCTAACGCATGTCGATGAAGGCGATCAATGTTATGTCGTCTGTCCGGCCATTGAGAAAAACGAAGAGATGCCCATGCGCAATGTCCTAGATATCTATGAAGGGATGAACCGTCTGTTAGGTCGGCGGTATACGATCGGATTACTGCATGGACGCATGAGCGCAGATGAAAAACAGACGGTGATGGAGCGTTTCATTGTCGGTGAATATCAGTTTTTGATATCAACGACCGTAATCGAAGTAGGAATCGATGTCAAGACAGCGAACATCATGGTCATCTATGATGCGCATCGCTTTGGTTTATCGACGATCCATCAATTGCGGGGCAGAGTAGGCAGAGGAACACGGAAAGGATATTGTTACCTTTTGAGTGCCAGTGAGGATCCTGGTGCGAAACAGCGTTTGAAGATGATGGAAGAATTATCGGATGGTTTTGCGATCTCACGTTATGATCTGCAGCTGCGCGGTCCTGGGGATCTGTTAGGCACCAGACAAAGCGGCATCCCTGGTTTTGTGTTAGCGAATGTGGTCACGGATGCCAAGATGCTGGAAGCGGCACGAACAGATGCGGCTTATGCTTTGGATCATCTGCAGGAACCCGCCTATGAGCCGTTGACCATGTATATTCAGGATGCCTTGAAAAAGGCTGCTTATTTTGATTAGCTTTATGATATAATACTGCTTAGCAATAGGGAAGGGAGACACTTATGAACTTTATCAAAAATAAGAAAAAGATACATGATAAGAGCTTCTTTTTCGTCTGGATGGCTTGTTTGATCTTTTCCCTTTTCTTTATCGGTTATTTCTTTTTCTTACGGACCATCGAGATCGATGTCACCAAACACATCGTATTGCGCTACAGCGGTGAAAATGGCAGTGCAACGCTGCGGGTAAGCAATGAAGAAGTGAGCATCAATCAGCGTTTGCAAGACTTCTATGATTCGCTTCGTTTTACCGTGACGCCCAATGAGAATCTTTCCAACGGAGATCAGGTGACGATCAGTGCGGAATATGACCATGAATTAGCTCAGCAATATCATCTGGAACCGATCCATCAAGTAACGACGATTACGGTCGAAGGCCTGCCGGATCGATATACGGATGCAAGCGCGATCCCGCAATCGATGCTGGATACGCTGCCAGAGCTTGCAGAGAATTATCTGAACAAACATCTGTTGGCCATATTGAACAACGATTTTACGGATTTCTATCAGGCACAGGAAGTTACGCTGGATTCTTCTTCGATCATCTATGAAGCATTCATGAAATCGAAAAACACGGAAAACAGCGATCGTCTGATCGTCGTCTATCAATTGGAAGCCCATGGCAAGATGAATCGCAGTGACAGTGAAGAAAAATTACAGGAACTTTCCAGCACGATCTATTATATGGTCGTCTTTCCTTCCATCAATGATACTGGTGAGATCGTCGAAGCAAATGCCTATGGCGAGAAACTGTTAGTAACATTGGATGATGATGAAGAAAAGCGGATCGAACAGCTGGAGGAGTACTTGCTCAAAAAAGGAAAGAACAGCTATACGATCGAGCAAGTGAATAAAGCGGATGAAACTGAAGAAAGCGCTGCATAAAAAAAACACCGTAAGCAGATCATAAAGATTTGCATGCGGTGTTTTTTTTGCAGTTATTTGTATTCTAACAATTCTTTCAATGCGTTTAGATCTTGTTTCTCTGATTCGTTGAATACTAGCGTCAATGCGTCATTTTCATCATAACGCGGGATGAGGTGGACATGGAAATGCATGACGCTTTGTCCGGCTGCTTCATTGACATTGCTGAGAATGTTCA
>CASFOT010000077.1 GCA_949296305.1 uncultured Erysipelotrichaceae bacterium
GTCGCTGGTCAAGCTATTTTCACGTGGATTCTAATGTTCGTTTTATATTTTGTGCCATATGCCTTAATGGTTGGTGAATTAGGATCTGCTTTTAAAGATTCTGGCGGAGGTGTCAGCTCTTGGGTTCATGAAACGATGGGACCAAAGATCGCTTACTATGCTGGATGGACATATTGGGCATGCCATATCACTTACATTGCAAGTAAAGCAAGTGGTGGTTTAAAAGCATTGTCTCAGGCGACCAGCTGGGCATTTATGCCGCAAGGCACAGACTGGTATGACAGCTTAGATACTTTGTTGGTACAGGCAATCACTATGGTGATCTTCCTGGTATTCTGTTGGATTGCAAGCCGTGGTTTGAATCCGCTGAAGAAATTGACAACGTTAGCAGGAACAAGTATGTTCGTAATGTCAATATTATATATTGTTATGATGCTGGCTGCACCGGCAATCAATCCGAATGCAGGTTTTGCAAGCATCGATTTCAGCTGGGACAGCATTGTACCACAGTTTAATGTAAATTACTTTACATCACTGTCGATCTTCGTATTTGCGGTAGGTGGCTGTGAAAAGATCTCTCCTTATGTAAATAAGGTGGAAAACCCAGCAAAAGGTTTCCCTAAAGGTATGATCGCATTGGCAATCATGGTCATGGTTTGTGCCATCTTAGGTACGATCGCAATGGGTATGATGTTCGATCCTGCAAAAGTCGCAGAAGATCAGACAGCCTTCATCTCCAATGGTGCTTACTGGGCATTTGAGGACTTAGGTGCTTACTATGGCATCGGTAATTCCTTGAAGATCATTTATTCGATCTGTAATGCGATCGGTCAGCTTTCTACGCTGGTATTAAGCATCGATGCTCCGTTGCGAATGCTGTTGGACAACGAACAGGCGCGTGAATTCATTCCAAACGGATTGTTGAAAAAGAACAAGTATGATGCGTATGTCAATGGTATCTGGATGGTCGTTGTGCTTTCCGGTGCAATCATCGTTGTTCAGGCATTAGGAGGCAGTGCACAGGGCGTTATCAAACAGCTGACAGATTTGAACTCGATTTGTATGCCATTGCGCTACTTATGGGTATTTGCTGCTTATATTGCACTGCGCAAAGCTGGTGAAAAATTTACGGCAGAATATCGCTTTACGAAAAATCAGGCATTTGCATTGGTAGCTGGTTCTTGGTGTTTCCTGGTAACAGCAGCCTGCTGCTTGTTGAAGATCTTCAATGCAGATAATACATTATCTTTAGTGTTGAACATCGTTACACCAATTGTCTTGACTGCATTGGGTCTGATTCTTCCGATTATCAAGAAGAACCAAGACGCAAAAGCAAACTAATCATCTAAAAGAGGACCGTTACAGTTCAGTGATCAGAAGTTATCACTTCAGCTGTATGGTCTTCTTTTTTATACAAATAATAGAAAAGCGTTTTAAGAAAACTTTTTTGCGGAAATATGCTATACTGATAGCTGTCAGATAAATGGAGGAATAAATATGTATAAACAAATGTCTGAAGAATTGTTAACATTTATCAAAAAAAGTCCAAGCTGCTTTCACGCAGTTCGTGTCCTTGGCGAAATGTTGAAGGACGCAGGCTTCCAAGAATTAAAAGAATGCGAAGCTTGGGATTTGCAGCCAAATGGCAAATATTTTACGACAAGAAATAATTCCAGCATCATTGCTTTTTCGATCGGTAAAGAATTGGATGATTATCATTTCCAGATTACTGCATCACATAGTGATTCACCGACATTCAAGATCAAAGAAAATGCGGAATTAAAAGGAAAAGGCGGTTATATTCAATTAAATACAGAAGGATATGGCGGCATGATCTGCTCTTCTTGGATGGATCGTCCGTTGTCGATCGCTGGCCGTGTCCTCGTAAAAGAAGGAAACACGATCGTTTCGAAATTGATCGCTTTTGATAAAGATCTCGTTTTGATACCCAATGTGGCGATCCATATGCAGCGCAATGTAAATGATGGCATGGCTTTCAACAAACAAGTGGATATGCTGCCGCTGTTTTCTGCTGGTGAATGCGAAGAGGGCGATTTTGCTCGCTTGATCGCTGAGGAACTTGGCTGTGCGCCTGAAGATATCTGTGGTTCTGATTTGTTCCTTGTCAACCGCAATGAACCATGTGTATGGGGCATGAAGGAAGAGTTTATTTCCAGTGCGAAGCTGGATGATCTGCAGTGTGCCTTCACTTCTTTGAAAGCGATGCTGCAGGCAAATAATCCACATGCTGTAAATGTATATGCTTGCTTTGATAATGAAGAGGTAGGCTCTGGTACAAAACAGGGAGCACTTTCTACATTCATGAGCGATGTGCTGGCCCGTATCAACGACAATCTTGGATTTGGCGGTGAAGAACTGCGTCGTGCGATCGCAAAGAGCTTTATGGTCTCTTGCGATAATGCGCATGCCGTACATCCAAATCATCCGGAGAAAACAGATGCTACTAACTGTACTTATATGAATCAGGGAATCGTGATCAAATATAGCGCAAACCAGAAGTATACGACAGACGGCATTAGTTCAGCCGTGTTCAGTGATCTTTGTAAACGCGCAGGTGTTCCTGTTCAATATTTTGCCAACCGTTCCGATATGGTCGGCGGAAGCACATTAGGAAATTTATCAAACCAGCATGTGTCTCTTCATACCGTAGATATTGGCTTGCCGCAATTAGCCATGCATTCTGCATATGAGACAGCTGGAATCAAAGATACTGCCTACATGGTGCAGGCATTGACGACGTTCTACAATACGAATCTACATATTACCGATAGTGATATGATCGAGGTTCAAGAGTAGCAATGGCAGCGGAGAAGAAAAAGAAGCGTACGAAAAAAGTACATATCGACAATCTTCATCTGTTAAAAAAACTGGAGCCGGACTATGTACAAGCGTTCTTTGATTTTGAAGAAGTTTTGTTGAAAGAACAGCTCGAAGAAGAGAAGATCAATATCATCGCCAATATTGCAATTGAACAATTGCAGGAGGGCATGGAGAAGAAGAAAAAACCTTCTTTGATCATCAACAAAGAAAAACATTATCAAACCTATATTGCCAAGCTGAGCAAAGGACAAGTGTTCCAACGGATGAAAGAAAAGCTCAAGCAACAAGATTATGAAAAGCTGACGATTTCTGGCATCTGGATCGTGTTTGGTGTTTCGATCTTGCTGTTATTTTTCAAAAATCTCCTCACTGGACAATATCTCATCAATTTCAGCATCGATCTGATTGCGACAGCGATTGCATTTGCTTTATCGCTGCGCAATTACCAACTGCGCTGGCGCATCATCAATCGAAGCAAAAACAGAAGTTTGTATTTCGGCTTAGATGCAGTTACCTTTGCGCTTTGCATAGTCGTAAAATTATTTGCAAAGGGCAATTTCGATATATCGTACTTGCTGCTTGTCATTTCATACTTTGTCAGCAAGCAGCAATTTAAAAAAGAAATGCAAAGCGATCGATAAAAAGACAACGGCTTTTCAATCCGTAGATTGAAAGGCCGTTTTTGTTACTAAAATAACTAAAAATGGACGGGCTTTATGATGACTTGATAATGAAAACGCTTACGAAAATTCGTTTAAAGAGCGGTATCAGCAAAAGAACAATCTAACGAAAAAAGCTTTAAAAAACTTGATAAATAAAGAAAAATAGCCCTTGCAATAACATATTTCTTCTGTTACAATAATACAGCGACCGCGAGGACGTGCGAGGTTGCCGACCCACTGAAAAGCGTTGTCATGAATAAGTGGGACGGGGAATTCGCATCGAGCGAGTCTATCAGGATATAGACGAAAGGAGATTTATTCATGGCAAAAAACAGCGTAAGAATTCGTTTAAAAGCTTACGAGCACAGAATCTTGGATGCATCTGCAGAAAAGATCGTGCAGGCAGCACAAGCTCACGGTGCTAAAAAAATCGTTGGACCAGTACCACTTCCAACTGAAAAGCAGGTTGTAACGATCCTGCGTGCGGTACACAAGTACAAAGATTCTCGTGAACAATTCGAGATCAGAACTCACAAGCGTTTGATTGAGATCGTCGGACCAAGCGCAGAAACAATCGACTCATTGAGCCGTCTGGAACTGCCTAGTGGTGTGGACATCGAAATTAAGCTTTAATGGAGGTGCACAGCATGAAAGGAATTTTAGGACGCAAGTTAGGAATGACACAGGTCTTCACAGAAGATGGTGTGATGATTCCTGTTACAGTAGTTGAGGCAGTGCCAAACATCGTGCTGCAGAAGAAAACAGTTGAGAACGACGGCTATGAAGCAGTTCAGCTGGGATTTGAAGATGTAAAAGAAAGACGCGCAACGAAAGCAAACGTTGGTCATGCGAAGAAAGCAAACACTGCACCAAAACGTTTTGTCAAGGAAGTTCGTGGATGCGAACTGGACGTAAATGTTGGTGATGAAGTGAAAGTGGATATCTTTGCGGCTGGTGAAACAGTGGATGTCATCGGTACAAGCAAAGGTAAAGGTTACAACGGTACGATCGTTCGTAACAACGCGCATCAGGGACCAAAGAGCCATGGTGGTTCTAAGAACATCCGCCACATCGGTTCATTGGCAACAAACGGTATCACTTCTCGTCAGGGACGTATCTTGAAAGGTACGATCATGGCTGGTCAGGAAGGTGGATACAGAACTACAAATCAGAACCTGACAGTAATCAAGGTAGATGTTGAAAACAACTACTTGTTGATCAAAGGAAATGTACCTGGACCAAAACGTGGAATGGTTATGGTACGCACTGCTAAATGTTCAAAAGGAAACAAAGCTCCTGTAACTTTAGTAGACTATACAAAAGCAGAGGAGGAATAACAGATGCCTAAGATGGATGTAATCAACCAAGAAGGTAAAGTAGTAAGCTCAATCGAGCTGAAAGATGAAATTTTTGGTATCGAACCAAATCAGCAGTGTATGTACGACGCAGTCGTTATGCAGTTA
>CASFOT010000078.1 GCA_949296305.1 uncultured Erysipelotrichaceae bacterium
TTGGGACCATCCGGGATTGGAAAAACAACGCAGGCAGAACTTTGGGAACGATATCAAGACGCAGAAATTATCAATGGTGATCTAGTATTTGTCCAAGAAACAGATCATGATTTTTTAGGGTGGGGGACACCATGGCATGGGTCTTCCCCCTATTGTTTGAATAAAAGTGTTCATGTAGCTGCCTTAGTAGTATTAAAACAAGGAAAAGAAAATAGAATAAGAAAATTACAAGGATTTGAAATGGCATCTGAAGTAGGGAAACATCTTTTTTATCCAAATTGGGTAGAGAATGGCATGACGCTTGCTTTAGATATCTTAAATCATTTATTAAGTCAAGTTCCAGTGTATGAATTGACGAATAAAGCAGATGAGGAATCTGTGGAGTTGGTGAAGCAGGTGGTTATTCAGGATGAATAAAATGAAACATATCGTTAAAAGAATAAAAGAAGGTCGTTTAAAGGAACTGCTTACGCAGTTAACATGGTTGTCAGTTTATGTCAGAAAGTATTGGTATTTGATTGCTCTTTATACCTTTTTAATGACTTCTGGTTCTTTATTGAGTTTAGGTTCAACGGTTGTTTCAAAAGATTTAGTAGATGCTGTGACTGGACAGAATGCAAAAGATATTCTTTTTATCGTTTCATTGTATGTTAGCACTGGAATTGGACAGATTTTTATCAATGTAATAAAAACGAGATTATCTTTAAGGGTTCAGTTGCGAATAATAACTGAGATTCGGGAAGATGTTTTTAAACAGATCATGCAGACTGATTGGGAGTACCTTTCTGAATATCGAACGGGTGATTTATTGTATCGGATTAATGGAGATGCGGGAATGGTAGCAAATAGCATTTTAACTTTTATTCCTACCGTCATCTCTGTTTTTATTAGTTTTTTCAGCGCATTTTGGATCATGATCCAGAATGATCCAATGATGGCGGTCATTGCTTTGATTGGAGCTCCTATTACGTTATTCACGTCCCGATATTCGATGCGGAAGATGCGGGAGTTTACAAAGAAAAATCAAGATTTCTCAAGCAACAAAATGGCATTTGATCAGGAAACTTTTCAGAATTTGCAAATGATCAAAGCTTTTGGATTGGTAAATCATTTTATTGATAGTTTTCACGATGTGCAGCAAGAATCGATCAATATTTCCATGGCACAAAATAAATATCAATCCTTTACAAGTATCATTACATCCTTGGTTGGTCAATTTGTTGGATATGCTTGTTATGGATATGCATTGTTTCGATTATGGCAGGGGGCGATCAGCTATGGGACTTTGACCATGTTTATCGGAATGGCTGCTTCTTTGAGGACTTCTTTCAGTTCAATTGTCAATATTATACCTTCTTTAATTCGTGCATGTATCAATGCAGAGCGTATTATGGAAATCGTGCAATTGCCTAGAGAACAAGAAGAAGATGATGAACATGTGCAGTACATATTGGATCAATCGAAAAAATTGGGTGTTGAAATTCGGATGAAAGATGTAAGTTTCTGGTACAAAGAAGGAAAACCAGTTTATGAACATACTAATTTTTATGCAAAACCTGGTGAAATCATTGGGTTGATCGGCCCATCTGGACAAGGAAAAACGACGACTTTAAATTTGTTATTAGGCTTGTTTCATCCTCGTGAAGGAATGATCTCTATCGGAAATCCGGACAGTGATTTTATTCCGGTTTCATCTGCAACACGTTGTTTGTTCAGTTATATTCCGCAAGGAAACATCATGTTTAGCGGGACGATCGAAAGCAATATTGCTATGGTCAATGAGCAGGCAAGTGAAGAGGAAATTATTCAGGTGTTAAAAACAGCTTGTGCATGGGAATTCGTGAAAGATTTAAAAGACGGCATGCATACGCAAGTCAGAGAGTTAGGACGAAGATTTTCTGAAGGACAAAAGCAGCGTTTGTCTATTGCAAGAGCATTGCTTGCAAAGACACCGGTTCTTTTGTTAGATGAGGCAACAAGTGCTTTGGATATGGTAACAGAACGAAAAGTTTTGCAGAATATTTTGAAAAAGGAACCATTACAGACGATTATCGTAACAGCGCATCGACCTAGTGTGCTATCAATGTGTACGCGGGTTTATAAGATTCAAGATGGACGAATCGATGAAGTGAATGAAGAGGAAATCGATAAGTTCTTAAATGGTATAGAATAGGCAGAGGTGAGAAAATGAAAATATTAAGATATGGCATCATTGGTGTTTTTGTGTTATCCGTGATCATTTATTCATTGTCATTTATCATGGATCTTTTGAAAAGCGATGATACAATACCTGTAATTACTAGTGATCGGGAAGTGTTGGAAGTTTCTTGTGATTATACAACAAAAGATTTGCTGGAAGGATTGACCGCAACGGATGAAAAAGATGGAGATCTGACAGATGATATAATCGTAGGAAGCATGAGTCGATTTACAGAAGCAGGAGAATGTACGATTACCTATGTTGTGTTTGATTCATCCAATCAATCAGGAAGCTTTACACGTAAAGTGCGTTTTACAGATTATCAATCTCCTCGCTTCTATGCATCAAATGGATTGGTTTTTAGTGAAAAGGCTGGATCAAGCACAAAACTATTAGAGATGTTAAGTGCGAACGATGTGTTAGATGGAGATTTGACGAGTTCCATCAGTTTGGAAAACAGTACGGTAAATTATTCGTTAGCGGGAAATTATTCAATTGATCTCAAAGTGACGAATAGTTATGGTGATACGAGCAAGGTAACGTTACCGGTGCATATCATTGACAGCGGTTATACGATCGATATTCAATTATCACAAGGGATCATTTATTTAGAAAAGGATGACACGATTGATCCGTATGAATGTGTGGAAGATATTGTCAGCAGCGAAGGTTATAGTGTTTCAAGTGATTATTTATCCATTGATTCTACAGTAGATAACTCCAAGGAAGGAATCTATGAAATCGAATATACGATATCATACAATGGAGAAAAAGGAAAAACGTGGTTAACGGTCATTGTTGAATAACGGTGGCGGAAAGGAGAATGAATATGAATCATGATGAAATGAGCCTTGATTCGTTAAATTATGTGGGCATGATCAGAGAACTTATCAGACACTGGTGGATGATCGTATTGGCGATGGCTTCTATGTGGCTGCTTGTTACTGGTATAGGAAGATTATTGTATGTTCCACAATATAAAGTATCTGCAACATTGGTTGTAAATGAAAAAGGAAACAGCAATACGTACTCATCGTTGACGATCGCAAATCAAATGGCGACGGTCATCAAGGAAATTTTTCAAAGCGATGCGTTGATAACATTAGTAGAAGAAGATATCGGTAGCAAAGTCAATGGAACAGTAAGTTGTACGCAGGTTTCAGAAACAAATTTATTGGTTTTAACGGTCACTTCCGATGCACCCAAAGATGCATACCAATATTTGAATGCAGCTTTGGCTCATTATAATGAAGTTTCTGACTATATCTTCTCTAATGCAAG
>CASFOT010000079.1 GCA_949296305.1 uncultured Erysipelotrichaceae bacterium
AAGGATCCCGATTTTTTAATGGTTTTAGCAAAATTCTAACAAAAAACTATAAAAATTACGAAAATGGAAATCGAAACAAAAGAAAAACCCCATATTCTTCACTTTCAAGTGAAAAACATAGGGTTTTGTCAACAGTCTGAAAAGAGAGCTTGTTTGCTCTCTTTTTCTATCCGTTATTAGATTTGTTCTTCAGCAAGTGCTTTCAAACGACGACGACGCTTCATTGCATCTTTCTTCGTTTTCTCAAACATCTCGTATGCTGTTTCACCTTTCAGTTTAGGCAGCTGAGCAAAACGAGTTTCACTCATCATGAAGTCTAACATCTTATCATAATCAGGATCTTTAGAATCGATTGTCAAAGGTGTTTCTAATTCAGGGTTATAACGATACAGGTCAACATAACCGCATTCAACAGCTTTTGCCTGTGTCTTCTGATGGTTGCTCAAACCACCTTTGATACCGTGTTCTGCACATGGGCTGTATGCCAAGATCAGAGATGGTCCATCATAAGCTTCTGCTTCTTTGATTGCCTTCAAAGTCTGGTTCTTGTTTGCGCCCATAGCAATGCTTGCAACATATACATGTCCATAAGCCATTGCAATCTGTCCAAGATCTTTCTTCGCAGTTGTCTTACCGCCAGCTGCAAACTTCGCAATTGAAGCTGCCTGAGAAGATTTTGATGACTGTCCACCAGTGTTAGAGTATACCTCTGTATCCAGAACAAGAACATTAACGTTCAAGTTGTTAGCTAATACATGGTCTAATCCTCCATAACCGATATCATAAGCCCATCCGTCTCCGCCGACGATCCAGATTGACTTGCTGATCAGATCCTGGCTAGCCAGTTCTTTCACTTCAGCAATATCAGATTTTGCTGCGAGTTCTTTGATTGTTGGAGCAACTTCGCGCTCGATGTCACGGTTGCCATGGTTTTCGATATATTTAGCGAATGCTTCTTTCAGCTCTGGTTCAACTGTTTCCATGTTGTCTTCCATTGCTTTCAAGATACGTGCTTCTTTATAGTTTTGTGCTAGTGCCATACCATATCCGAATTCAGCATTGTCTTCGAACAGAGAGTTTGCCCAAGCGACACCTTCACCATTCTTATCATTTACAAATGGTGTTGAAGGAGTTGAAGAACAGTAGATCATAGAGCATCCAGTTGCGTTTGCTACCAGCATGTCACGACCAAATAACTGAGATACTAACTTATAGTAAGGTGTCTCACCACATCCTGGGCAAGAACCAGATACTTCAAAGTAAGGCATCAAGAACTGTGAACCCTTCACTGTATCTGTAGAGAAGTAATTGCTCTTGTATTCTGTATGTTTGAAAAGGTAATCTGCCAATGGTTCTTCTTCCAATTTTTCGTTGATGTCAACCATTTCCAGTGCTTTGTTACCAGCTTTACCTGGACATTCAACTGCGCACAGACCGCAGCCAACACAGTTAGCTGGAGATACCTGGATACGATATTTCAGATTTTCTACGCCTTTACCCATTGCATTGATTGTTGCAAATTCCATTGGTGCATTTGCAACTTCTTCATCTGTCAACAAGAATGGACGAATTGTTGCATGTGGACATACGTATGAACAGATACCACACTGGATACAGTTTTCTGGATGCCAAGTAGGAACCTGTACAGCAATTGTACGTTTTTCTTCAAATGCAACATTGTTACGGATCGAACCATCCAGCAAGTTGTATTTTGTAAATGCAGATACTGGCATGTCATAGCCTTCCAGACCATTGATTACTGCAACATGGTTATCGAAGTATTCATCTCCAGTCAGCTTGCGGCTTGCATCATATGGCAATTCAGCCCAGCTTGGATCCACATCGATCTGTTCCATGCCGTCTTTACCAGCATCAATTGCTTTATAGTTCAGCTGAACGATTGCATCACCTTTTTTACCATAAGACTTCTTAGCAAATGCTTTCATCAATTCCAAAGAAGTTTCCAATGGCATGATCTGTTCGTTCAATGCGAAGAATGCAGACTGCAGGATCGTATTTGTACGGCGTCCCATACCGATTTCCTGAGCGATCTTCGTAGCATTGATGATGTACAGTTTTGCATGTTTCTTTGCTAACTGTGCTTTCATGCGGTTAGGCATATGGTGAACGATTTCTTCTTTAGAGAAAGTCGTATTCAGCAAGAAAGTACCGCCATCTTTCAAGTTGCGTACCATGTCATATTTGAACATGTATGCATCCAATGAACAAGAGATGAAGTCTGCGTTGTTGATATAATAAGTTGAACGGATTGGTGAGTTACCAAAACGCAAGTGAGAACGAGTTACACCGCCGGCTTTCTTAGAGTCATATGCAAAATATGCCTGTGCATACTGTTCTGTATTATCACCGATGATCTTAACTGTAGATTTGTTAGCAGATACTGTACCATCTGATCCAAGACCCCAGAACAAGCAAGATGTATAGTCACCATTGATCTGGAAGCTTTCATCTGCAGGTAAGCTTAAATGTGTCAAATCATCTTCGATACCGATCGTGAAGCCGTTGATCATCTTATCTTCTTTCAAATGATCGAATACAGCTTTCACATGATAAGGCTGTGTATCCTTAGATCCTAAACCATAGCGGCCGCCGATGATCTCGATGTCTTTACGATCTTTCAATGCAGCAACTACATCCAAGTACAGAGGTTCACCCATTGCACCAGATTCTTTTGTACGATCCAGTACAGCGATCTTCTTAACTGTTGCCGGCATTACTTTAAACATGTATTCTGGAGCAAATGGACGATACAGATGAACTTTGATCATACCAACTTTTTCACCCTGTGCCATCAATGCATCAATTGTTTCATGTGCTGTTTCTGTAACAGAACCCATTGCAATGATGATGCGTTCAGCATCAGGTGCTCCATAATATGTAAATGGCGCATAATGACGTCCGGTGATCTCAGAGATCTTTTCCATATAATCTGCTACGATTGCTGGAACTTTTGCATAATGCTCATTACGTGCTTCCATTCCCTGGAAGTAAATGTCATCGTTTTCTGCTCCACCACGAGTAACAGGATTTGTGTGCGGATTCAGTGCACGTTTGCGGAATGCTTCCAAAGCATCCTGATCGATCAGGTCTTTGTACAGATCCGTATCGAATACTTCTACTTTCTGAATTTCATGAGATGTACGGAAACCATCAAAGAAATGAATGAACGGAACGCTTGCTTTGATTGCAGATAAGTGTGCAACACCTGCAAGATCCATTGCTTCCTGAACTGAATGAGAAGCTAACATACATACGCCTGTCTGACGGCATGCATAAATATCTTGATGATCACCAAAGATATTCAATGAACGAGAAGCAATTGCACGTGCAGATACATGCAATACACCTGGCAGACATTCACCAACCATCTTATAGATATTTGGGATCATCAACAACAGACCCTGAGAAGCTGTGAATGTCGTTGCTAAAGCGCCAGCCTGCAATGCACCATGAACAGCACCTGCTGCTCCTCCCTCTGATTGCAGCTCAGCAACTTTTACAATGCTGCCAAAGATATTTTTGCGCCCCTGACTTGCCCAAACATCGACAACCTCAGCCATTGGAGAGGAAGGAGTGATCGGGTAAATAGCGCTTAACTCGGTAAACGCATACGCGTTATGCGCAGTGGCAGTATTACCATCCATTGACATAAATGTTTTTGCCATTTGAAATTTTCCTCCTTGCGTAAACTTTACTCATCCATTATAGAACGAAATGATGGTTTTTTAAAGGTTTTTTTTGTAAATTTCCAAGGCAATCTGCCTGTTTGCCAAAAATACAGTTTCTTATGAAAATATCGTTCAAATTTCAATTTTTCTTCGAAAAGGCAATAGAAAAGCAGGGTTCAAATCCGTCCCTGCTAAAGCTTGATCATAAGATCAGTTTTGTGGTCTGCCGTTGGCGCGGTGAAAGTGTCAGAATCAGATCGACCTGTCTAGGCATCGGGCTGTGAATAGAAATCAGCACTTCTTTTTGTTCCATTCCGCCATCTATTTGATAAGAACATTTTGCTGAGGCAGTCAATGGATATTCACCATATGACATTCCCTCAATGACCGCTTCATAATCGCCTTCTTCACTAAGAACTGCTTGATGAGCACCGATGCTTACCATGACCGTTTCATTGTTAGAAGGTCGTCTCAGTTCTCCTCGTGCATCCCGCTGCCAAAGCCGTAAAGCAACCGTTCCTTTGCTTGCTTCGTTGTCCTTTTGTGCAAATGCGGGAATTTCCAATTCATCTTCATACGGCGTAATGACCACTTCATGATCATCTTCTGTCATCACAATCGTACAATAAGATCGTTTTGACTGACCATCCAATTCATAAAGATAGGCACCTTTTTCTGCAAACAAACTGTAACGGCCGCTTGACAGATCGTTTACTTCTTGTTGATAACCATTTTCTTCATTTAAAGTGATCTTATGCTCCATACCTGCTTTTTGCAATACAAAGTCGGCTGGCAAAGACAATCCGTTTCCTCTCACCCGCAGCGAAGCCCCGTGCTCTTCGTCCACATTGATCACAATCACTTCGTGGGCATCACCATCCACGTCCACAATCGCATGATTCCGCTCGCTGCCTCCATCAACACGATAAGTTGGTGCATATTCTCCTAATTCCTCTAATACATAACGGCCTGCAGACAAATTTTCTATCGTTCGATCATAGCCGGTTTGCTCATTCATCAAAATTTGTGTTTCGTATCCAGGAGCTTGAAGCATAAAAGTGTATTCCTTTTGTGTCAAAGGAAGCAATTGTCCGCCCATCCGTTTTTTGATTGTAATACTGCCTAATTCTTCTTTTTTCAATAATAGATCGACTTTCATCTCCTTATTTCCAACTTTTATTTCCCTTGACTTTACCGGTTTCGCACCATCTACTTGACAAACAAGTTCAGATGCATGATCGCACGTGATCTCATAGGTGCCCGGATCCAGATGTTCGATCATTCCGAGCCAATGATTTCCTTCATTCAAAAGCAAGTCCCATTCATCATTTTCATTTTTTACTTTGATCCATAAGGATAGTGCAGATGCCGGCTTTTCTTTTTGTTTCCCGTTCCAGCGCCATGCCTCTACGACAAGGGCACCTTGATCTTTGTTTTCTTCTTCTAAGATGACCTTGATGTTATGAACATCTTGATTGATGTCAACAAAAGGCTGTGTACATTCCTTCCCATCTACCATATAAACATATGGATTTAAATCACTGCTCACGAGTTCATAAGTGCCTGACGAAAGATCATTGATCCGCATGCGCCAATGATTCTCTTCATTTAATACCGCCGCTCTTTCTCGGCCTTCTCCTGTTAAGGTCAGTGAAAAAACTGTGTCAGGATAAGGCGGCTTCAAGCAGTCGCAGTTATGATCTTGTCGATAACCTTGCACATAAAGCGTTCCTCTTTGTTCTTCCTTCTTTACAAAAACAAACTGGATCTTGCAATTGTCAGAGATCTCTATTTGTGCAGCCGGTTGCTTTCTTCCATCGATCAGTGCATAGGCATAAACACCATAACCGGCTCCATTGACGAACATTTCATAAACTCCGGATGGAAGTACACGCTGCAAAGAATATTGATTTGTATTGTCAAACACCAAAGTTTCGTAAAAATGCGTTCCTTGCACTCGTGCAGTAAAAAGCGCATCTTGTTGAATAGCAAGCGGATTCCCTTGTTCATCTTGCAAAAGGATCTGAAAAGAAACGAGCGGCTGTGGCTGCTCTTCATGCAACACCGCTTGAACGATCGTCTTCGCTTGTTTGACCTGAATTGAAATAACGTTATAACTTTGAATTTCATCCGCATAAAAACTGATCGTTTGATCTAGCGAACAAAGTGTATAGCGTCCCTGTGACAAATGGCCGACCACAACATGCCACTCATTTTCAGGAGTCAATTCGATAAATTGTTCTTTGTCTCCTTTTTTCAGTAACAGCCGTATATGCTGATGCACACATTCATGGTATTCATCATTTTTTCTGCAGCTGCCATTGATCTCGATGCAGCCGCCTGTCTTGCTTTCAGAGATGAGTTTTGCTTCATATCTGCCTTCACACAGCCAAAAGCATCCGTTTTGCGTCTGCTTGCCATTGATGAATACTTTTGCATGCTCGTCTGTTTGATCAGTGATGCAGATTTCACCAACAGGAAGATCATACAATGTCTGTGTAAATCCATTGCTTTCATTTAACCATACCTGCATCGGTCCTTGACTAGTGGTCACCAAAATGCTGCACGGCTTTTGTTCTTCCACTTCATAAGCACCTTGATCGTTTTGTTGATATTTTTGCAACGTCAGACAGTTCTCCCAAGCTTCCTGGATCAAGACGATCGAAACATCCCTTTGATCCAACGTAAATCGTCCTTTTTCATACACATTGCCGTTGATTTCAAACAAAATGCGTTCGTTTCCTTGTATGATCAATTCATACGCTCCGGGAGACAGGTCCTCGATCACTAGATGTTCTGCATTCGCTTGCAGCGCATAGATTGCATGCACTTCGTTCCCTGCCAGCGTAAAATGAATTTCATCCATGCACTCTGTTTCACTTTGATAAGCGATATATAAACGTGGTGAACACGGTTTCTGATTGATGACATCGATATGAACATCTTGCGTTCCCATCTGTATGATACCGTTATCCTGATCTTGGCCATTGACACAGAAACAATAAGGTTCCCCTTCTGTTTCAATGATCTCATACGTTCCTTTTCGAAGATCGTCAAAGCAAACACAAAAGCCGTTTTCCGCCTGCAGCGTAAAGGGAATCTCTAAGCCGCATCCTTGAAGCAGCATATTAAAGTGCTCATGTGCTTGCGGTGAATGCATACATCCTGCATCATCGACCCATTTTTTCTCAATCCATAATGATCCTTCAACACATCGATATTGATCGATCAATACGACTTCATGGCGTTTGCCGTCTGCCGCAATCAATGCGCCTGCACAAAGTTGTCCATCTACTTTATACATCACATGATAGCCCATCGTATCTTTTTGAATGACCCGAATGCTGTCTCCTTTCATTCCTGTAACGAGCGCTTGCCATCGATTTTCTTCGTTCAATACAACTTCCCTGCAGAAGTCATCCCCTTCAACAACAACGATTGCTTCTAGCTCCTGATCTGGATAAACCATCTGATGTGCACAATCAACCATGCATAGCGAAAGCTGAAGGGTAGTCATATGAGGCAATGGGTTGATGATCTTGACTTCTTGCATTTCTTTTTGTACCTGTATGACTGCTTGTGTACAGCTTTTTCCATTGACCACATAACGTTCGTTCCCACCATATAATTCTTCAACTTGATATTCCCCATAAGGCAGATCATCTACATAAACACACCATTGGTTTTGTGCATGAAGAATGAACTTCTCTTGCACTCCATTACCGCTGAGACAAATCATGTATCGCTCATTACATGAAGGATGCATGAGCATACAATGTTCATTTTCCATCCATTTTTCAATTCGCACGCTGCCATGATCCTCTTCCTGAAGATTCAAGACCCGGATCTCATGAAGACGGTCATCATCAATGACTACTCGGGCTGCATTTGACCATTCTCCTTGATCGACACTGTACAACACATGTTCGCCGCCAACCTCTCGTATGTCATAACAGCCTTTTGCCAGCTGCTGCAAAAACACACAATAATCATTGTCTTCTTTTAACATGATGATCTCTTGATAAGCAAAAGAATGCAGACGTATCGCATAACAAGCGTTTCCCTGGGGTTTGATCAGATTCCCCTGTGCATCTTCTTCATATTTGCAAATCTGAAGTTTCCCATTATTTTTCACTTCATTGACAAGAAGAACATCCGTTCCTTGACAAGGACATATCTCCACACACCCATTGATGATCAATTCCCCATTTGCATATTGCAAATGTGACACATAACCTTCTGCATCTATTTCTTCGATTTGATAAGTTCCCGGGCATAGATCAGCCAGTTCTACGCAGAATCGATTCTCTTTCGTAAGATAAAATGAATGTGTCGTCCCGCAACCGCGAATAGCTACGATAAAACAATCATCATCCTTCGGCTTCAAAAGACATCCACCTTCGCCTTTGACCATTTTGCGAATACGAAAAGAAGGACGATGAAACGCTTGATTACTTTGATAAAGAATATGGATGCATCTGCATCCGGCACCTACTTCCACAATGCCTTCCGTGCTGGTTTCTCCATCAATCTCATAAAGGATCGTATACCCATTTGCAGCATGAGCAGCTAGCTGATAAACACCTTCTTCAAGATCGTAAAGCATCATGCTGAAATCATTCATTTCATTCAAATTGATTGTCTGCGAGAATCCGTTTCCCTGAACCCGAACCTGAAAATAACAGTCTTTAGGAGCCGTTAGCACACATTGTTCATCCATAACAAAAACACTGATCTGCATGACTGCCTTTGATTGTTCCGATTCTATGATTGCGAGCGAGTGTTTATCCTCCTGCAACAGGATCGAATCTTCTATCAGCTCATCATCAAAATAAGCTTTTGTTTGTTCATTCATGGTCAGCGTATAAAGATCTTTTGGCAAAAACATGGTCACTTCATATTGATTGCATGCGTTGAGTTCGATCCACTGATGATAATTAGAAGAAACCAGTTCATATTGGTAAATGGCATCTTCATTTGGCATATGCTGTCCCTGTGCTCCATTTTGCAGCACATGAATGGTCAGTTCGCTGACATCTCCATAAATATTCATTTCAATTTCTTTTCTTGGCGCCTGTTCATTTAATTGAAACCGCAGTTGATTTCCTTCTCCGCTCTCTTCATTGACCAAAAAGCGAATAAAACAATTTTCTTTTTCTTCGATCGAATGCCCATTATCATCTACCAAAGAAAGCGTATACCAATCATATGGAAGCTGATCGATTTCTAACTGTGCATATCCATTATAAAAAAACAGACGTCGATCGATGCTCCCATTATTTCCTTGTGCGATTCGCACGGTTATCTCATTTCCATCTTCTATCTGAAAACTATCATCTTTATGAACAGTCAATCGAAAACCTGCTGTCATCGATGAAGTACATGACTGCAATAAAGCGGGTACATGTATTTTCCGTTTTCTTCTCATACAGATCCTCCTTGTCCCAGGCATATTCGCCTATTGCACACTTCAGTATATGTACAGGTTTTCGTTTTGATAGCTGTTTTTTTCAGTTTCCGCAAAAAAAGAACAGCATCTATATGCTGTTCTCAGCTTGTTGACAAACTATATACTTAAAAAGTATAGAAAAATAATTCGATAAAAGTGGGGATTATCAACCATTTTTCAGGTAATTTTATATAAATGATGGCTTAAGATTGCCTGTTTTCTCTTTAAAAGTGGAGATTAA
>CASFOT010000080.1 GCA_949296305.1 uncultured Erysipelotrichaceae bacterium
TCCTTTTGTTCTTCATTAGCTCTGCTTATCTTAATATTACCGAAAACTGACGTACTTATTAACAAAGCAGCTAATAACAGTTTCCATAACTTCTTCATAGTTTCCTCCATTCTCTTCCCTTTGCCCATCTCATTTAAAATAAATTACTTCAGGCTCCTTTCTCTGGCAAAAAGATGTCTCATCCTACAAAGAAATCATAGCATGACACTTTTTATAAAAATTTAAACTTTATAATAAATGTTTAATCATTTCTCGCTTTATATTCGCTTGGTGTATAACCGGTAAACTTCTTAAAAACTTTCGCAAAATAATTTTGATTTTGAAAACCGACCAATGAGGAAATTTCTTTGATCTTTGCCCCAGCATCTAATAATTCTTTCGCCTTATTCACCCTGAACTCAGACAATACATAAGTGAAATTCTTGCCTGTATATTTGGTAAATAAAGAACTGATGTATTGTGGAGTCACGCCTAAATAATTAGCAACATCATTCAACCCGATCAAATGCGGATACTTTTTTTCTATGTATGAATAAGCTTCTTTGATTAAATGATTCGTATTTTTACCTCTCGGAATAAATACAGGATCGATCATCGTTTTCAATAAATAAGTAATCTGAATATAGACATCTCTTATATTTTGTGCCCGCGAGATTCGGCTTAATTCATTATCTAAGTGTTCTTTTGTTATCGACAGATCTTTATCAGCTAATCGATCAAAAAGATCAAAGAAAAATTCTTTTAACAGTGCATTTCTCTCATTTCGATCATATAAAAGCAGTAAATCATACAGTTTTTTGGCAATATCTGTCGAAATACTTTGATTTCCAATACGGATAGCATATTCAATCTCATCCAGCATCTTTGTAAAGGCCTCTTTGATCTTTTCTTCACCTTCTGCCCCATGAAAATGTATCGCTCCGTTCATATTACCCAATGCTTCTTTAAATGAATCATAAAATTCGCCACAACGATCTTTGATGGATCCCACTCCAACATTGGATTTATTTGCACATAGTTTCTTAAACATATTGTAGATAAACACTACGCTTTGTTGAGATATTAACTGATCATAAAAAACAAACACGACCAAATTATCAAAATATGTCTCAGAATAACAGACATATCCAGAATCTTTCAATATCGAAGTGATCTTATCTAAACCGCTTATATCCATTTCTTTTCGTTTAATACAAAAACATACCGCATTTTTTACATTTAGCTGTAACACTTTGATATAACGAAGAATATTTTTTTCTGAATCATTATACAATATGGCATATAACAGGTCGCTTTGCAGGATTGATTGTACTTGTTTCAGATGATAGGACAAAGAGTTAATTTCGCCTTTTGATTCCTGATCGATCACATCCATCATTTTCTCAATTCGGTTGCATAAATCTTGCTCTTTTGCTGGCTTGAGAATAAAATCATCAACACCTATTCGAATCGATTCTTGTGCATATTCAAAGTAATCATAAGATGTCAAGATCATGCATCTCGTTTTTGGTTTTCTTTGTTTCATTTGCCTCAGCAATTCCAAGCCATCCATTCGCGGAATATTTATATCTGAAATAACCAGCTCATAATTATTTTTTTCGAATTCATTTAATGCACTTTCTCCATTATTTACACTTGTTATCAGCTGTATGCGTTTTGAGAATTTTTGCGCTATCAGCGATACGATTGCCTCACGTTCTATTTTTTCATCTTCAACGATCAATACGTTCATACCGCATGCCCCCTTCATCCATTTATAAACTCCGGTAAAATAATCAAAGCATCAAAACCGCAATCAGGCATGCTGCTGATATTCACAGCTGCCGTATCTCCAAAAAACATCTCTAAACGACGAGATAAATTATACAGCCCATAGCTATCATCGTATTTCCTGTCTTCTTTTTCATAATTATTGATGATCAATTTCTCTACTTCTTCAATATCCATTCCTTTCCCGTTGTCTTCTACTCTTATATAAATATGTCGGTCTTCATGTGTAATTGATACTAAAATTTCCCCATTAGCTTCAGTATCAGATAACCCATGGCGAATTGCATTATCCACCAAGGGTTCAATGATCATCGAAGGAATCTTAATATTAGGGACATCATCTTCAACCATAAGTTCAAAATGTATGCGGTCCTCATATCGTTTGCTCTGTATAAACAGATAGTTGCGTATAAAATTAATTTCCATTTCCAAGGTCGTTGTCCTGCTTCGATTACTTAACGTGTATCGCATACATTCAGTCATCTTTTCGATCATCTCAATTAAGATCGCGGATTTCTCTTCTAATGCTTTTTGATAGATCATATTAAATGTATTAAATAAGAAATGCGGATTTAATTGATTTTGCAGCAGTTTCAATTCACTTGATGCCAGCTGTTCATCTTTGATTAGATTTTCATTTTCTTTGATAAGCAATCGTTGTTCCAATTCTGCTTGCTTCTTTTCATTTTCTTGATTCTTTTTTACTGAAATGGCCATATCGCGCAAAGCCACGCATAAGATGTTCATTTCTTTATAAGAAGAAGCAATTTCCTGTAAATCATAATTACCTTTTTTTATTTCATTCATGTTCTGCACAATCTGATTGATCGGATACATGATGCTTCGAAAAATACGATACGTCAGCCAGACGATCAAAATAAAGCAAGACAAGGCAAAAATAATCGACACCATTTGCAACATGTTGATTTCTTTATCAATATCGATACGAACCAAAGCAATTTCGTCAGTCAGCAAGCGAAAATATTCATCTGATGTCTTAACGATCGAATCATTGATCTCTGTCAAATGATCATAATATTGTTTATATTCGTCATTTTTTAATTCTGCAACCACCTGGATCATCGCCACATTTTTTTCGTAATTAAGAACCATATTTTCTAAAAGTTCAAAACGCCATAAATTATTTTCACTGCTTAAACGATCCATGATATGATCTAGATTTTCTTTCGCATCTTCAATATAAGATTCATAATCATTGTACAAGTGGCTTTCCCCTGTATACAAATAACTGCGTAATGCTTCATGAGCTTCATTTTGGTTATCATAAAACTGGCTCATCTCATCATAAGTAGAAAAAACGGCATTATATTGACTGATAAACCGACGATTGATCATATCATACATGAATAAGATAAGCATGATTGCCGTTAATGAAATTAAAGAATATAACAGCAGATGTTTGCGATAACTCCGATTCTTTTTCAAGGTCTTAATTCCTCCATATATGTATCTGCATTCTCTCGATTTACTACCACTAACTTTACATCTTGATTCACTTGTGCCGGCACTTCATTTTTAACATTATGATTATAAAGCAAGTACAAAGAATCATGACCGTACTGATAAAATGAAGTAACGATACTAGCATCTAAATACCCCTTTTTAATATAATCGATGGTCGTTTCCATATCATCCACACCGAAAATAAACAGTTGATCTTTTATGCCTAGGTCAACCGCAATTTCGCCACAAGCTTCTGCAGATTCAGCAGCAAAATTCACAGATAAATTGATATCAGGATGATCCGCTAAAATTCGAGTCCATTCGCTTTGAGCGCGCACTGCATCCGATTTTGATTCACTGATGCTGACAATTTCATATCCTCCTGGATGATCTTTCAATGCATTCTCTAATTCTTTGATCTGTTCTGTAGCAATATCAAAATCTAATTCAGCTACTTGTATCGCAACAATCAATTTTGTATCTTGGTCAATATGTCTTTCTGTTTCTTCTAAGATCAACTTTGCTTGTTTTTCAAAATCTTTTCCAAAATAAGCTAACTTTTCACTCTCAGGCATATTTGAATCAACCAAAATGATCGGGACATTATTGTCTTTTGCTTCTTTTAATAATTCCGGATCGACTACTCCTTGCGTGATGATGCCGTCTGCATTTTGTAATATTCCCTGTTCGATCACTTCACCCATCGATTCTGTATCTATGATCTTTGGACCCATCCAATCACATTTTACATTTAATTCTGAACATGCATCTTCAAAGCCTTCCTTGCTTTGTAACCAAATGGGATGTTCAGCTAATGGAGTCGCAAAAAGATAATATTGAAAGTCCTCGTTCTCTTTGATGCTCTCTTTCTCGCATCCTGCTAACAATAATAATAAAATGAGTATAACGCATTTTTTCACAATAATCACCACATTTACATTAACGTATTTTTCTCTGTATATTTTTAAAATCGTTAATACAATTTTAACATGAACTTTTTTATTCAACAGCTTTCTTTTTTGGTCAGATGCACGATTCTTTGAAGAACATAAAAAAAGATGATCATTCTTCGGTAGGAAGAACAAATGCATCTTTCTGTTTCCAAAATCATTTCAGCTGATAACGAAATCTTTTGGCTGTAAGAAATGGATGAACCAGGATCATCGCAGATTTTGCTTTAATGTCTTCGTTCATTGATCAATGGTTTTCCTTCATAATAGTTTTTTAGATTCTCGATCACCATTTCTTCAAACTGAGTAAAACTTGATTCATTAGCAAATGTCCCTGCAACATGCGGTGTCAGGAAAACGTGTTCACAATCCCATAAAGGATGATCTTTTGGCAAAGGTTCGATTTCCATCACATCTAAAATGGCTCCGCCAATACTGTTGTTCTCTACAGCTTGCTGCAGATCTTTTAATTTTACCAACGATCCGCGGCCTACATTAACAAAAATTGCGTCTTTTTTCATCAATGAAAAATAATGATGGGTAAAAAAGCCTTTGGTCTCCTCATTTGCAGGTAAACATAGTACGACTGCATCTGCACAGGGCAATACTTCATCCATCTGGTGCAGGCTGATCATTCGTTCTACGCATGCAACACTTTTATCCACCTGTTTTCGAACACCTATAACTTGTGCCCCTAAGTGATGTAATCGACGAGCTAACGTAGCTCCTAAGTTCCCCATTCCTACCACTATGATCGTAGAACCGCTGATTATGCGTACTTTTTCCATTTTTCTCCATGTGTGCGTACGCTGCTGCAATACATATTGATCCAGTTGCTGCATCATCATGATCAAAGATCCGATGACATATTCACTGATGACATCTCCAAAACAGCCGGAAGCATTACATAGACGTACTTTCTGCTGGTTCAATGCTTCCACATCATATTGATCATAACCTGCACTCTCTAGCTGGATCAGCTCTAGATGTGAATACAATTTCAGTTCTTGCGGATCTGGATTGCCAACGATCACTTGTGCGCTCGTGTCATCGCACAGCTCATAATTGCTTTCTAACTCTTTTTTACATCCTTCACTTAATTTGCTGATACAACGAATTTTCATTTCATTCAAAGACAATCGTCGCCTGGATTGCCTTCTTCCATCCTTTCAATAATTTCTCTCTTGTTTCTTCATTCATATGCGGCTCATAAATATGTGCAATCTGAAACTGCTCACGAATCTGCTGAAGATCCTTCCAATAGCCTACAGCTAATCCAGCAAGGTAAGCCGCTCCCAATGCAGTTGTTTCTGAAATTGTCGAACGAATCACTTTTGCATTTAGCAGATCGCTTTGAAACTGCATTAAAAATTCATTTTGGCTTGCACCGCCATCTACTTGCAGACGATCAATGCGTACACCAGCATCCTCTTCCATAGCTGCAATCACATCATAACTTTGATAAGCAAGCGATTCTAACGTTGCTCGTATGATGTGTTCTTGCTGAGTTCCTCTAGTTAAGCCAAATACAGCACCTTTCGCGCTTGCTTTCCAGTAAGGAGCACCTAATCCGGTAAATGCCGGCACAACAACAACACCATCACTGCTCTTTACAGATTTTGCTCGGCTTTCACTTTCTGCACTATTTGCGATGATGCGCAAGCCGTCACGAAGCCATTGAATCGCTGCACCTGCAACAAACACACTGCCTTCTAACACATAATCGGTCATGCCAGCTCTCCGCCATCCGACACAAGTTAACAAACCATGTTTTGAACGTATGATCTTATCTTTTGTATTCATCAACAAGAAACAACCAGTCCCGTATGTATTTTTGACTGATCCTTCTTCAAAACATGTTTGACCAAACAAAGCCGCCTGCTGGTCCCCAACCATTGAACAGATCGGTATAGACGTCGGCAATACGCCTTCGCTTATAGCTAGCTCCCCGCTCGTATCTACGATTTCCGGTAAAATGCAGCGTGGTATGTTCCACAATGACAACAATTCTTCATCATAATCTTGTGTCTCCAAATTCATAAGCATTGTTCGTGAAGCATTTGATACATCTGTGATATGGCGTTTACCATTTGTCAATTTCCAAACTAACCAACTATCAATTGTTCCAAAACAAAGTTCACCACGTTCTGCACGTTGTTGTGCATGATGTTTATCTAAAAGAAAACGAAGCTTGCTTGCAGAAAAATATGGATCGATCTGTAATCCTGTTTTTTCTTTGATCCATTCTTCTCTTCCTTCTTGTTTTAATTGCTGACAATAGGAATCGCTTTGCCTTGACTGCCAGACAATTGCAAAATCAATAGGCTGTCCGGTTTCTTTTTCCCAAACAACACAAGTTTCGCGCTGATTCGTGATCCCAATGGCCGCGATTTGTTCGCTTGTAATGCCAGAACGCGCTAAAACTTCGTTCATCACGCCGACTACGCTTGCCCAGATATCAGTAGCTTTCTGCTCAACCCAGCCAGGATGAGGATAATACGTCTCTAGTTCTTTTTGTGCAACTGCAATGATATTGCTAGCTTCATCAAAAAGAATTGCTCGTGAGCTTGTAGTTCCTTGGTCAATAGCCATGATATATTGTTTCATAACGGACACCTGCCTTTAATTTGTTATTTTCATTTTAGCACTTTTTCTTCCTGCCTAAAAAAATATTCCAATGTTTTTCTTAAAAATTTGTTTTCAAGATCATTCGATGCCGTTGATCGATTTTCTCTTTTTCTTTTCTTTTTTTTACTTCGTGTTAAAATAATACAATCAGGAGGTTTTTATAAAATGAAACAAGTTCTTGGATGGATCAAATTACATCCATACAGTCTATGGCTGCTTTATTATATCCCGTACTTAATCTGTTTTATGTTATTAGAACATTTTATCGATCCAGTGATCATTATTCATTCTGCACTTGATGAAATGATCCCTTTTAACGAATATTTCATCCTTCCTTATTTATTATGGTTTCCTTTTATGTTTGGTTCTCTGCTCTATTTCTTATTTAAAGATAAACATTATTTTCAAGACCTTTGTTTTTTCATGTTTCTAGGCATGAGCATATCGTTATTGACCTATCTCATCGTACCCAACGGTCTGAATCTGCGTGTAGATTTCAAAGTGGACAACTTCTTTGCATGGATGGTGCAATTTATACAAAATGTGGATGATTCTGCTAATGTTTGTCCATCGATCCATGTAGCAAGTACTTTTTCGATCATGTTGGTAGTTCTGCGTTATCCACGTTTCAAACATCGCTTGTTAGCAAACCTGGGTTCTGCAACGATCGGTATTTCGATCATCTTATCCACCATGTTTTTGAAACAGCATTCCGTCATTGATGTCATCGCCGGAATCATGCTCAGCGTCGTCTTATATTTTGTTACTTATCATCTGAATTGGCGTCGCCTCTTCTATTCCACAAAGCTGCATTTCTTGGCTGATTGATCTTCCAAAACGATGGACCAATCACCATATCTATCTGTTGTCAAACCAATATAGGCAAATTCCTTTTCAGTTGCAGAAACAGTTGCTGCAACTTTTCTTTTACCTGACTTTGTACTTTTTACTGATTTGGTGTATTATAAGTAGCAGAAAGAAGGAGATCCAATGAATTTAGATCGATTAAGAGAAATACAATCAGAATTACCTGATACTGTAACTTTGATCGCAGTCAGCAAAACACGTACAAAAGAAGAAGTCGATGAAGCCTTTCATGCTGGCTGTACCATCTTTGGTGAAAATAAAGTACAAGAAATCCTCGCTAAATATGACGAACGATATCACTGGCATATGATCGGACATTTACAGCGTAACAAGGTTAAACAAGTATTACCTTATGTTGATATGATCCAAAGTTTAGATTCGATCTCTTTAGCAAATGAAATTGAGAAACAAGCAGCAAAAATTGACAAAACGATCGCTGTTTTAGTTGAAGTCAACATATCAAAAGAGGAAAACAAAACCGGACTTGACAAAGATGATGTTTTGGAGTTTATTGAAACTTGTAAAAATGAATACCCTCATATCGATATACAAGGACTCATGTGTGTCGGGCCGAATACCGACGATACGCAGCAAATTGAAGACTGCTTTGAACAAGTACATCAACTATTTCTGCAAGCAAAAGAACGTTATGGTTCTTCCATACGATGGCTATCCATGGGCATGAGCGCAGATTGGCATTTAGCGATCCAGCATGGTTCCAACATGGTTCGAATCGGATCAGATATTTTTGGACCTCGCAACTATCAGAAATAAGCGCAATTAAGATATAATCTCCAAAGTGAATGAACTTTGGAGATTTTTTATTTGAAATACACATCATTTTCCAGGATCAATGGATGGTTTGGATGGATCTTTTTTGCAAAATCAAACCAATATTTTGCTATTGCTTTTTCATTTAAATAATAGTAGCAGATTGCTAATTGAAGTCCAGGCAGGAAATCATGTTCATCCTGATTTTCAAAACCTCCCCGATGTGTCGATCGTATCGCTTGTTCATACCAATAGGCAGCTTCCATGTACCGCTGATCTTCTATTAACAAACAACCTATTGCATTACAAATCCGGCTGGTAGGAACTGCATAGAAAAAACTTTTTGTATATGCGAGAAATGCAGAGATGCGATCTTGAAGCTGTAAATAGCATGATCCGAGCTCATAACATGCTTGCACTTGATCTTCTGTCCACGCTTCCCGTTTTAAAAAGCATTCATATTGTTCAACAGCTTCGGTTATTTTATTATGCTGTTGAAGTTCTCTAGCATAATAATATTGATCTCTTGGTGTGAATTGAACCTGTTCTTTCCTCATCTTTTCGAAGATACGAAGGTTTCGAAACGGATCATTGATCTGTTCTTTTTTATGCTTGATCGTTATATCTTGATAAGATATCTTCCCATTGATCTTTAATGTTTCATGTACACGTCCTTCCCATACAAAATGCTTGCCTTTTTTCACTAATCGTTCCCGGTCGAATATAACAGGTGATGCTTCTTTTTGATGATTCATTTCATAATGCATAAATATGACATCTACCGATGGATCTAATGTCTCTTTTAACATGCTCATCTTTTTTTGATTTTCTTCATCGATCACATCATCTGCATCAAGCCACATCTGGAATTCCATCGTCGCCTTTGAAAAAGAAAAATTACGCGCAGCAGCAAAGTCATCTCCCCAAGGATAATCATATATTTTCGCCCCCATTTCCCGGGAAATATCAACTGTTCGATCAACAGACCCAGTATCTACCACAATGATTTCATCCGCAAACGTTTGTACACAGGAAAGGCAGCGTTTCATTACAGCTTCTTCATTTTTTACAATCATGCATACACTGATCGTTATCAATTTTTCACCCCTATGTATAACTGCCCGCAGGCAGTCATGTCAAGAAACTTTTTTTACTAGCAGCACACTATCATTAAAATGCGTATTAGCTAGTGTATTTTTCAAGAAAAGTGTCGATGCTTTTTCTGCATAGAAAAGTGCGTACCCGCTCATCAATCCCTCATCTGTATCTGATGTGATTGCTGCGTTATCTTGTGAATGAGGTAAAGGTTCACCATCAAATACAATTACCGTTTCAGCTGTAACTGGATAAGAACTAGAATCTGCTTGAACTTTGGTCTGATAGTACACCTCATACAAACCTGGTGTGGTAATTTCAAAAAATGGAGAGCCGGATATGTGTGTGATTGCATTCCCATTGGCTGCTACATTTTGAAATAAGCTTAGCAAACCATTTCCAGATACCCTTGTATCATTATTATTTATTGCAGCTAAATTTTCAGCGGATGCCCCTGTTGCGCCGGTTGCTCCAGTTGTTCCAGAAGGTCCCGTTGCGCCACGTGGTCCAGTTGCACCTGTAGTTCCTGTTCCACCTCGCGGTCCGGTTGGACCCGTTGGTCCTGTGATTCCTTGCGGACCGGTCGGTCCAGTATTACCTGTAACGCCTTGTGGGCCGGTTGCTCCAGTTGCACCAGTTGGACCTGTAGCTCCCGTTATACCTGATGGACCCTGCGGTCCCATCTCCCCAGTCGATCCAGTAGGCCCAGTATTACCGGTAGCTCCTTGTGGACCTGTCGCACCTGTAGGACCC
>CASFOT010000081.1 GCA_949296305.1 uncultured Erysipelotrichaceae bacterium
CGCATCGTTCCATTTGATATGTTCCCGAATACTGCAAAAGTAGAGACGATCGTATCGTTGAAACGCCGATGAAATAGGACAGAGGATAATGATGGAAGGCGTTCACCTTTCTTGAAAATTTTGGGAATTATAATTATAATAAAGGTAGTTGCTTGCAAATGAGGGGTGGGCTTTGATGCTGACGAAAAAAGATCAGACAGAAGCCCCTTTCTTTATCAGAATCATGTGTTTTTAAACAATCTGTGTAGTTTTTATTATGCTATTTTATTGAAAATAATAAAGAATTAACGATGAAATGGAGCATCTGTCTAAGGAGAGTGGTAGTATAACGAACAGATCATTTTTATCTTGTTTATCATTATGAATGAAGGATACAAACATACTTAGAGGGGGTGATGCAAGGGGGCAGATCGTTTTGCTTCCGATAAAGAATCGAGGGTCATGAAGAACTTTATTAAGAAACAGGGGAAGAAATGAAAAAATAGAAAAGAAGAGGTTATAGAAATGAAAAAACGAATATTTAGTTGCGTATTATCGTTGATGCTCTTGGTAGGATTGCTGCCAACTGCAACAGTAACCGCCTTGAATGTGCCAGAATCATTGAAAGTAAGTCAAACAGCGACGAATCTGGACAGTGATTATATTTCAAATGTAACGATGACCATTCCTTCCGATTCGACTCAACAGCCTATGGATATCGTATTCGTATTGGACGGATCAACAAGCAGCGACGCAAGTACTTTAGCTACGGATGCTGCAGAAATGTTAAAAGAATTAGCTAATGTCAAAACGACAAATGTTCATGCTGGATTAGTGATTTTTGGCGGGGAAAATCCAATTCTGTATGCCAGCGAAAGTCTTGGAAGCATTGCAGATGACAATGTGCTCGAAACGTTGACTAGCAATATGACTGATAAGACATATGATGGTGCAACAGGACGTTCTGGAAGTAATCTGCAAGCTGGTATTGAAAAAGCACGTACTTTATTGAAGACGGGTTCAGCAGAGAGCGAAAATAAATATCTCATCCTGCTGACAGATGGTGGTGCCCGCATGTGGATCAATGATGAAGGGGAATCCCTGGCACAGCTGCCTTATGAGAATAACTGGAATACTACAGAAGATTTCATTGCTCGTTATATATCAGGAAATCTTGAGCTGCGTACATTTGATCAAATTATGGCTGATGCAGCAAATGGAAAAGAAATTGGAAAATACGGAATTACAAAAGAGCATAGCAAAGATTCTGCATATCTCGTAAGAAATTTAGAGCCAGGCATGAATGTGAATACAGATTTAGATTACTATTCAAATTTAGAATCAGCAACTTACTTTGCGGCAAAGTCAATCATTGAATTGACTGATGCAGATGAAGCAAATGTGTTCTGGATCGACTATCCATACAATAAAGGAAGCAAATATGGAGATTACACAGAATTTTTTAAATCTTGGTTAGCCGATGAAAATTATGTGACACGTTATGACAGTGATCAGATCGCAGATCCGTTAGCACAATTAAAAGATAATCTGCTTTATTATGTTGGTGAAGGTTCGGTCATTGAAAACGAAATTGGCTATGGAAAGGATAATTATGGAAATGCATATGATTTTAAAATGGTCAATTTGGATCAGCTGCAATTAACTGTTGGTTCAGATAAGCTGACAACAACAAAGATCGGTGAAAATCACTATGGATTTGGTACATTAAACAGTGAAGGAAAATATCCTTATGAACTGACATATTATCCAAACGGAAAAGATGACAGCGGCAAAGATAACTTTGAACTGGCAATTAACACAGCTGTATACTTAGATGCATCCATTAAATTGGATTATCAGGTGCAGTTAACGAATCCACAAAAAGTAGGCGGCACTTATGGTACGTATGATGAGGATGGAAGCGAATCGCTTGATTCATTGCTGGTCAGCAAAGAAGCTACCTTCAAACCAGTATATTCTGATGGTACTTTAGGAACAGAAATCCCGTTCCCTCTGCCAACAGTATCTTACGTGGTAACACCAGCTGTGGAAGAGACCGTTAAAATCAATCTTGTGCCACTGACGGTTTATGTGGGTGGAGATGGTTATGAAAGTGTTGTAGAAGATAGCCAAGGCAATGTAACTTCTGTTACTAAAAATGGTCTCCCAGAACCAGGTTATATGCTGGAACTGCCAGAAAGTTTAGATGATTGGCTGAGAGAACAGCTTGGCATCAGCAAAGATACTGCTGTAGATTTGACGAATTATCTGACATTTACATATGATGATGGACAACAAACTCGTAAATGGACCTTAGAACACTATGATCAAAACGAAGGAAACAGCAGTCAGGTAAATGGCCGTTACCTTTACCGGATTGTTTCTTTAGAAGATCAACCATCAGTTCGTTTGGAATTTAAAGATGAAGAAGGAAACTTGATAACCAGTGATGATTTCACAATCAGCCAGAATCATCCAAACCAGACCTATACGATGTCCATCTATGCGGGCAGTTTGGATCAAGGATTGGTAAAGGCTGAAATCAAACTTCCTGGGGCAACAGGTACGCATAGCTATAACCTTGTAATCGAAGGTGCAGAATTGAAGATCCGCGGAGTAGTTTCTGATTCTGAAAATATAACGACTGCAATTGTTGAAGGAAAAGAACCGCAAGAAGCTGTAACGAATATAACAGCTCAAGTTCCACAGGGAACAGAGTATTATTACAAAACGACCGATAATCAGGTTTCAAGCATTCAAGTTGCAGATTCCAGCGCAGTCCGACTGCTTGTAGATGAAGTGTTGTCTACTGCAAAAGCTACTTTGGAAGAAGAAGCTGTAAAAGCATTTGATGTCCTGCCGGAAAATTATAATATCGAAATGAAATATCTCGATTTGGTATACACGAATAACGGAAATGCAGTTGTAGGTGCTAATAATCCAATTACGATTTACTGGCCTTATCCAGAAGGAACAGATGAAAATACAGAGTTCTTTATCGTGCACTACAATGGGTTGGATCGCAACGATGATGAGGCATTGACCGATGACTACACAATGGAACTGTATTCTGCAGATCAAGAAGATCCTGCTTACAAGTTAGAAAATACAGAAAAAGGAATCAAGATTATAGTAGATTCTTTCTCGCCATATGCATTGTTCTGGGCTGATGACGATGCAGCTGCAGATTCTATGGAAACACCAGGAACCGGTGTATCCAATATGGCAACGAACTGGATAATGCTGTGTGGAGCTTGTGCAGTTGTTGCAGCCGTTACTTATAAAAGAAAGAAAGCACAATAAACCTTTGCGCTGAATGCAATAGGATGATGAAAAAGAGAATGTCATAAAATAAGCGTTTTGACAGATGCTTCTCAATCGTCTTTTGTGCATTCCAAACGTATGAAATGAAAAGAGAGCAGCTACGGCTGCTTTCTTTGTGTTTGGATCATTTTGCACACATATGGATGGGTGGTCATGCGGTGCTTACATAGGCTGGAAAAAATGATTGATGTCCTGATCGGCAAAAGACTCCTTTAAGAAAGAATGAGCGCAGAAAGCAAGTGCTTGAATGAAGCAAAAGTAGCGCTTTGACCTATCACTGCTCATATCGGCGGAACGCTAATGAAAAAGCCACCTAACGTGGCTTTTATTGTTCATGCATCTGTTTCATCAGCTTTTTAAAGTTGATGGTAAATAAGGTGACCGTTGTAGCGACAGCAATCGTATCGGCAATTGGTTCTGCAAGGAAAATGGCGAATACATGATCGCTGCAGATCTGTGGCAGAAGATAGATCAAAGGAATCAGGACGAGTATCTTTCGGTATATGGCAAGAAATGCACTGACTTTGGAGTTGCCGAAAGCAATGAATGTCTGTTGGCAGGATGTTTGCAGACCCATCAATAAGATTCCTGCCATGTAGATGCGCAATGCCCATACACTGATCTGGGTCAGCGTAGGATCGTTCGTAAAGATTGCTACAAAGCATTGCGGGATGAACAAGATGGCAAGCCACATGCATGTGGTATAAGAGAAGCAGATGAGGGTTTGAAGGAAAAATGCTTTTTTGATTCGTTGAGGGTTGTTTGCGCCATAATTGTAGCTGATGATCGGCTGTCCGCCTTGTGTCAGTCCTTGCAGAGGAAGCATTGCAAACTGCATGATGCTTGATAGAATCGTCATGGCGCCAACGGCTAGATCTCCCCCATAGTAGAGAAGGGATGAATTAAAACAAAGGACAAGCAGACTTTCCGTAGATTGCATGGCAAAAGGTGATATGCCAAGCGCAATGCAAGGCATCAATATTTTTTTCTGTATGACCAGATTTTCTTTTTTTAAGCGCAGGATCGTTTGTTTGCCGCAAAGAAAACGCACGGCCCATAAGGCACTGATCGCCTGTGACAAAACAGTTGCCAGAGCAGCACCTCGAACATCCATATGAAAACCGAAAATCAGAATCGGATCCAATATGATGTTGGTGACTGCACCGATGATGACTGTGAGCATGCTGATCGTAGAAAAGCCTTGGGCAGAAATGAATGCATTCATTCCAAGCGTCAATTGCACGAAGATCGTTCCGATGGCATAGATTGCAATATACTCGCTAGCATAAGTGATCGTTTGCTCACTGGCACCAAACAGATATAATAGAGGTTCTTTGAAACAGAGGACGACCAGTGTCAACAAGATTGCAACCAGCACAAGTGCAGAAAAACAGTTTCCTAAGATCTTTTCAGCTTCTTCATTCTTTTTTTTGCCCATGTAGATGCTTGCTCTTGGAGCTCCGCCCATGCCAAGCAGATAAGCAAAGGCAGAGATGATCATGATGATCGGGAAGCAGACACCGACTCCGGTCAAGGCGATGGAACCTATATTTTCAATATGGCCGATATACATTCGGTCTACCATGTTGTATAATGCGTTGACTACTTGCGATGTGATGGCAGGAAGAGCCAAGATCAATAAGAGTTTTCCGACCGGTTCTTTCCCTAGATCAACTTCTCTGGACATGGATAGTTTCATTTGGATACCTCCTTTAGAAAACGCTCCGTAATTTTTTGGATCGTCTTTTCTACTTGCATGATTTCCTCTTCACTGATATCAGCCAATACCTGTTGATTGATCATATTGATCTCTTTCCTTAAACGGGCAATCAGGCCGCTGGCTTGTTCAGTTAATAAAAGATGTGTGATCCTGCGGTCCTTTTCATCGATCTTGCTAGTGAGGATCTCTCGGCTGCATAGATGATCGACGCTTCGGCTTACTAAACTTTTTGAAACATTCAGTAGGACACTTACCTGAGTCGCAGTAGTAATGTGGGGATTGTTCGATAAGAGGATCAATATGGCAATCTCGTTTGGTGAAAGGTCTGCGTCTTTCATCCGCTCGTTTAATAAGGATGCATGTACCTTTCGTATTTGATTGCAAGAATATAATAAGGATTCAACCGTAGGCAACATCAAGATTTCCTCCAAATAGTTAACTTGTAAACAAATTAGATTATAGTCTTCCGATGAAGAAAAAGCAATAAAAAGAAGTACCTTTCAGTACTTCGAGTCATGTTTCCATTTTTCGATCATCGCTTTGCCGCTGAGATCATAGATGAGCTGTTGTGCAGCCCGGCCGCTCATGCCGCCATGACTAAGCTCCCATTTGCGCGCTTCTGTAATCAGTTCTTCCTCGCTCAAAGTGATCTCTGGGTAACGTTTTGCTAATTGCAAGACGATGTTATAGTAGTTTTTCTGGTTTGGTTTTTCATAACAGATCGATAAGCCAAAACGAGCTGCTAAGCTCAGCTTTTCTTGGATCGTGTCACTGTGATGCAGTTCATCTTCGCTCATGTCGCTGCGATCGCCCCATGTCTCTTTGATTAGATGGCGGCGGTTGCTGGTAGCATAGATCAAAATATTATCAGGACGGGTTTCAACACCGCCTTCGATGACCGCTTTTAAAAACTTGTATTCAGTTTCAAAATCTTCAAATGAAAGGTCATCCATATAAATGATGAAACGATAGTTGCGCTTTTTTAGCCGGGCGATCAAATCAGAAAGATCGCGGAATTGATGCTTATAGATTTCCACCATGCGAAGCCCCTGCTCGTAAAACGCATTGACGATCGCTTTGATGCTGGTGGATTTACCAGTGCCGCTGTCTCCGTATAGTAAAACGTTATTTGCATTTCTTCCTTCTACGAATGCTTTTGTATTTTCGACCAATAAGTCTTTTTGCAGTTGATAGCCGATCAGATCATCTAAAACAACGGTATCCATGTTGCGGATCGGAAGAAAACGAAGTTCTCCTTCTTTATCCCGCTCGAAGCGGAATGCACGATTCATCGCAAACATGCCAATTCCGTATTGTTGATAAAAAGAAGTCAGGACATCAAACATGTCTTGTCCATCTTTCGCTTTTTCTAATTGATGGCAGACATGGGCGATGACCTTTGAAGCATGCAGATCACACATGCGTGACGGTTTTTCAATTGCTTGATAATGAGTGATGATATCAAAGCAATCGGTGTGCAATGCTTTTTGCAGTGGCTGAAAATCGTATTCGAACAGCTGGCGGAATATCGTCAGGTCATGAAGGACCAGCTGTTTGATCGATCCTTCTTGAACTTCGCGTTTTTCACTTGTTAATGTGAATGAATTTTCATTTGTCAATAACAGCCATGTCAGATAACGATGCCATAGATTGCCGTCAAAACCAAGACTGGTAGAGAGATCCAACAGGGCCTTGATCTGGGCATGGACACGGTCAATCAGTTCGATATGGCTGCATAGGTTTTTATCAAAATCATAATAAATGCTGCATAATTGCCGGATGATGCTGTCTTTTGGATAATTGCGGTAAACGATTAACTGGGAAAATTTTTGATACATGTTACTCATCCCTTTCATAGACTTAATTATAGTAAAAAAAGTTTTATTTGCAAAGGAACGGATCAGAAAAGAACGGCGAATCGTAAAAAAAGAACATAAAGATGAAAGATTTTACCCAAATAGGAAGGACGAGAAAAGTATCATTGGTAACGATTTGTAGCGTTTACACATCGGTTGAAAAAAATGCAAATATTTTCTGAAAATTTCATTGAAATATATTGACATGTTTAATAAAAAGATTTAAACTAAGGTCAACACCGTGAGAACACGGAGATTGAAAGGAAGTGGACAAAGTGATGATAATCGTAGCAGTCATTATTATTATTTTGGTCCTTAGTCAGTCTGTTTTTCTTTCAAGAAACCGCATGGTTCTCCGATAACAGATTCTTTTGTCATTGTGACGAGGGCATCGAGGAATGAAAGAAAAGCAGCTATCAATTCGATGAGCTGCTTTTTTGCTTAAAGGTACAGGAGGAAAGTCATGGAAAGCAGAGATGTTGAAGCTGCGGCGAAGCGTCTGCAGGGAAAGATCCACAATATCCACGTGAGCAGCTCACAGACGTTTTCGACGATGAGCGGCTGTGAGTTATATCTTAAATGTGAAAATCGTCAAAAGACGGGTTCGTTTAAAGTTAGAGGCGCTTATAACAAACTGGCTATATTGAAAGAAAATGGTGGTTGTGAACGCGTCATTGCGAGCAGTGCCGGCAATCATGCGCAAGGAGTGAGTTTTGCCAGCGCACAGTTAGGAATGCAAGCAACGATCGTTATGCCGAAAAGCACACCAATTGCCAAAGTGAGCGCAACGCAAGGGTACGGAGCGGAGGTCGTTTTGGCTGGTGACAATTATGATGAATGCTATGAAGAGGCAAAACGCATCCAAGAAGAGAAAAAAGCGATCTTCATTCATCCATTTGATGATGAAGATGTCATCGCCGGACAGGGGACCATTGCTTATGAAATATTGCATGATCTGCCAAATTGTGATGTGATCGTCGTGCCGGCTGGCGGCGGAGGATTGCTGTCAGGTATCAGCTTTTATGCAAAACAGATCAATCCGCGGATTAAAATCGTTGGCGTGCAGGCGGAAGGCGCGGATGCGATCGTCCAGTCATTTAAACAAGGAAAACACTGTTCAACAGCCAGTGTGAACACGATTGCCGATGGAATTGCCGTAATGAACCCTGGAGATCTTACAGTAAAGATGATCCAAGAAAACGTGGATGAAATGGTGACGGTCAGCGATGATGAAATCGCTTCAACGATCTTGCTGCTGCTGGAACGTGAAAAACAGGTCGTCGAACCGGCTGGTGCTTGTTCATTGGCAGCCGTGCTGAATCACAAGATCGATGTAGAAGGAAAACGAGTGGTATGTGTCCTTTCCGGAGGAAATATCGACGTATCTTTTATTCATAAAGTCGTGGAAAAAGGTCTGGTTACACGCGGACGAAATATGAAATTTAAAACACCGATGCTAGATGTTCCTGGATCATTGGAAAAAATGGCACATATCTTGCATGAAGCTAATGCAAATATCATAGAAGTACGCTATGACCGCATTCAGGCCGACCTTAACCTGAATGAAACGATCATCCATATCGGTGTCGAAGTCAGCAGCAAAGAACATGGAGCGAAGATGATCGCCATGTTGGAAGAAAATGGTTATGAGATCACATTAGAATAGGGGAGGAAGAGCCGTATGAAGATGAATGGTTCACAAATACTGATACAGGCATTGATCGATCAGGGCGTTGATACGATCTTTGGTTATCCGGGAGGCTCTGTATTAAATATTTATGATGCGCTGTATGAACGACAAAATGATATTCGTCATATCCTGACATCCCATGAACAAGGGGCAGCGCATGCCGCAGATGGGTATGCGCGAAGCACTGGAAAGACCGGTGTCTGTTTAGCGACCAGCGGACCAGGTGCGACCAATCTGGTTACAGGTATTGCGACCGCTTATATGGACAGCGTACCAGTGGTAGCAATCACTGGTAATGTATCGAATGATCTGATCGGAAGGGATTCCTTTCAGGAAGTCAATATTGCAGGCATCACGATGCCGATCACAAAACATAATTTTATCGTACAAAATGTAGAAGATCTGGCTGCTACGGTACGAAAAGCGTTTATCATCGCGAATTCTGGCCGCAAAGGTCCAGTGTTGATCGATATTCCTAAAGATGTGACAGCAGCCATCACAGAATATGTGCCGCTGCCAAAATTCCGGATCCGCAAATTGCCGAAAGTGGATGAAGTTGAGTTTGCCAATGCAATGGAAGTCATCAAAGAAGCAAAACGCCCTTTGATCTATGCAGGCGGCGGTATCATCAGTGCGAATGCAACAAGAGAATTATTGAAATTCTCGAAACAGATGGATATTCCGATTTGTACATCCATGATGGGGTTATCCGCAGTGCCATATGACTATGATCTTTATTTAGGCATGGTCGGCATGCATGGAACACCTGTCGCGAATTATGCAACATTGAATGCTGATTTGATCATAGCGATCGGGGCGCGTTTCTCTGATAGAGTAGCGGGCAACCGTGAAGAGTTTGGAAAAGGAGCAAAAATCATACATTTTGATATCGATGCTTCAGAGATCTCTAAAAATGTACATTCGGATATTTCGATCGTTGGTGATGCACGTTATATTTTGAAGCATATGATCGCCGTGATGCCGACAACGAAGCGGACAGAGTGGACAAAGACGTTAAAAGATTTCAAAACCAAGATCGGACTTCCAAAGCCAAAAGCGGGCGATGGCGTGGATCCAAGAGATCTGGCTTTGACCTTGCATACGATCGTCGGTGAAGATGCGATCATCGTTACCGATGTTGGCCAGCATCAAATGATCATGGCACAGTATTATCAATTTTCTCGTCCGCGCAGCTTTATCAGTTCCTGCGGTTTAGGAACGATGGGCTTTGGCTTAGGTGCTGCAATCGGCACAAAGATCGCCAATCCAAATCGGCCTGTTATTTTGGTCAGCGGGGATGGCAGCTTCCATATGAACATGAATGAAATGGCAACTGCAGTTACACAGAAATTGCCGATCGTTGTTTTGATCTTTAATAACCATGTGCTCGGCATGGTACGTCAATGGCAGACATTGTTCTATGAACATCGCTATTCACAAACAACGATTGACCGTCAGACAGATTATGTGAAGCTAGCTGAAGCATTTGGCGGAAAAGGGCTTCGCATCAAGACGCGCCATGATATCCTGCCAGTGATGAGAGAAGCATTAGCAAGCAATGTTCCTTGTATCGTCGATTGCTGGATCGATAAAGATGATTGTGTATATCCGATCATTCCACCTGGAAAGAGCGCTAAAGATATCATTATTGGAAATTAGGAGGTGAACACATGGAAAGAAAAGTTTTATCGCTGTTGGTAGCGAATCAATTTGGTGTGTTGACCCGAGTGAGCAATTTGTTTGGACAGCGAGGATTCAACATTGATTCGCTTGCTGTTGGGGAGACAGAAAATCCGCGATTTTCACGGATCACGATCACAACGCATGGTAACGAGGCGATCATCAATCAGATCAAGCTTCAGCTGGCTAAGCTGGAAGATGTGAAGAATGTCATGGAAATACCTCAGGAACAATTATTTATCCGTGAGGTCGTATTGATCAAATGTGAACCAAAAGAAAAACAGATTCCTGCATTTTTGCATACGGTCGAAGATTTTGGCGGCCGCTGTCAGATCATCGAAGGCGTTACATATGTCGTTGAATTGACAGATACACCAGACAGCATCAATTATTTTATTGAAGAACTGCACGAGTACCATATTACTGAGATCAGCCGTACAGGCGGAGTTGCTTTGCAGTTATCAAAGGAAACGGTATATTAACGCATCTTGCGTTTGTATAAACAAGCATTACCAGAGAAAGAGGAGGAGATTAAAATGGTAAAGGTATATTATGACTCAGATTGTAATTTGGATTTATTAAAGGGGAAAACAGTGGCAATCATCGGTTATGGAAGCCAGGGACATGCGCATGCATTGAACTTGCATGACAGCGGCATCGATGTAGTTGTTGGTCTTCGCCCAGGATCAAAGAGCCGTGCAAAAGCTGAAGAAGCTGGATTGAAAGTAATGGATACTGCCGATGCAGCAAAAGCAGGTGACGTTGTTATGATCTTGGCACCTGATCAAAATCAGCCAGACATCTATGAAAAAGATATCAAACCAAACTTGGAAGAAGGAAACATGCTGATGTTTGCACATGGTTTCTCCATTCATTTTAACCAGATCGTTGCACCAGAAGGTGTTGATGTAACGATGTGTGCACCAAAAGGGCCAGGACATACCGTCCGCAGTCAATATTTGGAAGGCAAAGGTGTTCCTTCATTGATCGCGATCTATCAGGATGCAAGTGGAAAAGCAAAAGAATATGCGCTGGCGTATGCAAGTGGTATTGGTGCCGGCCGTGCAGGTATCATCGAAACAACATTTAAAGAAGAGACTGAAACAGACTTGTTTGGTGAGCAGGCAGTGCTTTGCGGCGGTGTTTGCGAATTGATGCAGGCAGGTTTCGATACATTGGTAGAAGCTGGTTATGAACCAGAAATGGCATATTTCGAGTGTATCCACGAAATGAAGCTGATCGTTGATCTGATCAACAGCGGCGGTTTTGCAATGATGCGTTATTCAATCTCTGATACAGCAGAATATGGTGATTATGTGACTGGAAAACGTCTGATCACAGAAGAAACACGTAAAGAGATGAAGAAAGTATTACAGGAAATCCAAGATGGCACATTTGCCGGAAACTGGATCACTGAAAATAAATCTGCAGGACGTGCACACTTCTTAGCTATGCGTCGTGTACATGCAGAACATCCAAGTGAAAAAGTCGGCAAGAAACTGCGTAACATGATGAGCTGGCTGAAAAAGTAAGTGGTGAGAATATGACTAGACCAAGTGACAGAGTGCTTAAAGGAGATTCCTGTGCACCACAGCGTTCTTTGTTTTATGCATTAGGGCTCACGGAAGAAGAACTTTCCCGCCCATTGATCGGGGTCGTTTCCGCCTACAGTGAGATCGTTCCTGGACATCTGCATCTGGATAAGATCACAGAAGCAGTCAAGGCGGGGATCCGCCTGGCTGGAGGAACACCGATCATGGTGCCGGCTATTGGCGTATGCGATGGAATCGCTATGGGTCATGTTGGAATGAAATATTCGCTGGCTTCTCGTGAATTGATCGCAGACAGCGTAGAAACGATGGCAAATGCCCATGGATTTGACGGTTTGGTACTGGTACCAAACTGTGATAAGATCGTACCTGGCATGTTGATGGGGGCTTTACGTGTCAATCTGCCAGCAGTCGTAATGAGTGGCGGAGCGATGCTGCCAGGGAATGATAAGGGAAAAGACATGAGCTTATCGACGATGTTTGAAGCGGTAGGTGCCAAAAAAGCTGGATTGATCGATCAGGATGAATTGACATATATCGAACAGAACGCCTGCCCAGGCTGTGGATCTTGCTCCGGAATGTTTACCGCAAACTCTATGAATTGCTTATGTGAGGTTTTAGGTATTGCTCTTCCAGGCAATGGAACGATTCCTGCTGTTTATTCAGGCCGTATGCAGCTAGCGAAAAAAGCGGGCATGGCCGTGATGAAGATGGTGGAACAAAATATCCGTCCGCGTGATATCGTCAATGAAAAATCACTGCGCAACGGATTGGCTTGTGATATGGCATTAGGATGTTCTTCTAATACGGTGCTTCACCTTTTAGCGATCGCGAAAGAAGCACAGGTGGATATTGATCTGAACATGATCAATGAAATCTCACAGTCAACACCAAATCTATGTAAATTAGCTCCTGCCGGACCAGATCACATCGTGGATCTCTACCGTGCAGGCGGTGTTCAGGCCGTGATGAAAGAATTGCAGAAAAAAGGACTGATCGATGACTCACTGATGACCGTAACCGGAAAGAGCATCAAGGAAAATCTTGAAAAGGTACAGAATTTGGATCATCATATCATCAAAGATATCGAATCACCGAATTCACCTACCGGAGGTATTGCCGTTTTATTCGGAAACATCGCACCGAAAGGATGTGTCGTAAAACGCAGTGCAGTTGATCCTTCCATGTTGAAACATACAGGTCCTGCTCGTGTGTTTGACAGTGAAGAAGAAGCGATTGATGCGATTTATAATGGAAAGATTGTCAAAGGGGACGTGGTCGTCATTCGCTATGAAGGACCAAAAGGCGGACCAGGCATGCGCGAGATGCTGAATCCGACCAGTGCTTTGGCAGGCATGAAGCTAGATAAAGATGTTGCCTTGATCACGGATGGTCGTTTCTCCGGCGCAACACGTGGGGCGGCAATCGGTCATGTCTCACCAGAGGCAGCAAGCAAAGGACCAATTGCGGTCATCCAAGAAGGGGAATTGATCGACATTGACATCAATGCAGGTACGATCCATCTACAGATCAGCGAAGAAGAAATGCAAAAACGATTGGATGCATGGCAGGAGCCAGAACCAAAAGTCACAGATGGCTGGCTGGCACGTTATGCACGTCTGGTTGCTTCTGCTGATGAAGGAGCCGTATTGAAATAAGAGATAAGGGGCAGGAGACTGCTCCTTTTTATAAGAGAGGTCATAGATGAATAGTATATTTGAACGTACAAGCGTACGAAGTTATAAAGCCCAACGTTTAAAGAAAGAAGAAGTACAGCAAATTTTACAAGCTGCTTTTTGTGCACCAAGTGCAAGAAATGCGCAGCCTTGGTATTTCATTGTCATACAAGATAAAGGAAAATTAGAAAAACTCAGTCATTTTTCTCCTTATGCTTCTTTTTTGAAAGAGGCAGCGATGGGCATGATCGTTTGCGGAGATCTTTCAAAGAATGCAAGCATTGACTATTGCCAACAAGATTGTGCTGCAGCAACGCAAAATATGCTGATCGAAGCAAAGAAATTAGGAATCGGCACTTGTTGGTTAGGTGGTTATCCGAATGAAGACCGTGTTTCATATCTTCGCGAACAAATGCAGATCAAAGAACCGCTCATACCTTTGTGGATGATTTCTTTCGGCTATCCAAAAGAAGAACCAGCGATCAAAGATAAATGGGACGATTCAAAGATCCGTTTTGAATAAAAAGCAAAAAGTCCATTGGTCGATTTTTTCAGACCATTGGACTTTTTTAAATCGTTACTTTTCTGATTTTGCATATGTTTGATATAGCCAGCAGACGCGGTACCCATCATTGTCTGCACTGTGATAAGCTAAAATAAAGGATAAGAGCGAACTGTGCACAGAGAGGCAAAGGCCGTATGCATAGATCGCAGAAGAGGAAAAGACAGTCAAAGGAATTTCAATCATATCAAACAGTCCGACACAGCAGAGGGCTGATAAAGACAGCAAAGCTAAGTTCAACAAGAACCATAGCATCAAATTTATGAATTTGGAGCGGATCTTAAGAAAATGAAAGAGGATGGCTGGAATGAGTGCTGTTAAAGAAAAGATTGCTAAAGCGATCAGACAGGCAGCTGAGGAGAGCTCAGCCGGAATTTTAAAGAAGCCGCATTCCGCCAAAAAGAAGTATATGCCGGTTATTAAGAGAAAAGAGAGTGGCAGCAGCAATCCGAAACGAAGGATGTGATTGTTCATCCGTTTGATTTCTGAGATTGTCTGATGCAGGTGGATGTTGAGCAAGATCTGCTGTTTTTGTTCCTTTGACAGACTGCTGCAATGCTCATCCATGGTGTTGAACATAGACCATAACGGTCCATCTTGATATAAAAATTGAAGCGTTTTTCTTGTTGATGCATGCGCAGATGGATCAACCGGTCGTGGCGGCAGGATCCGTGCCTGAAGCTGATGAAGTGCATGATGGAGCTCAATTTCTGTTTGTGCTGTGATGATTCGTTCTTTAGCTTTGTCGATCGAGCGGATCAAAGCTTCATTGCGTTTGCTTTTGTGTGTATAAAAGTAAATGCAGAGAGAGCAGAATACCGACAAAATGATGATCATTGCACAAATGATGATCAGAAATTTCCAAAAATCTTTTTCATACATGTAAGATCACTCCTTTTTGTATTATTATAACAAATCTTTTTTTCTGTTGTGAATTTCCATGCAAAGCATCCAAGCAAAAACTTCACGGATCGTTCACTAGTTTTTCATTTGTTGTTCCTTTACTTTTCGAACGGTTTTTCTTATGCTTGATATATCATGAGGGGGAATATATGGTGTTAAGAGAGAAAATCGGCATCCTGGCACTCACCTTGCTTTTGACCGGCTGCAGCAATGTCAAAGAAGTTGAAACGGAAAAGATGGAAGAAGTGTCCTATGATACATATCGGGAAGTCATTGAGCGATTAGATCAGGTAAACAGTTATCATGTCACAACACAATCCTATGATCACGAATATGCAAGTGAGTATCAGTATTTGGAAGAGGCAGAATCGGATGTCACCGTGGGAGAAGTCAGTGATGCTGCACAAGAAACGATTCGAATGTATTTTGTTTATGAAGACGGAACAAAAGAAGATGTGACTTGCAATTCAACAGAATTAGCGGATGGGGATCAAACAAAGGGCTGCACGCTCATTCATCAATTCAGTGATGAAACGCTTCTATATAGCGATGGATATGAGACAAGCACCGAATCCAGAATGTCTGCACATTATTTTATGATAATGGAAAATTTGGAAGAGGCTGCTTATTCAAAACAAGGAAATACATGGACGATCAAGGGAACTTCAGATGCGGACAATGATTATATTGCGACATTAACGGTAGATGAAGAAGGTTATCCAAAGACGTTTACATATGCGTATGATTCTTTAGGAATTTCAATGACTCGAACCGTAAGTGAGATCAAAGATTAAAAAACAGCACGGAATGGTGCTGCTTTTTCGGTAATAAAAGATTAGGAAAAAAGAGTATCCTGAGGGATTGTTTTCTTTTTTTGTCAGAGTTATGCTATAATTCGTAAAAGGGACATACAGCTTGTTTCTTAATCATGTAAGAAACAAGCATGCAGGTTTATATGAACAAAGAGAATACGGAGAGGAGTTTGTTGATATGAGCAACAAGAAACAATCCTTGCTCGTAGGTGGATTGATCAGCAGTGCAGGCATGTTTTTTGCGAAAGCGATCGGTGTGCTCTATGCAATTCCATTTAACTCGATCATGGAAACGACGACCAATATCAATTTATATGGTTTTGCTTATCAGATCTATAATTACTTGTTAAATATTGCGTTAGCGGGATTTCCATTTGCAGTATCTGCATTGGTTGCCAAATATTCTACCTTAAATCATTATCGAACGGTATTATTGGTCCGAAAGCTTTCTCATTCGATGATGATGATGGCCGGATTGATCATGATGGTCTTGGTCATCGCTTTTTCAGGCATATTAGCACCTTTGATGACCAGAATTGGTGTAGATGAGATGCAGCGTGTATTGATCATCTTATCGCTGGCTTTATTTTTTGTTCCGATCCTTTCGGTAACGCGCGGTTTTTATCAAGGACTCAAAGATATGGAAGTCTATGCCGCTTCCCAGGTTTTGGAACAAGTGGGACGTGTTGCTTTTCTTTTAGGAACAAGCTCCATTGCGATTTATATTTTTCATATGGATCGGGTCTGGGCTGTTTATTTTGGCGTTCTATCAACGAGCGTTGCGGCAATCTTGGCTATCACACATTTGAAATTTTATGATCGCAAAACGATGCCGATGATCCGCAAGAAAGCAAAAACAGATACAGAAACTTTTGAAAAGAAAGTGATCTTTAAAGAGCTTGTGCTTGTCGCCATGCCGTTTTTGTTTGTAGCCTTGCTGGGTTACAGCGATAATATCATCAATTCGCTGTTTGTGACCAATGGCTTGCTCGCTAGCGGCATGAGCGCAGCGGAAGCAGAGATCTATACGCAATCGATCAATTACGGAACCTTGAAGCTCGTGTCGATTCCGATGATCTTGGCACCGGGATTTAGTGCAGCGATCTTGCCGATGATCACGACGTACCTGACAGAAAATAATTTAAAGAAAGTATCAAGGTCGATCAGCGAGTGTGTGGAGAGCGTGATCTATATTTGTACACCGCTTTGCTGCTGTTTGTTTCTTTATGCGAAACCGCTGTATGATACATTATTTCCGCCAGAAAAAGGGCTGGATATCTGTGCGTACGTATTGCAATGGTATTCGGTAGAAACGTTTTTTGCTACTCTTTCACCGATCTTTACTTCGATCGTCATGGCTGTTGGCATGCGTCATAAAAAATTGAAATATTCCAGCATCATTACGGTGATGAAGTTATGCATTACCTATCCGATGATCTGTATCTTTGGTTTTGAAGGATTGGTGATGTCCAGCATCTTTACCTACACGATCTATATCGGTGTTGATTACTTCTTATTATCAAAACATTTTCATGTCCGCTGGAAATATACATGGCGGCGGCTTCTGTTAATCTTATTATCATTGATCCCTGCTGCATTGGTCTTCTTCTTGTTTAACTGGATAGGAATTGATGGCTATGGACATGGCAAGCTGATCAATTTCATACAGATGGCTGTTAGCGGTGTATGTGTGTTAGGCACTTATTTTGGCGTTACTTATCTTTTTGGCCTGCCACAGTTGATCCTGCATCTGGATCTGCGCCGCTTATGGAAGAAAGTGAGGGGTTCACGTGGCTGATCTGAAAAAAGCAGCATCCCGATTTTATCGCTATTTATATAAACGACGATTAAAATATAAAGGACTCTTGCAATATCATGGAAAATGCACGATCAGTAAATCTTGTACGTTTGAGGGGAATAACCTGATATGGGACCGCACCCGTTTGAATCATGTTCATATGGGATTTGGTTCCTTTACCGGCAGTGATTGTTATTTCTGCAATACACGGATCGGCAGATATTGTTCGATCGGGAATTATGTGACGGTTGCATTAGGTATCCATCCGACCAAGGACTATGTATGCAATCATCCGGCATTTTATTCGACGTTAAAACAAGTTGGTTTTACTTATGCAAAAGATCAGACATTTCCGGATACAAAATTTGTTGATGAAGAAGCAAATTTGGCTGTGTGTATCGAGGATGGTGTATGGATCGGTAATAATGCATTGATCTTGAATGGCGTGACGATCAAAGAAGGAGCAATCATTGCTGCTGGAGCTGTTGTCACAAAGGATGTAGGGCCATATGAGATCGTCGGCGGTGTACCTGCACGAAAGATCAGGGATCGTTTTAATGAAGAACAAAAGCAGTTTCTGCTGGATTTTAAGCTTTATGAAAAAGACCCGTTGTTTTACAGCGAACATGTAGAAGAAATGCAGCATATTGAGACATTTATACAAAGGATGAAAGAAAAAGAGTGAAAATGAATATGCAGATACGGAGAGCAGAAGAAAAAGATATGAAACGGATCGAGGCGCTGTTATTGCAGGTAGCAGCTGTCCATCATCAAGGACGTCCGGATCTGTTCAAGAAGGGAACACGCAAATATAACGATGATGAATTGTTGGCAATCATCAAAGATGATGCACGTCCGATCTTGGTTGCTTGCGATGAGGAAGATCAAGTGCTGGGGTATGCTTTTTGCATCTTTCAGCAGCATGTCGATGATTCTATCCTGACGGATATCAAGACATTGTATATCGATGATTTGTGTGTAGATGAAACTTTGCGTGGCAAGCATATTGGAAAAAATTTATATGAAGCCGTATTGATTTATGCAAAAGAGCATGACTGCTATAATGTGACATTAAATGTCTGGGCATGCAATACATCTGCGATGCAATTCTATGAAGCTTGTGGTTTGAAACCGCAAAAAGTCGGCATGGAAGTAATTTTATAAAAAGAAGAACTGTGAGAAGGAAATGGACTTTTCACAGTTTTCTTTTAGACTCTTTTCAATGTTGTTGTGACATGATAAAATCTGTTCAGACATGGGAGGGATTTGATGGCTTTTTTACCTACGACACGTGAAGAAATGCTGGAACAAGGGTTTGAACAAGTGGATTTTGTATATGTGCTGGGTGATGCTTATGTCGATCATCCATCCTTCGGCTGTGCCATCATCACTCGCACGCTGCAGGCATTTGGATACAGTTGCGCGATTTTATCACAACCGGATTGGCATCAAGATGAAGAATTTCTGCAATTTGGTACTCCACGATTAGGATTCTTAGTGTCTGCCGGCAATATTGATTCTATGGTCAATCACTATTCCGTCAATAAACGCAGAAGAGATAAAGACTCTTATACGGATCAAGGCGTGATGGGAAAACGTCCCGATCGAGCAACGATCGTATATACCCAGATCTTGAAACGGCTGTTTCCGCATGTGCCGATCTTGATCGGAGGCATTGAGGCGAGTCTTCGCCGTTTGGCGCATTATGATTATTGGGATGACCAAGTCCGTCGTTCGATCTTGATGGATTCACAAGCGGATCTGTTAATGTTCGGCATGGGAGAAAATACGATCATCGAAATAGCAGATGCATTGAACAGCGGTTTGTCTGTTGAACATATTTGTTATATCCGTGGGACGGTATGGAAGAGCAAATCAATCGATTGGATCGTTGATGACTATATTTTATTGCCGGATTATGAGACGATTCGCAAGGATAAAAAAGCATATGCAAAGAGCTTTTTGACACAATATGAGAATCAGGATGCAATCAACTCTAAGATCTTGATCGAACCATATGACGGCTGGTATGTCATCTGTAATCAGCCTCCGTTGCCATTGACACAGGAACAGATGGACTTTACTTATTCGCTTCCTTATGAGCGGACATTCCATCCAAAATATACTTACGTACCGGCGATTGAAGAAGTGCAGTTTTCAATCACAGCGAATCGAGGCTGTTTTGGCAGCTGTGCATTTTGTGCAATTACCTCTCATCAAGGCCGCATCATTTCCTCAAGAAGCATGCAAAGCGTAGTGGAAGAGGCGAAAAAGATTACAGAGATGCCCAATTTTAAAGGTTATATCCATGATGTAGGCGGACCGAGCGCAAACTTTACGCGGACAGCTTGTGATAAACAAGCAATGCATGGCGCATGTCCAAAACGCCAATGTCTTTGGCCAAAGCCTTGTCCAAATCTGAAGGTCGATCATTCAGGTTACGTGGCTATGCTGGATGCGATCCGGGCATTGCCGAAAGTAAAGAAAGTGTTCATTCGCTCTGGAATCCGCTATGATTATCTGATGTATGATAAAGATGAGACATTTTTTGATCGTTTGGTCAAATACCATATCAGCGGACAGTTGAAAGTGGCACCAGAGCATGTCAGTGCAAAAGTGCTAGATAAGATGGGGAAACCGCGCAAAGAGCTTTATCTGAAGTTTGTAGATAAATATCATGAAAAAAATGAAGAATTTGGAATGAAGCAATTCCTTGTACCGTATCTGATGAGTTCTCATCCAGGATGCGACCTCCATGATGCAATCGAATTGGCTTGTTATCTAAAAAAAATCCATCATACGCCAAAACAGGTTCAAGATTTCTATCCGACGCCGGGAACACTGGCGACATGTATGTATTACACGGGTGTGGATCCTCGGACCATGAAGCCGGTTTATGTTGCAAAGACATATGAAGAAAAATTAGAACAGCGTGCATTGATGCAGTTTTCATATCCAAAAAATTATGATATCGTATATCGTGCATTAAAAAAAGCACATCGGGAAGACCTGATCGGATCAGATCCGAAATGTCTGATTCCATATAAGCGTCCTTCTCAACAGCAAAGAGAGGCTAAAAAATATCCAAAGAAAGCTGCTTCATGGAAGCGTGGATCTTCAAGGAAACGTTCATGACCACACGGGAACTTACTCGGATTGCAATGATGGGCACCTTGCTGTACATCGTATTTCATGCATTTTCAAATATCTTATATCTGGAATTGATCACATTTACGATCCTTTCCTTTTCACAGGTATTTGCCAAAAGGGATACAGTGCTTGCCTGTGTGCTTTTTGCGTCATTGCACATGCTGCTGCATGGCGTATTGATCTGGAACATTGCATACTTGCTGATCTTTCCAGCATACGGCTATTTATTTGCTTCGATGAAGCGATTGTTCAAAGGCCATCTGCTAGTGACTGCGTTGGCGGCAGGTATCTGTTCTTTTTTGATCGGCCAGCTGGTCGATCTCCCTTTTATTCTCTTCAGCAAGACCGTCACTATGTTCTATCTTTTGTTAGGGTTGAAAACATCGCTGATTCAAGGTTCTTTGACCTTTATCGCCACTTTATTTCTCTATGAACCTGTGCAAAATGTCTTGATGAGGATAAAAGATCAATGAAACACAAGAGGAGGAATATCGAATGAAAAAGAAATGGCTGTATGCAGGTATGGCTGTCCTGTTGATCGTTATCGTAGTAGCGATCAGTGCATGGCAGAAGAAGGGTACAAGCACAGGCAGCAAAACGATCGAGATCACGATCATTGATCGCACACAGGAAGAAGAAAAACAAGTGTTTGATCAAAGCTATCACAGTGATGCGCAGACATTGACCGAATTATTGAAAGAATGTGATGATCTGAATGCAGAAATTGAAGAGAGCACATATGGTTCATTATTGACGAGCATCTATGGTCTGGACCAAGATATGAACAATGGACCTTGGCTTGTGTTTGAATCTGAAAATAACGCATCGTGCAAAGACAATGGCGGTATGTGCCCGGCAATGGATGATGTTGTCATTGAAGATGGGGATCATTTTACGTTTGCTTTGATAGCTAGTTTTTCATAAGGAATTTTATGACGACGGAATGAAAATAAAAAAAGGCAGGACATCCTTGCAGTGAACCCGATCATTTGGGTATTTACAGGAATCATGCCTTTTTATTTTTTAGATGGCTGAATTGATGATCGCTCTGGATAATAGAGGAACGATCTGATTTTTGCGTGAAAGGATATCTTCTTGGAAACTATGCGGGCCATTCTTATCTGGGAAGGCTTCTTTGACGATGTCTTTTAATGCACCGCTCGCATAGAAGATCGAACCATTTTCTAAGATGCTGGTGACTGCGACAACGAACAGATCCAAACTGCGGTTGGACGTAAACTGCTCCATTTCTTTGCGCAGTGCATCTTCGATTTCCCGCATTTCATCAACAGCAGCAATGATTACTTGAGCAATCATTACTTTTTTGTTGTTGATGTGGAAAGTCTTGACATCTTGTGAAATGAGATCATATGGACTCTTTTGCGAGATGTTTGAACTGATCTTGAACATTTCTGAAGCAAAAGAATCAATTTCCAATCCAGCGATATCGGCTAACATTTTAGCGATGCCAATATCTTTTCCGGTCGTTGTAGGGGAACGGAACTTTAATGTATCCGAGAGGATGGCACCAAGCAGCAATCCAGCAAGATCTTTTGGAATATCCATCTGATTTTCCATATAGATCGAAGCGATGATGGATGCAGTTGAACCAATGATCTCATTACGGAAATTGATCGGCTGGCTCGTTGCGATGTCACAGATGCGGTGGTGGTCGATGATTTCCAATAAATCCGCATTTTCGACTCCTTTGACAGATTGCGCGTATTCATTGTGATCAACCAAGATGACTTGTTTGTTCCGATAATCCAAGATGTGGTAACGGGAAATGTAACCTTTCAGATAATTGTTGTTATCGATCACCGGATAGCTGCGATAACGGCTTTTTAGCATTTTTTTACCTACATCTTCAGCAAATTCATCGATATTGAAGCTGATCAGTGAGCGGATCATGATCAAACTGACTGGCGGAGCAAAGTACAGATAACGAGAAGTATTCATCGTACCGTGTCCGGAGATGATGATCGGACAATGGTGCTGTTTTGCTAGTTCTAGGACAGCTTCGCTGATCGTCTGTGTCCAGACAACGATCAAAACGCCAGCACCTTTGCGGATTGCTTCCATTTGTGCTTCTTGATCATTTCCAAGCAAGACCAGCCGGTCTTTGACGTCATAATTGGATAATCCGGTTTCTGTCATGGCGATGATGCTAACTTTTCCGTTGAAGTGGTACTCTTCATCCATATAAACGATGCGCCCGCTTAATGTTTTGGCAAAGTTCTCTAATGGTGTTTCTTTTAACAGCTGGATACTGGCAGCGGTATCTCCTAATCCGATGGATGCGAGATCACTGCGGGTGACCATGCCGAGCAGCTGTCCTTTTTCATTCACGACCCCATAGGATTGTTTATTATGCTTTTGCATGAGCTGCAATGTTTCGTAGATGGTCGTATCCGGCGTGATCGTTAGCGGTGGATCCATTTCAATTTCACGGATGGTCGCACGAGCATCTTCAAATAACATAGGTTCTTTAAAGCCAAAGCGATCCAGCAGCCATTTCGTTTCCGTGTTGATGCTTCCTAAACGGCATGCGACAGCATGAACACCTTTTCGTTTCTGTAGTTCTGCATAGGCAATCGCTGAAACGATCGAATCTGTATCTGGATGGCGGTGGCCAGTAATGTAAACGGTTCTTTGACGTTCCATTTGCTCCTCCTTAGAAGGAATCATTGTGATACCTCTTACAATAATTTAAATCTATCATGATTTCTGTTTCTTTTCAAGGGAGGTTCTGTGATATCAGAAACTTGTGGCGCTCAGGGAAATCGCTTATAGGAAAAGCATGCGTGCATTGTTTGTGAGAATAGATGTAAAAATGAGATGATTATGGTATATTGAAAGAAATAAAACAAGGGAGGAGACAATATGTTAGATCAGATCAATGTAGGATTTATCGGTTTTGGAAATATGGGTTCTGCTATGGCAGAAGGAATGTTGAAGACCAAAAGCATAAGCAGCAAACAGCTGTGGGCCTGCGCTCGCAATAAGGAAAAATTACAAGGCAGATGCCAAGCGCTCGGAATCCATCCCTGCGATGATGCACAAAGCGTCTTAAAACAGTGCAATGTGATCATTTTAGCAGTGAAACCCTATCAGCTGGCGATGGTGATCGATCCCCTTAAAGATCAGCTGAAAGACAAGATCATCATATCGATTGCTGCTGGAAAGCCATTTGCTGAGTTAGAAAAGCTGCTTCCTAAAGGAACAGCTCATCTCTCGACAATTCCCAATACGCCGATCTCAACGGGGAATGGTGTGATCGTATGCGAGCACACCCATTCATTGGATGATCTGCAGTTGGAAATCGTAAAGAAATTATTTTCCCCTTGTGCGCAGATGATCTTTGTAGAAACAAAATTACTGTCCGTTGCAGGGACCTTGAGCGGCTGTGGTCCTGCCTTTGTCTTTTTGATGATCGAAGCCTTGGCCGATGCAGGCGTAAAATATGGCTTGGATCGGGCGACTGCCTATGATCTGGTAAGTGCTATGGTCAAAGGAAGCGGAGCCTTGCAGGCAGAAACCAAACAGCATCCAGGTGTTTTGAAAGATGCTGTATGTTCTCCAAAAGGAACGACGATCAAAGGAATCAGTGCGTTAGAAGAGAATGGATTTCGATCGGCTTTGATCCAGGCAATCGATGCAATTGAGCAATAATTATTCTATGTAAAAGGACGGCTCATAACTGAAAAGGAGGAATGATGAGATGATCAAAATGGTATTGTTGGATATGGATGAAACTTTATTGGTAGACTTTCATGTTCCGCTGATCAATCAGCAGGCAATCAAAAAAGCAAGAGAACAAAAAGTGTATGTGACTCCTGCGACCGGACGTTCCTTTGCGCTGATACAAGAAATCTTAAAAGAGATGGGAACCAAAGACTGCAAGGGGGAGTACAGCATTTGCTTTAACGGCGGCGCCATTTATGAGAATTGCAGCAATGAACCGCTATATTATCGCGCGCTCGATTACGAGCAAGTTCGAAGCATCTATGAGGTCTGTGAGAAAAATGATCTTTGTTTCATGGCATTCTCCTTGAATAAGATTTTTATGTACCGTCCATCAGAAAGCGAAATCGCACGCAAGACCAAGCAAAAGGCGGATTTCGTGATCGAAACAGATCTGACATGTTTGAAGGATCAAAAAATAATAAAAGCAGTCATTCAATCGGATCATGAAGAAGAACTGTATGAAATTGGTCTGCAAGAAGCACAGCGGTTTGAAAAGGAGAAGATCGAAGTGAGTTTTTCCTCTGGACGTTTTATGGAATGTACCTGTAAAGGCGTAAGCAAAGGAAGTGCCTTGCATTGGATCAAAGACTATCTGCATCTTGAAATCGATGAGATCATGGCTGTTGGTGATAATTTCAATGATATAGAGATGCTGAAAGAGGCAGGATTGGGCGTATGTGTTGGTGATGGACGCCAGGAGGCAAAAGAAGCAGCAGATCAAGTGACAGAGCGTGGATATCGAGATGGTGCTGTTGCAGAGGCGCTTGAGCGATTTGTCTTGCATGCAGAGGAATGATGCAGGTCTAGGAACAGGAAGAAACAAGTGTAAGAAAAAACCGTCTAGCTTCTTTTTGAAATAATGCTATAATGTCCATGGTGATTTATGTGATAGAAAATAGATTTCAAAAGGGGATACAGGATGGCTTGCCGATTGCGTTGGGATATTTATCGGTATCTTTTGCTTTTGGCATGATGGCGGCAAATCAGGGGATGCCGCTTTGGGCAAGTGTCATGATTTCATTTACAAATTTAACAAGTGCAGGTCAATTTGCAGCATTGAGCATCATTGCGGCAGGCGGTTCGATGATCGAAATGGCGCTGTCGCAATTTATCATCAATTTACGCTATTTTCTGATGTCGCTTTCTTTGACTCAGAAAGTAGATGAGCGGATGGGGACCGTCAAGCGTATGATCATTTCGCATGGAGTCACGGATGAGATCTTTGCGGTATCAACTTCTCGTAATGAAGGTGTGGGGTTTGCTTATATGGTCGCTTTGATGCTCTTGCCGATCATCGGTTGGACGTTAGGCACTTTTTTAGGCGGTGCGGTGAGTTCACTGCTGCCTATGACTTTGCGGGATGCATTAGGCATCATGATTTACGGCATGTTTTTAGCAATCATTCTGCCGCCTTGTCATCGTTCAAGAGAAATTTTTATGGTCGTCATCATTTCTTCTTTGACAAGCTGTGTTTTTCAGCTGGCGTCTTCCATCATTAAAATCGGCAGCGGTTTTGTGATCATCATCTGCACGATCGTCGGAGCAGGGATCGGTGCTTGGCTTTATCCTGTAGAACAGGGGGAAGAAACGCATGAGTAGATTGATTGGTTATATGTTGGTGATGGCTGTGACGACCTATTTGATTCGCAGCCTGCCTTTATTATTTTTCCGCAGACGGATCAAAAACCATTTTATACAGTCCTTTTTATACTATGTTCCATATGCGGTATTGGGGTCGATGACCTTTCCGGCAATCTTTATGTCTACGGGAAGTCTGATTCCTTCCTGTGTGGGCTGTGCTGTGGGCGTGGTTCTTGCATATCGTGAGAAAAGTTTGCTGCTGGTTGCATTAGCTGCTTCTTTTGCAGCTTATCTGACAATGCTTTTAGCCGGATGAATGAAATCTGCAGGAAGAGAAGAAAGTGTAGCGGATCATTCGAATTTATGATTGCAGAAAGCATCTTTTTTGATGCTTTTTCTATACTTTTTTTTGCTGCCATGCTATATTGAACCTGAATAAGGATCGATTTTGGGGATGATTGCCATTTTACACCAATTTAACATCGGGATGAATATTTCTTTACGGCAATCATGGCATAATACAAATGTAAAGGATATGTAAAATCCATGAAAACATCGATGCCTGCATCACGGATGATCGATCATGATCAGACAGATGCAGCACAGCGAGATAGAGGGGGACCACACGATGGCAAAAGTACTAGTTGTAGAAGATGATGAAAGTATCCGCAGCTTGATCAAGCTGACTTTGCATCAATTTCAATATGAGACAGAGGTGTTTGAAGATGCAGAACATGCATGGAATTATCTGCAGACGGAATCTGCAGATATCGGGATCTTTGATCTGATGCTGCCAGGCATGAGCGGTCTTGAATTGATTGAAAAGATCCGAAAAGACGAACATCTTCATGACTTTCCTGTTATTATCTTAACTGCGAAAGACAGCGAAATTGATAAAGTGATCGGTTTGGATCAAGGTGCAGATGATTATATGACCAAACCATTCTCTGTGTTGGAATTAACCGCACGTATTCGTTCTTTGCTGCGTCGAAGCGTACCGCATACAGAAGAAAGCCATGGTTTCTATGAGGGCGGCCTGGAAGTGGATTTTGATGGCCGTACGGTTCATGTGCAGCAGCGTCAGGTAGAACTGACATTTAAAGAGTTTGAATTATTGAAATATCTGATCGGTCATAAAGGAAAGGCAGTCAGCCGCCAAGAACTGCTAAATCAGATCTGGGGATATGATTTTGTCGGTGAAAGCAGAACATTAGATGTTCATATCAATTCTTTGCGGCGCAAGCTGGGAGAACCTTATGATGGATGGATCCAGGTCATTCGAGGTGTTGGTTATCGTTTTGTAATGGAGGGATAGTATGAGAAAGAGGATATTAAGAGATTATGTCCTTGTCGTTACTGCTGCATTGCTCTGTGGTTTTTTGATTTTCTATCTGGTGGTTTCAAATATCATGATGGAGGCTACGAAGAAAGATCTTCATTATACGTTAAAAACCTTAGAGGTATTCCCGAAAGAAGAGCTGGTACAGCGTGATGAGGACATTGCTGCAGCTTTAGAAGATGAAAATTCACGTATTACGATCATTGATGCAGATGGAACGGTCTTGCTGGACAGCGATGTGGATGGAGAGATGGAAAATCATTTGCAAAGAGATGAAGTCCAAATGGCATTGCAAGAGGGAGAAGGATATGCTGTGCGCTATTCTACTACGTTAGAAATGCCTATGTTGTATGTAGCTTCTTATTCGCAGCAGCAGGCGTGTATCTATCGTATCGCCATCCCTTATAATGGATTGGAGGAATATGGCGTTTTATTATTGCCTGCCGCCATCGTTTCATTCCTAGTTGCATCGCTGATTGCCTTGATATTAGCTCGAAAATCAGCCGTTTCTCTTACGAAACCATTGCAAGAAATCGGCAATGAGATTCGACGTTCCCAAGACAGTGATAAGCCGTTGACATTCCATTCGTACCATTATGAGGAACTCAATGAGATCGCAGATACGATCAAGCAGATGCAGGAAGAAATTCAGCATTATGTAAAACGTTTAAAAAGGGAAAAGAAGATCCGTCAAGAATTTTTTGACAATGCTTCCCATGAGCTGAAGACACCGCTGACCAGTATCCGCGGATATGGTGAATTATTGAAGAACGGGGTAGTAGATGATCCAAAGCAGGCACAGGAATGCATCGATCATATCTTGAAAGAAACGACGCATATGACCGCATTGATCACAGATATCCTGATGATTTCACGATTGGAAGGCAATGATGTGGTAGAAGAAAAAGAGGACATTGCTTTGCGTTCTTGTGTTGAAGAGGTCCGAAAAACGTTAGATCCTAGCGCGAAGGAAAATCATATACGGTTAGATGTGCAGGCAGAAGATTGTGTTGTTCATATGTCAAGGAAGCACATCGAACAATTATTAAGCAATTTGATCAGCAATTCGATCAAATATAATCATGAAAACGGAACGGTCGATGTGTTCTTGAAGAGCGAGCGCCGCCGGCTGATCCTTGTCGTTGAAGATGATGGGATCGGAATCTCGAAAGAAAATCAAAAACATGTATTTGAACGCTTCTATCGGGTAGATAAAGGCAGAAGCAGAAAAATAGGCGGAACAGGATTGGGATTGTCGATCGTAAAACACATCGTTCGATATTACAATGGAACGATCGATCTGGTTTCAAAAGAAAATGTGGGAACCAAGATTTCGATCACTCTTCCAAATGTTGTTGTTGATGATGAAGGAGAGCAGCAAGCGTAAAAGCTGCTTTTCTTTTTCTCACAATGTAAATAATAGGTAAAATCTATGTAAAGAAAAGATGAAATATTCCTATAATTTTGCAACCAAGTATGATATCATAGCTTTGTCTATTTAAGAATCGGAGGGAATTAGATGGGTGCGATTCTAGAAATCATCGTTTCCATGCTTGGAGGACTCGCTTTATTTTTGTATGGGATGCGCATGATGTCCAACGGATTAGAGCTGACTGCAGGTAATTCGATGAAATCGATTTTAGAAAAATTAACTTCCAGCCGGATTGTCAGCATTTTTGTAGGAGCAGCGGTAACTGCGTTGGTTCAAAGCTCTTCAGCAACGACCGTTATGCTGGTTTCGTTTGTCGGTTCATCTATCATGTCATTGGAGCAAGCCGTATGGATCATCATGGGTGCGAATATAGGTGCGACGATGACAAATATGCTGACTGCGCTCAATATTTCGATGGTAGCAAGCATGCTGGCAATCATCGGTGTTATTGCGATCGTCTTTATAAAGAAGCCGAAGGTAACTCATATCGGTTTTATCTTGGCTGGATTAGGAATCTTGTTTATCGGGATGGAATTGATGTCGGCGGCGGTATTACCGCTTCGTGAATTCGAGGCTTTTCATAATATCATGTCCACATTTACCAATCCACTGATCGGGGTTTTATTTGGTGCGGTCTTTACGGCCATCATTCAAAGTTCCAGTGCTTCGATCGGTATCTTGCAGTCGTTGTCAGTAACAGGAGCTATTTCGATGAATAGTTCTCTATATCTGATCTTTGGTATGAATATCGGAACTTGCATCACAGCAGCTCTTGCCAGCATTGGTGCAAACAGTGATGCCAAACGAACGGCCATGATCCATTTTCTGTTCAATGTGATCTCTACGGTGATCTTCGTGGTCTTGATTCAGTTTATTCCATTTGCACAATGGATGCAGGCAAGCAGTTTAGATCCAAAAGTACAGATTGGTAATGCAAACGTCGTTTTCAAGGCTGTATCTGTCTTGATGCTGTTTCCGTTTGGCAATCAATTAGTAAAACTGAGTCGTCTATTGATCCGTGGAGAAGAAGATAAGAAACCATTGCTGTCTGAAGTGGGTGTTGACCGTTTTGGCGGGGTCGGTGCATCAGCTGTCGTTGTTACTTCTTTCGAAAGAGCAATTGATTATATGGCGCAGATGGTATCTGATAACCTGAATCTTTCATTGCATGCATTGATCTATCATGAAGAAAAACATTGTGAAGAACTATATGAGCGTGAGAAAAAAATCAATGCCTGCCGTAAGGAAATTGGGGATTATATGAATCGTATCTCATCACTAGAATTAAGCGAACATGATGCTGAAGTAGTTTTATCGTATTTCAAGATCACAACGGATCTGGAACGTTTAGGAGATCATGCAAAAAATTTGATGGGCTATGTTTCCGATGAACCATTAAATCCGGAGGCAACGGCTGAGTTAACCGTATTGGCGTCATTCTTTAAGGATGCGATCGGTTGCTTTTATCGGCAAAATATGGATGAAAATGAAGAATATCTGCATGTGGAAGAAATTGAACGCCGAGTAGACCGATTGACGCAGAGCTATCAAGAAGAACAGCTGCAGCGTTTGAAAGAGAAAGTATGTTCCCCGGCACAATGTGTTATCTATGTAAATGCATTAGTTGATATCGAACGAGTATTTGATCATTTGATGAACATCGTAGAAGAATGCCGTGATCACCATTATTATTTGATGGGGCATGGAGAAGTGCAGGAAGTTGCAGCTGCTTGTTGATCCAAAGTATAAAAAAAACCTGTTTTGCTCGAACAGGTTTTTTATGCTTTATGCTGTAAGCGATAGATCACGATCTCACTAGAAGAAAATAATCGTGCATTAATGTTTGTCGTTCCTACGCCGCTAGAGACTTGCAGTTCCATGTTGTTGATCTGATATTTTCCTAACGGATATTTATTCGCTCCTTCTACGTAGGTATATGGCCCTAAAAGAGGAATGTTGATCTGTGAACCATGCGAATGACCTGCGATGCCTAATGCAATGGAAGTGTACGGGAAACCATCTTGGGCAAATAGATCAGGACAATGAGTTACCAGAATGTTATATTCTTCTTCACTGATCTTTGCTGTCGCTTGTTCGATATTTGGTTCTCCATTGATAAGTGGATCGACACCAATGATGACAATACCGCTGTTGGTACCGTTTCGGATATGCAACGATCGATTATTGAGGATCTCAAAATCTGCCTCTAGCAAGATTTCAGTCATTTGTTTTTTTATGTCTTCGTTTTTACAGTCGCGCTCGCCTAATACAGCGAATTTACCTAGCGGAGCATCAATGCTTTTTAATAGCTCGGTGACGGTTTTTATATCTTCTTCGCTGGCTTTTGAAGCATCATCAAACAGATCTCCACCAAAGATCACGACATCAGGTCCGTTATAATTGAGCATATCGATAATGGAAGAAAACCGTTCTTCATCAATGGAAAATCCATATTCCAGATCTGTAAAATAAGCGATCTTTACGTTATCCATCACTTTAGGAATTTTTGTTGAAGACAGTGTTTCATAGCGGACACTTGTTTGCTTGACTGCGATGAACAGTGAATAGTAGATCATTAGCATGACAAGGACGGCAACGACGAATAAAAAAGTGACGATATTTAAATGTCTTCTTACCATGGGCATACCTCATTCCTTTGTTATTCTATCATAGGGAATGTAAAAAAAGAAGTCATAAGAAAAAGCAGACATCTTATAAAAGTGTTGTAAACGCTTACACTATTTCGTTGAGTTTAGGGGATGGACTTGTTATAATGAAATTGAAAAGAATGGCAAAGTGAGGAGGATGATTATGAAAAAGCTATGCCGAAGTGCCATGATTTCTACTTTTGCGGCTGGGATGCTGCTGATCAGCGGCTGCAGTAATTCAAATGCAGCGGATGCAAGTACCAGTGCTGTTGCCTACAATCAAGCAAATACGCCACATTATGATGTTGTTAAGCGAGATGCCAAAGCAGATATTGATGCGGCCTTGAATGATGAGGTATGGGCAGATGTGCCTTCCATCAGCGGAGGTTTCCATTTTCCTTGGGACAGCAAAGAAGCGCCGTTGACTGTATTTAAGGCCTATCATGATGGAACAGATTTCTATTTCTGCTTTGAAGTAACGGATAATGAAGTAGTTACAGAAGAAGAATGGAAAGAGGATGAAAGCACGGTCGATAATGAAGATCGTGTAGAATTATTCTTTGCGGGAGGCAGCGTTGACAAGCCGACACCGAATGGCATGGAGAAGTATTATGGAATCGAAGTAGATCCAAAGGGACGTGTACATGATTATTCGATTGAATACTATCGCCATTTTGATGGAACTTGGAATTTAGAAGGACTTGAGACAAAAGGCATTTCTACGGATAATGGCTATATCGTCGAAGGTAAGGTCCCTCTGAAATCATTAGAAGATCTGAATCTGATCCGCGATAACGTCATGCGTGCCGGTGTATATCGTGCAGAATTCTCGAAAGAGAATGGCGGAGATCAGGAACTGATCATGGAATGGATCTCTTGGGTAGATCCTAAGACAGAAGCACCTGACTTCCATGTAGATTCTTCATTTGGTGAATTCCGCTTCTTGCAGTGATCATAGAATATTGAAAACAAGGAGTCCAGATCAATGGATAGATCATATTGATTGAATGGTCAAAGAAAGCATCTTGTAACATTTTGCAAGATGCTTTTTACATAGGATGGGGAAGTTCCTGATCTTGATACAGGTCAAATGAATGAACAAGAGCAGTAAAGATACAAAACCAGTCAACAGGTTGAAAAAAAGGTCTAACCATGCTGTTAGACCTATTGTACAGGATCATTCATGAACGATCGAGCTTTTATGTGGTCAGCTTTCTTATTGCGCTGCTTTGCCTGCAGAAGAACGAGGTTTCTTGTTTTCTTTTTTTGCTTTGGTGTTCTCGCCTGCTGACTTTTCTTTTGCGGACATTTTTTGTGCCCGTATCGCTTCGATCTGTGCCATTGTAGATTTCGAGTTGATGATGACAGGGATCACGATCGGATTTCGATGCGTCTTGTTGTATAAGAATGGTTCCAACGTGGAACGTACGCAATTTTTGAGTTCTCCAAAGGTCGTGCGCTGTGCCATCTTTTCTTTTAATGCCTGATGAACGATATTTTCTGCTTCTTTCAACAGGCTCTGCGAATCTTTGATGAAGACGAAGCCGCGTGAAACGATGACAGGTTTCATCAAGATCTTGTTCTCTTTAGAATCGATCGCGATCACGACGGAGACTAAACCGTTGTTTGCTAAGATCTTGCGGTCTTTGAGCACGGCTGTTGATAGACCGCTGATATCATTGCCGTCAACGTAAATATCGTCTGCCTGAATACGCCAGCTGCTCGGAAAGACTTGATGATCACGAAGGATCAGGACATCACCGTTCGCACAAGTAAAGATATTCTCAGGCGGAATACCTGTCTCAATGGCAGTGTTTTTGTGCTGGACGAGCATCTTGTATTCGCCATGTACCGGCATGAAGTATTTTGGTTTGATCAGCTGCAGCATCAGTTTTTGTTCCTCTTGGGAAGCATGGCCGGTCGTATGCAGGTTGTTTAATACGGATTTGGTCAAAACATTGGCTCCAGCGCGGAAGAGTTTGTTTACCACTTGGTTGACACTGGCTCCATTGCCGGGGATCGGTGAAGAAGAGAATACGACCGTATCTCCTGGAATCAGTTTGATCCAGCGGTGCGTGCCGCTGGCAATGCGTGATAAAGCAGCCAAAGGTTCTCCCTGGGAACCGGTGCATACGATGCAGATCTTGTTCGATGGGGTATGATTAAGTTCTTCTGGTGCTAAGAAATGTTCTTCACCAATATTGATATTGCCCATCTTTCGACCGATGGTAACTACATTTTCCATGCTTCGTCCGAAAATGCACACTTTCCGTCCGCATTTAACAGCAGCTTCTAAGATCTGCGCTACACGAAGCACGTTGCTGGCAAATGTAGCAACGATCAAACGTCCATTGGTCTTGCGCATGATATCCAAGATTTCTTGTGCTACCTTCTTTTCGGAGATCGAGAAATCTTCAACGCCAGAATTGGTGGAATCACTCATCAACAGATCCACACCGATCTGTCCCATATATGCCATTACCTGGTAATCTGCATTCAGACCCAGCGGGGTCAGATCGAATTTAAAGTCACCGGTCTCGACGACACGTCCGTTTGGCGTGTTGATCAAGATGCCAAGTGAATCTGGGATCGAATGGATCGTATTGAAAAAACCGACCGTGAAATGCTTCATGTTTACGGAAGAGCGGTCATCGATCTCGATCAGCTTGACATTTTTGACCATGCGGTGTTCTTCTAATTTTTTGCGAATGAGCGCACTGGCAAAACGCGGAGCATAAATTGCTTCGATGTTGACGGAACGCAGCAAAAATGGAATGCCGCCGATATGATCTTCATGACCATGCGTGATGATCAGCACTTTACGTTTACGGTTATGTTTAACTAAATGTGTGTAATCTGGAATTACATAATCGACACCGAGCAGGTTGTCTTCCGGAAAACGAACACCAGCATCGACGATCAAGATCTCGTTGCCATGTTCAAAACAATAGGTGTTCTTGCCAATTTCACCTAATCCGCCCATAGCATAGAGCAACGTATCGTTTTTCTCTACGGTCGTTTTATTATATTCATTTCGAAAACTTCCTAACTCTTGTGGTGCCAGTGAATGCGGTTGTGAATTCATAGATTCTCCTTTCCCTAATACAGCTGTTTGATATTCAATGCACCTTTTATCATATTATACCACAGTTTCATTAAAAACATACGAGCTGTTTCTTGTAAATTGATCTGTGGCACAGCTTGTACTATTATACATTTTTTTACAAAAAAAAACTAGCAAGATTTTTTGGTAATAAAAAACCGAAAACGAGGTGTCCTGTTTTCGGTTGTATGTATGATCATCCGATGACAACGGCTTCCGGATCTTCTTTCCATGGATCATCTTTGTTGATGCGGTCATAGAAAAGAGTGCCGGAAAGGTGGTCGATCTCGTGTTGAAGGCAGATCGCGGTATAGCCATTTGCACGGATACGAATATTTTCTTTACGTAAAAGATCATAACCGGTCACAGTGATGCGGGCATGACGGTATACGAGTCCTTGATGTTCTTCTAATACGGATAAACAACCTTCGCCTTGTGCCAGGTACGCATTCTGAACACTTTCAGAAACAATCTTAGGATTTGCTAAAGCGAATTCATCACTGCCTTCTTCCGTTGGTACGCTGACAGCGATCAGCTGTTTTGGAATGCCCAGTTGGATAGCAGCAATGCCGACGGCTGCGCGCAGGTTCTCTTTTTCTGCTAATTCGTCATCTTGTGAATTGCGGACATAAGTGATCATCGCATCCAGCAATTCTTCGTCTTCTTTTGAAAGTGGAAGCTTGACGCGTTCACTTTTGGTGCGGATCCTGGGATCCGTATCTAAGATGATGTTGTCATTGTTGATTTTCATCTGATCCTTCCTCTCTGTTTTTTTATATATCATTCTTATTCTATCTTTTTTTGCAAGAGATGGAAAGTTATTTTCATAAATTGTCCATGTAAAAGAGTATGATATATGTTAGAATGTTTATGCTGTAAAGGAGATGAGGTCGATGGCACAAGAAAAAAAGAAAAGAATGCTGGAAGCGTTTCGCATGCCGAAAGAAAAAGATTTATGGCTGCATTATACGGTCCTTACATTGACCTTATTTGGCTCATTTATGATCATATCGACCAACATGGGCAATGTGACTGCCAATAATTATGCGATCCTCATCGTTTTTATCAAACAGATGGTCTTTTTGGTCGCTGGTTATATAGGAATGCTGATTGCCAGCAGACTGATGAACTTTCCGCTGGTCTACCGCATCAGCAAACTGTTATTTGCTTTTTTGCTGTTGTTGATGATCGTGCCGTTATTCGGGATTGAGCAAAATGGTTCCCGCGCATGGATCTATCTGAATTTAGGTGTTACCAGCGTGTCGATCCAGCCTTCCGAATTTTCAAAACCATTCATGATCGTTTTGATCGCATCTTATTTTTATGCAGCCCAGCATAAACGCTCTTTGCAGCGCAGCAGCTGGCTCATGCTGAAAGTACCTGTATTGTGTTATATTGCTTTTGCTGTAGTCTTGCTTTTGCAAAAGGATATGGGAGCCCTCGCTATTCTGACATTGGTCTGCTTTGGCTGTGTTCAAGTGCCAACATTTCCTTCCTTGCGTTCTTTGCAGAAATGGATCCGCCGTTTGACTTTGGCAGCGGTGTGCGGGGTCATATTATGTATGTCTCCGCTAGGCGAACCCATCGTAGAAAAATTGGCAGATACGCCAGGAATTAGTTATATAGCGACCCGGATCGTCAATGCAGCGAATCCTTTAGGACAGGGTGGAAATGATATTTATAATCAGAGCTATCAGTCTGCCAATGGGCTGTATGGAATCGCAAATTCAAATATCGTCGGGCAGGGGATCGGTGGATCTTCGCGTAAATTTGGTTATCTGACACAGGCTGACAGCGATTATATCTTAGCTGTTATCATAGAAGAAACTGGAATTTTTGGTCTGCTCATCATTGCGGGAGGCTATGCGATCATCTGGTTCCGTTTGTTCAAATATGCGTTTTTGACTAATTATATGCCATATAAGATCATATTAAGCGGTTCAGCTGTGTATTTCTTTTCTCATTTTGTTTTGAATATTGGCGGAGTGAGTGCTTTGATCCCGTTGACCGGTGTGCCGCTCTTATTTATTTCGAATGGCGGTACCGCGTTGGTTTCTTCTTATCTGACGATCGGGATCTGTCAATCCGTGATCGGTTCGATTCGTCGTAAAGAAGTGCCAAATCAAGGAAAAAAGAAGTCCGGCTATGCGGACTTCTAAAGAAAGGGAAGAGGAGAAACAAAGATTGGGGGTTTCACATCCGTTGTTTCGCCGGATGCATTAGTATCATGCCCGCTTTCATCGTAGATATACGTGAGGAGTTGAAAAAAATGAGAATTGTTGCAGGTGAGTTTCGTTCCCGCACCTTGGCCAGTGTTGATGGAAACCAGACCAGGCCAACGGCAGATAAGATCAAGGAAGCTGTTTTTTCCAGCATAGGACCTTATTTTGACGGGGGGATCATGCTGGATGCTTATGCAGGCAGCGGGAATATCAGTTTTGAGGCACTGAGCCGCGGAATCGAAAAAAGTTATCTTTGTGATATCAGCGGGAAAGCAATCTCAACGATCAAGAAGAACACTGCGATGCTGCAAGTACAGGATCGCTGCAAGATTTATAAACGGGATGTTTTTTTGATGCTGGATCAATTTGTTGAAGAACAGCTGCAATTTGATCTTGTGTATATGGATCCTCCTTATCGTTTGCAGCGCTGTGACGCGTTAATGGAAGAATTGATGAAACGGGATCTGCTGGGCAAAAAAGCGCTCGTCATCGTAGAAAGCCTGAAAGAAGATACGTTTGAGAACATGCATGGCGATCTGCAAAAACAAAAAGAGAGCATTTATGGAATCACCAAGATCACATATTATAGGAGGGCGTTATGACAAAAGCAGTATTTCCGGGATCTTTCGATCCGATCACACTTGGACATTTGCATCTGATTGAGCGTGCTGCGCGTTTGTATGAAGAAGTGATCATCGTCATCGCAGTCAATTCTTCAAAGCATGCGTTGTTTACGATCGAGGAAAGACGTGCCTTGATCGAGGAAAACATTCGATCAGCAGCAAATGTGCGGGTGGATGTCGCTGAAGGCCTATTAGTAGAGAAAGTGAAAGAGCTGCAGGCAACGGTCATGCTGCGCGGCGTACGGGATCTGCAGGATTTTGCTTATGAGAAACAGATTGCATGGGCAAACCACGAGCTGGATCCTTCGATTGAAACGATCTGCATGTTTGCCGCAGAAGGATATGGGGCGCTGTCCAGTTCCATCATCCGTGAGTTTGCTTCCTATGGCAAAGACGTTTCCCGTTATGTGCCGGCGAACGTGGCAAAAGCGATCGCTGAGAAATATGCAGATAAAAGAAAGGAAAAAAGCAGTGTTTCGATTTCAAATGAAAACACTGCTGCGGTAAAAGAAATGGGAAATACGATGTTTGACTGGCTGAGGGAAAATCATATTCCTTTCAGTCGGAAAGATTTGATCACAGAAGCATTGACGCACTCATCTTATTTGAATGAACATAAAGAGATGGTGCATGATAACGAACGTTTAGAATTTATGGGTGATGCGGTTTTGCAGCTTTGGACGACAGAGAAACTGTTTCGGCTGAAGACCCCGCTGGATGAAGGGAAAATGACGACTTTGCGCTCACAGCTGGTTTGTGAAGCTGCACTTGCACACTACAACCGAGAACTGGGATGGGGACAATATCTGCTGCTGGGCGTTGGGGAAGAACGAACAGGCGGAAGAGAACGAGATTCTTTGTTAGCAGATATGTTTGAAGCCATGCTGGGCGCTTTGTATTTGGATCAAGGAATGCAGCCGGTATCCATGATCTTGGAACGGGTGCTCACACCAGCGATCGATGAACCGAAAAATGAAGTGCTGATCGATTACAAGACCAAACTGCAGGAAGTCGTGCAGGCAGACACCCGCAAGACGCTGCAGTATGAGTTGCTGAATACGCAAGGACCGACCAATCATCCGGAGTTCGAGATGGCCGTATTATTGGATGGCATCGTACTTGGCAAAGGAAAAGGAAATTCAAAGAAACGTGCTGAACAGATGGCCGCAAAAGCCGCTTTTGAAAAGATGGCACGGTAAGACAGGGTGATGATATGAAAAAATGCAGCATAGGGATTCTTTTAGCTTGCTTGCTGTGCATATTGCCTGTGCCGATCAAGGCAGTAAGCACCGTGCAGTTGCATAGTACATACGCATTGGTTGCAGATCTGAATACGCTGCAAACGATTTACGGAGAAAAAGAGGATGACAAATTATATCCGGCATCCATGACGAAAGTGCTGACCGTATTGACCGCTATGGATCAGATCGATGATCTGGATCAAGAAGTGACTATTACGCCAGAGATGTTGGTAGGACTGGAAGATGGTGTTTACTCCTTAGCCGGGTTTTTAAATGGCGAAGTGATAACGATGCGGGATCTGCTGTATGGAGCGATGCTGCCAAGCGGTGCAGATGCCTGTCAGGCATTGGCAGTTGAGCTGTTTGGCAGTGAAGAAAACATGGTTGATGCAATGAATAAAAAAGCGCAATCGATCGGCATGGAGCACTCGCATTTCACGAATACCGTAGGAATGCATGATGATGATCATTATACGACCGCCAGCGATCTGGTATTGTTGATGAAAGCAGCATGGTCAAATGAAGAAATCAAGACGGCTATGTCTACGAAGACGTATTCGACTTCCTCTTCCTATTATCATGGAGAGGGGCTTGCATTGAAAAATACATGGACGTACCAGCTGCAGGCAGCCGGGATCGATGATCCGCATGTGATCGGCGGAAAAACCGGTTATACGCCTGAAGCTGGTTACTGTTTCTTTGGTGTTTGTGAGATCGATGAGCAATCTGTGATCGTCGTTGTCGCAAAATATGAAGATGACGAGGATAGCGTTGGCATGGGGTCCATGCTGGATATAGAGAACTTATGCACATTTGTGGAAGAACAGAAACAGCCGGTGCTTTTAGCTGAAAAAGGCGATTTGATTGCCGAACTGGATCTGCGTTATACGTTTCATGAACCATTATCTTTAACGACACCTTGCGATCTGATTGTCTGGGTCGATCAAACATCGGATGAAAAACCGCAGATCCAAGTGGAATACAAGAAATCACAGGCACCGGTCGCCAAAGGGGAGCTGATCGCCGAAGCTGTGATTCTCTATGATGATAAAGAAGCCGCCAGGGTTGCGATCCTTGCAGATCAAACGATCGATCGTGATATCACAGCAGTGATCGTCGATACGCTGACAGATCTGGTTTGGCCATATGGGCTGACCATTATGCTGGTTGCTGCAGCCGGCAGCTTGCTGATCGGAAGAAAAAAGAAACTGCGCAAAAAATAGGAGGGAACAAAGATGGATTTTGAAGAATTGATCGAACGAGGAGAAGACAGTGAGAAATGGCAAGGAGCCAAAGCCAAAGACGAACTTCCACTATGGGTGGCTGATATGGATTTTGCCTGCAGCGATGCGATCATAGAAGCATTGCGCCAGCGTGTAGATGAACGGATCTATGGATATACCAATGGAATGCAGGAGGATTATAAACAATGTGTACAAGCGTATTACCAGCGTCATTTTCACTGGCATTTTCCGATCGAGGATCTTTTCTTTTCCAATGGTGTCGTCCAAGGAATCTCTCTTTTATTGCAATTGCTGAGCAATGAAGGAGATGGCGTGCTCATTCAGACACCGGTTTATCATCCATTCCGCCGTCAGATCGAAGCAAACCGCCGCTGTTGCGTGACGAGTTCCTTGATTCATCATGAAGATGGCCGTTACGAAATGAATTTTGCAGATCTCGAAGAAAAAATGAGCCGTTCGACCGTTGCAGGGATGATCTTATGCTCTCCGCATAATCCAGTAGGACGTGTTTGGAAGATTGAAGAACTGCAACGTGTGTGTGCGATCGCAAAACGATATCATAAGTGGATCATCAGTGATGAGATCCATTGCGATATCATCAAAGAAGGTTATGTTCATCATCCTTTAGAAACCATTGCACCCGAATATAAAGAAGAAATCATTACGTGTGTAGCACCGACAAAGACCTTTAATATCGCTGGTGCTGAATGTTCTCATATCATTCTTCATAAGGAAGAATATAAAAAACGTTGGAAAGCATTTGTCATCGATCAGCTGTGCATCAGTGCACCGAATTGCTTTGCGCTCAGCGCAAGCAAGGCAGCGCATGCGAATAGTGATGAATGGCGTGCACAGATGAATCAAAAAATTGACGAAAACGAGCGTTATGTACGAGCCTTTTTACAAAAAGAACTGCCTGAAGCTGTTTTATCACCTAGAGAGGGTACCTATCTTCTGTGGGTCGATCTATCTGCTTATGAAAAAGACCCTGAACGGTTACAGCAGCGCATGCGGAAACATGCCCGCCTGCATTTCAATGAAGGCATCATGTTTGGCGAAGAAGGCGCTTGTTTTGAACGAATCAATATTGCCTGTCCTGCTTCGATCTTAAAAGAGGCATGTCATCGTCTGGCAGTTGAGCTGAAGAAAGAGAGAGTATGATCCGCTCCTCTTTTTCATCTTTAAAACGGATCGTTGAAAAGAGGGATCAAGATGGAACTGAAAATCAAAGAGTTTGTGAATAAACTGGCATTGGATGAAGAATCCAGATCATGGATCGAGACAGGTTCTTTTTCGATGCGTCCGGTCTATCATCGCAATAACAATCTTCTTGAATTACAGATAAAGTTGAAAAAAGCCCTGCCCTATATGGTGTATCATCGCTTGCTTTCGCGTCTGCATATGTATCTGAAAGCGAAGATCGACCTGCAGATAGAAGCTGAAGATGGAAATGTTGCAATCAGGGATCTATTGGATTACATTCAGCATCTGGCACAGCGGAAACCAAGTGCGCGCATCTTCGAAGAAGTGATGCCTTCCATTCATGAACATACGATCCTCTATCAAGTACAAGATGAAATGATCAAAGAACAGCTGGATGCAGGCGTCGTCTTATTAAAAGATTTTTTGGAAAAAGCAGGAATTACCATGGAGATCAAGATCGAGATCAAACAAGTATCAGAAGCGATCCCCGTGGTTAAATGTGAAAATGTGCCGATCAAGAATCCGCCTTTGACAGAGCCTAAAAAAGATCATGGATTCAGACATCGCAAGATATCATTAAAAGATTACATGAAGGTCGATATCAAAGACCTGCAAGACGGCATGTCAAATGTGATGATCCATGGACATATCTTCCAAAGTGAGATCACGACATTTAAAAATGGAAAAAGCATGCAGACATTGTATCTGAGCGACGATGATGATGCGATCATCATCAAGCGTTTCGAACGTGGCGCGACGACAAAAGAAGAATTAGAAAGCATAAGAGAAGGCGATACCGTCACAGCGTATGGACAAGCGGTAATGGATTCATTTTTGTCAGATCTAGTGTTCATGCCGAATCAGATCGAGAAAGTTGAAGCACCTAAGCGCAATGATCTGGCAGAAGAAAAGCGGGTAGAGCTTCATGTGCATTCAAACTTTTCAGAAATGGATGGCGTTTGTGATATCGCACAGTTCATCAAGACTGCAGATGCATGGGGCATGGATGCCATTGCTTGCACAGACCATCTGGTTGCTCAAGCATTTCCAAAAGCACAGTCGACATTGGCAGCGGTAAATAAGAACCGCGAGAAACCGATGAAAGTATTGTATGGCGTGGAGATGAACATGGTCGATCCTGACCTGCAAATCGTATATCATCCAAATGATACGATCTTAGAGGAAGGGACCTATTGTGTATTCGACTTGGAAACGACGGGACTATCCGCCCGTTATGACCATATCATTGAATTTGGCGGTGTGATCGTTGAAAACCGATCTTGTGTCAAGAGCCTGCAGCTGTTTGTACGGCCGCCGCATGAGCTGAGTGCTTTTACGACAGAACTGACCGGCATCAGCGAAAAGGATGTTCAACAGGCTGCTTCTTTTGAGGAATGTGTCGATCAGATCCTTGATTTTATCGGAGATCATATCTTAGTTGCACACAATGCTTCTTTTGACTTTTCTTTTTTGAACAGTGCTTTACGCCGAATCGGCAGAAAACCATTGACCAATCCGGTCATTGATACATTGGATCTGGCTCGTTCTTTGCAAACAGAGCGAAAATCTTATACATTGGGTGCAATTGCTCGTTCCTATGGGATCGCTTATGATCAAGAAGTTGCCCATCGAGCGGATTATGATGCGGATGTGCTCGCCCAGACCTTTTTGCATATGCTCAATGAACTTCGCGATATTCAGACATTGAACGATCTGCAGGGACGGCAGAACCCGGAAAGCTTCAAGAAAGTACGTACGAAACATGTGGTCGTGCTGGCAAAAAACCAATGCGGTCTGAAAGAACTGTTTGAATTGGTTACGTTGAGCCATACAACGTATCTTGCTTATAATGGAAAAACAGCCTTATCAGGAGTTGCTGAACCGCGCATTCCGCGTATCGAGATCGAGAAACGCCGTATGAATGGCAATTTGTTGATCGGTTCTGCTTGCGCAAATGGGGAAGTTTTTGAGATGGCTCAAACACGGGATGTGGATGTGCTAAGGGAAGTCATGCAGTTTTATGATTATATCGAGCTGCAGCCATTAGCGAATTATCAGTATCTGATCGATCGAAATTCGATCATCGACCAAGCACGATTGAAAGAAATCTTAAATGGCATCATCGATATGGCGGATGAACTCGGTAAACCGATCGTAGCAACCAGTGATGCGCACTACGTTCATCCCAACCAAAAGAGGATCCGTGACATTTATATCAATTCCCAAGCCATTGGTGGACTGCGCCATCCTCTGTATATTTATAATTCCGAGAAGCGACATCAATTTCATGCACCGGATCAGCATTTACGCACGACGAAAGAGATGCTGGATGCATTTGCCTGGACAGGAGAACGCGCGTATGAATTTGTCGTGACTAATACAAACCGGATCGCTGATCAGATCGAGATGATCTATCCAGTAAAAGATAAGTTATATCCGCCGGATATTGAAGGATCCGATCAGAAGTTGCGTGAAATTTGTTATCAAAATGCTCATAAGAAATATGGAGAAGTTCTGCCGGATATCGTTGAACAACGTTTGAAAAGAGAGCTGGATGCCATCATTGGCGCCGGTTATTATGTGGTTTACTACATTTCGCACCTATTGGTAAAAAAGAGCCTGGATGACGGGTATTTGGTCGGCAGCCGTGGCTCGGTCGGTTCTAGTTTTGTCGCGACGATGTCTGAGATCACAGAAGTAAATCCGCTGGCTCCCCACTATGTTTGTCCAAAATGCAAGTATTCCCATTTTTACACGGATGGCAGCGTGCTCAATGGTTTCGACCTTCCGGATAAGAAATGTCCCAACTGCGGCACGATCATGCGTGGCGATGGACAAGACATACCATTTGAAACCTTCTTAGGTTTTGAGGGTGATAAAGTACCGGATATCGATCTGAACTTTTCCGGTGATTATCAGCCAAGGGCACATGCGTACACGAAAGAAGTTTTCGGTGATGAACATGTCTTTCGTGCAGGTACCGTTGGTACCGTTCAGACACAGACAGCGTTTGGGTACATCAAAGGATTTGAGGAAGCAATGGGCATCGAAGGAACGATGCGCAATCCGAAACGCATGGATCTGGCGAAATTGTGTGAAGGGGTGAAGCGTACGACCGGCCAGCATCCTGGCGGAATCGTTGTCGTGCCCCTCGATATGGATGTGCATGACTTTACCCCGGTTCAGTATCCAGCAAACAATCCGTTTGCAGACTGGAAGACGACCCACTTCGATTTCCATCAGATCCATGATAATATCTTAAAATTTGATATCTTGGGCCATGTAGATCCTACGGCGATGAAGATGCTGGAACGCATGAGCGGAATTGATGTGCGCACGATACCGATGAATGATCCGGAGACGATGAGCATCTTTTCCAGCGTACAGGCATTGAATATCGATACGAGCAAAAATACAGAGGAAACCGGTGCAGCCGGTCTGCCTGAATTTGGCACGCCTTTCGTGCGTGGGATCTTAGAGCTGACCAGACCGACGACCTTTGACGAGCTGCTGAAGATCTCTGGTTTGAGCCATGGTACCGATGTTTGGTTAGGAAATGCAAAAGATCTGATCGACCGCGGCATCTGTACGCTGAAAAGCGTTATCGGATGTCGTGATGACATCATGGTCTATTTATTGCATAAAGGAATGAAGCCAAAGCTTGCCTTTACGATCATGGAATCTGTTCGTAAAGGAAAAGGTTTGAAAGATGAATGGATCACAGAAATGAAAGCAAACGGAGTAGAAGACTGGTATATCGATTCTTGCAAGAAGATCAAATACATGTTCCCAAAAGCACATGCGGTCGCTTATGTCATGATGGCCGTACGCATTGCTTGGTTCAAGGTCCATATGCCGTTGGTTTATTACTGCATGTTCTTTTCCATTCGCTGCGATGCCTATGACATCGAGACGATGATCAATGGAGAGGCCAGCATTCGCCAGCGCATGGCACAGATCCAAGAGCTTTCTCGCAGCAATGATCGTAATGTGAAGCCGAGCAAAAAAGACTTAGATACGTATTCGACATTGGAATTAGCATTAGAGATGGTGCTGCGCGGATATCATTTCTCCAATATCGATATCAATCGATCGGCGGCCAGCGAGTTTATCATTGATACAGAGCATAAGAATGCGATCATTCCTCCATTTACCAGCATTGATGGACTGGGCGCCAGCGTTGCAGAATCCATCGTAAAAGCACGGGAAGAAGCACCATTCTTGTCAAAAGAAGATCTGTTGAAACGAAGTTCGCTCAGCGGTTCCTTGTTGAAAAAACTGGATGCGCTCAATGCACTGGAAGGATTGCAGGAAGAAAATCAGTTATCCTTGTTTTAAAGAGGAAGTCATCGTGACCTCCTTTTTTCTTTTGTCAATGTAACCTCTATCTTTTTCGGCTTATGAAACGTTGTGGAAAAAAGATTGGGAAAGAGTGGAAAAACAGTGAAAAGAACTGTACTTTCCTATGTGAATTCTTTATAATGTTACAGAAAAAGGAGTGGGAGAAGGATGGAATTTGGTATGTTCCTTTTGGGCCTGAGCCCGATCTTATGGATGATCATCGCACTTTGCGGATTTAAGATGGCTGGATATAAAGCAAGCTTTGTAGCGATGATATTAGCGGCTATCCTTTCAATCAGTGTATGGAAGCTGCCAGTTCTCGATACGGCAACTGCTGCATTGGAGGGCTTTGCGATGGCAGTTTGGCCAATTATCTTGGTTATTATCGCTGCAGTATTTTTATACAACCTTTCTCTGCATACAGGGAAAATGGAAATCATCAAACAGATGATCACGAGCGTATCTGCAGATAAGCGCATCTTGGTGATACTGATTGGATGGTGTTTTGGCGGATTTATGGAAGGCATGGCAGGTTTTGGTACCGCGATTGCCATTCCTGCGGGTATGTTAGCCGGATTAGGCTTTCCTCCATTATTGGCATGTCTGGTATGTCTGGTAGCAAATGGTACCCCTACACCGTTTGGTTCGATCGGTATCCCAACCGTGACTTTGGCAAATTTGGTTGGTCTGGACAACGCAACGCTGGCATTCACAGAAACTTTACAGCTGGCACCGTTTATGATCTTAGCGCCGTTTTTGATGGTGATCATTACTGGTAAGGGAATCAAAGCATTAAAAGGGGTATTTATGATCACCCTTCTATCTGCACTTTCCTTCGTGCTGCCTCAATTGGCCGTTGCGTATTTTGTCGGCAGTGAATTAGCGGTTGTCGTAGGATCCATCTGTTCTTTGTTAGTGACGATCGTTGTATCCATGCGTCATGAAAAACGTGCTGGAACGCCTGATGAATATCGTATGGAACAGACAACAAAACAAAGCATTCATTTAAAAGATGCCTTGATTGCCTGGGCACCGTTCATTCTTGTATTTGTATTTTTGTTATCAACGAGCAAATTGGTTGCACCACTCAATGCGTTCTTGAATCAGTTCAGCAGTGCAGTGCCAATTTACACGGGAGAAGGTGCTTCGCCATATACCTTTACCTGGATCAATACACCAGGAATCTGGATCTTCTTATCTGCTTTCATTGGCGGATTTATCCAAGGCGCATCGTTTACGGGCATGCTTCGTGTATTAAAAGCAACGCTTGTGCAAATGTCAAAGACGATGGTGACGATGTTATGTGTATTGGCAACAGCAAAGATCATGGGATACAGCGGAATGATTGCTAGCATTGCCAATATGTTCGTGTTGACATTAGGTTCATTCTACCCATTTGCTGCACCATTGATCGGTGCGTTAGGAACATTTGTTACCGGAAGCGGTACAAGTTCATCTGTTCTGTTTGGTAATGTACAGCTGCAGGCAGCAGAAGCAATCGGTGCTAACGCATACTGGATGGTTGCTTTAAACAGCTTAGGTGTTGCTGTGGGCAAGATGATGGCACCACAGAGCTTGGCAATAGGATTAGTTGCAGTTAATGAAAGCGGAAAAGATGGTGAACTGCTCAAACGTGTATTTCCATACGCATTTGGTTTCCTGATTTTGATGGCATTGCTTGCTTTCTTTGGTATGGGCGTATTTGACATGTTGAATCTTGGATGAGCACCATAGGGAGCTGCACTTAGCAAATCTGGTTGAAGTTTCACCTGCATTTTATTATAATGTTGCTTGTATGAACAAACGAACAGGTGGTGAAAAAACATGGATAATCAGGGAAATATGATCGTTGTTTGGATCTTGGCTGTTGTATTGATCGTTTTTGGCCTTGGGTATTTGCTGTTGAAATATCAGCGAGTGAATGCGATGAGCAAAGCAATCAAAGCAGGTGATTTTGAAAAGATCTTGGTATTATGCGATGAACCGCGGAATCGCAAGATGCTGGGCAACTATACGTGTGATCTTTATCAGTTTAATGCACTTCGTTCTTTGAAACGAATGGATGAGCTGAAAGAGGCTTTGGATGAAGCAATTGCCAATTATGGCGGTCAAGAACTAGAGAAAATTTTAGAATTATATTATCATTATTTCTTAAATCATAAAGACTATACGTATGCACTGAAGCTGTTGAGTGATATTCGTGATACAGGAAACAATCCTTTTATTCTTTGCAGCGAATGGAGCTATCAGGTCATTGCAGAAGGCCGGCATGATCTGTTCAATGCCATGGAAGATGCAGTCAATGCCAATACATTTAAAGGGTATTCCTTAGGCATTGTCCTATATTTGATGGGTCTGCAGTTGGAATGGGAAGGCGGTTTAGAAGAAGCAAAAGGATATTACCAAACAGCTATGGAGTGTCTTCCGCCATTGGCTATTTATAAGACCTTGTGTGAACGTCATATTGATGCGGTCGATGACCGCATGGACACGGCAGATGCATAAAATTGATGACAGTATATGTATTTGATCTGATCATGGATGTCTCTGTTACTTTGATAGGCGGCATCCATTTTTTAACTTTTGCGGATATTTTTGACAAATGGCTGAATTCAGGGATCAAACGATCCATCAATGTTTAAGAAACAGGTCAGATCAAATAATTAAATCATGTGATATAACGAAGTAGGTTTTAATAAAAAGGAGAAAAATATGGCTAAAAGAATTATTCAAATTGAAGAAAAAGTTCCTTTTAAACTGATGCTGCCATTAAGCATTCAGCATATGTTTGCAATGTTTGGCGCTTCTGTGCTGGTGCCGTTCTTGTTTGGAATCAATCCGGCGATCGTTTTATTGATGAACGGTATAGGAACTTTATTATTTATGTTGATCACGAAAGGAAAAGCACCGGCATATTTGGGAAGCAGTTTTGCTTTTATTGCACCTGCAAATATCGTTATTGCTCAGTTTGGCTATGAGTATGCACTTGGCGGTTTCGTCGCTGTTGGCTTTTGTGGCTGTCTGCTGGCTGCCCTGATCAAAAAATTTGGGACGAAATGGATCGATATCGTTCTCCCTCCTGCTGCAATGGGACCGGTCGTAGCTTTGATTGGTTTAGAATTATCAAGCAATGCAGCCAGCACGGCAGGTTTATTAGATGAAGTGATCGATCCAAGTAACGTGATCGTGTTTGGCGTGACATTAGGTGTTGCAATCGTAGGCAGTGTTTGTTTCAAGAAATTCTTGAGCGTCATTCCTATTTTGATCGCGGTCATCTGCGGATACCTAGCTGCTGTGTGCTGTGGGATGATCGATTTCTCACCGGTGATGGAAGCTCATTTCTTTGCACTTCCTGCATATACCTCGCCCAAATTTAATCTTAGTGCCATTTTGATGATCTTGCCGGTCATCCTAGTTATTGCTTCTGAGCATATTGGTCATCAGATCGTTACTGGAGAAGTCGTTGGACGCGATCTGATCAAAGATCCGGGACTACATCGGTCATTGTTTGCAGACAACTTCTCTACGATGCTGTCAGGTTTTATCGGCTCAGTTCCAACAACTACGTATGGAGAGAACATCGGTGTTATGGCAATAACGGGTGTTTATTCCGTTCAGGTTATCGCGGGTGCAGCGATCCTTTCGATCATCTGTTCTTTTATTGGTCCTCTAGCAGCATTGATCCAAACGATACCAAATCCTGTGATCGGTGGTATCAGCTTCTTGCTTTACGGTATGATCGGTACCAGTGGTCTAAGGATCTTGGTTGATAAACGAGTTGATTATGGCAAGAGCATCAATTTGATCTTAACATCTGTTGTCTTTGTTACCGGCCTGAGCGGAGTGGTCGTAGTGATTGGTACTACTTCATTGACAGGCATGGTGCTTGCATGCATCACTGCGATGGGGATGTCTTTATTGTTCTATCTGTTTGATAAGCTTCATCTGTTGAACAAAGAGGAAGAATGACGTAGATGGAGGATGATCGGACGGTTCGAAAGGAGCTTCGAACCGTTTTTTATGTTCACCAAACAGGAAAAGGAGATTCAGGTCTGATCGCTGCAAAAAAAAAGATCAAATCTGATACATGATCTTCGATTTGATCCTTGAGGGATTCCATCATTTATCAACTTCACATAAGACCTCTTTATCATAGACCGGAATATAATTTCCATTGGTAAGCGAGCAGATTTCTTCTCGATTGTCTTCTTCACATAAATATGCATAGCATACATCTTCTTCATATCGTTTTTCCAAGATGAGGATCCCTTTTTCACGAAAATAGTGGTCTAATCGTCCGATCAACGCGTAGTCAAAATGAAGTTCATATCGTTTCAGCCATTTTTTTTCTACGAGGACAGCTTCATCTAATGCATGCGAAACACTTTTTGCATAAGCGCGGATCAAGCCGCCTGCACCAAGCTTGATACCGCCAAAATAACGAACGGTTACGGCAGTGATATCTTGCATCTGATGATGATCCAGACATTCCAGCATCGGCACCCCAGCAGTGCCTGCAGGTTCGCCATCGTCATTGCTGCGGCGGATCTCACTTTGTTCTCCGATCAAAAAGGCATAACAATGATGGGTGGCGTTGGGATGCAGCTTTTTGATGGATTGGACAAATGCCTTTGCTTCTTCTTCGCTGTTCGTACGATGCAGATAAGTGATAAAGCGGCTTTTTTTGATTTCTAACTCTGAAGTTGAATCTTCTTTGATTCGATACATAGCATCACCGAGTGCATTATAATATAAATGGCATGGAAACAAAAGGTGAATTCATCAAAATTCATGCAAAAGGGCATAGACTATGCTATTATATATAAGCAATAAACAGGATTTCTGTTTGTGAAAACCAGGTTGATGTGCAGCTGTTCTTTTGGTGTTCTCACAGATTTCGATCAAGAAAACGTTGCATCGATCTATTATGGAATAGTGGAGGAAAAGAATTTGAAAATAGCAGTAATCAGTGACAGCGGAACAGGCTGGAGCGAAAAACAAGCAAAGGAAAAAGGCATCTTTTATCTGCCTTTACAAGTAAAATGCGGAGAAGAAGAATTTTTAGATGGTGTGGATATCACCGTGGAGGAATTATATGATCGTTTGCGTCGTGGGGAGATGCCGACGACATCGATGCCGCCGCTAGGACGTGTGGAAGCATTGTTTGAAGAGCTGAAGGAACAGGAATATGAGCATGTCATTGCTGTACCATTATCTGCGGGCATTTCATCAACCGCGAGCATGATCGAAGCTGCCGCAAAGCGTGCAGATCTGCCAATTACGATGATCGATCCATATACGACGGTGAATGCACAAGGATATTTGGCAGAATGTGCGGTTGCGCTGGCAAAACAAGGACTGGAACCGGCAGAAATCGAACGCCGTCTTAAAAACAGTGCAGAAAGCGCAAATACCTTATTGGTGCCAGATGATCTGGAACATCTCAAACGCGGCGGCCGTTTGACTCCATTGGCAGCTGCTTTAGGAAGCATGTTGAAGATCAAACCGATCTTGCAGCTGAACATTTCTACACAGGGAAAAGTGGATGTTCTTGATAAAGTGCGCACGATGTCAAAAGCGTTATCACGCATGGTAGAAGCCGCTAAAGAACAAGGGTTTGACCCGGCTACGTATGAATTGCGCTTGTTAGACAGCGAGGGCGGAGACAATGTCGATACCTTGCGCCGATTGCTGGAAGAGACCTTCCCAGGCTGTGTCATTGAACGCAGTCCGGTTTGTCCGGTCATTGCGGCACATACTGGATTAGGAGTAGTGGCAATCCAATATCAGAAAAAAGTGGAAGGTATTTCATAAAGACAGAAAGGAGTGATCGCAGATGAAAACTGCATTTGTAACAGACAGTGGTACAGGAGAAACCATTGAACAATTGTGGGAAGATGGTATTTACAGCGTGCCGTTGCAAGTAAGCGATGATCAACAGAATTATAATGATTCAGTAGATATTACGATCGATGAAGTATATCAAAAGATGCGCGAAGGAAAGATGCTGAGAACTTCTCTGCCATCTCTGGGTAAGATCGAAGAATTATTTGAAAAATTAAAAGCAGAAGGATATGAACGGATCTTTGCGGTGCCGATCTGCAGCGGGCTTTCTGGCACGATTAATGCGATGGGCATGATCGCAAAACAATTAGATTTGGCCTTTGAATATGTAGATTGCCATGTGACTGCGGTCGTACAGGGATATTTGATTCGTTTGGCTAAACGCATGAATGAAAATGGTAAAAGCATGGAAGAAATCAAAGAGGCTTGTGCTGCGGTCATTCATTCGACCGATACGCTTTTGTTGCCGGATGATCTGCAGCATTTGAAACGCGGCGGACGTTTGACTCCTTTGGCAGCTGCTCTGGGGGGATTGCTGAAGATCAAACCAATCTTAGCGATCAATGAACAGACCCAAGGAAAAATTGACGTTGCCGGTAAAGTGCGGACGATGTCAAAAGCGATGGACACGGTGATCGAACGCATGAAACAGGCAGGTGTCGATCACGATTATGTCATCACGGTCGCCCATGCCGATGATCTGCAGCAAGCTGAAGTTTATCGTAAAAAAATCGAGCAAGCGCTCGGAGATGTACATGTGAATGTGATCAAACTGGTCAGTGTTGTTGGCGTACATACGGGCAGAGGTTGCCAGGCATTGCAATATTTTAAACCGATCTAAGAATAATCAAGGCTGTTCAACAGCCTTTCAGACCGTTGACAAAGTCGCTCTTTGAGCAGACTTTGTCATACGGTCTTTTTTAATCTCCACTTTTAAAGAGAAAACAGGCAATCTTAAGCCATCATTTATATAAAATTACCTGAAAAATGGTTGATAATCCCCAC